>JACQVH010000120.1 GCA_016209895.1 Candidatus Hydrogenedentota bacterium | reverse complement strand
GTGCTGGTCGGGGCGCCCTGGTACAACAACGGTGAAGAGGACGAAGGGGCGGCGTTTCTCTTCCTGGGGTCGGCGTCGGGGCTGGCGGGGAGGAGTCCCGGGAGTGCGGCGGCAGTGTTGGAATCGAACCAGCTTGGTGCGTATTTCGGGTATAGCGTGTCGGGGGCGGGGGATGTGAACGGGGACGGCGACGCAGATGTGCTCGTTGGCGCATATTATTACGACAACAGCCAGAGCGAGGGAGGCGCGGCGTTTCTGTTCCTCGGCAATGCAGAGGCAGCATTATCCCGCGTGCCCAGACTGTATTGTGACGATAGTACTCTGATTGGCATGCCCGGCATCAATGCCGGGACAAAGAGTTTCCGTGTACAAATGGAGGCCGCTAACCCTCCGACCGGCGCGATGGCGGCGAAGTTGGAATGGGAGGTCAAGCCCTATGGAACGCCCTTTGACGGGATTGAGACGGGCATTTCATTGGATTGGATCAACGTTTCGACTGCGAACTATACCTTTGATGAGGCCTTTACGGTGCCCGGCGAAGCGAATGGTTTCCATTGGCGCGCGCGACTTCTTTACCTACCGCTCAATCTGCTCGAACCCGGCGCGGGCCAAACGCCGTTGACACCCAAAGTAGGCCTCACGCTGCCGCCTAATCCTCCGCATGGGCCGTGGTTCAGTCCGCAATGGGCGACTGTTGGTCCTTCGGACTTCCGCACGAACGGGTATCGTCCGCCTATGGATCCCGGCGGCGTTCAAGTCACACAGACAGATCTCAGAACCACGGATGATATCGTGGCTACCGTGACGGTGCTGAGCACTTCGCCCGCCGTGCCGCCTAAGGCCATTCAATACGAATATACGTGGTCCAACGGTTCGCGCACCGTCGTACATGTTGGCGGCTCGAGTACCGACACCCTGTCGGCGTCGGAAACCCGCAAGCACGAGGTCTGGACGTCTACCGTCCGGGCCTGGGACGGGGTGCAGTTGTCCCACGGTTCGGACAGCGATTCGACGCCCGAGATTCAGAATACACCCCCCGAAGCGCCCACCATTTCTTTGCCAATGGTGCAGGGCAATGCGGCGAATCTAATCGCTCAGATTACGGCGGTTAGCGCCGATCCTGATTTCGACGCCATTCGATACGACTTTGACTGGTACGTGCAGCGTTCGGGAGAGACTTCATTCTCGCTGTTCCGCGACGGCGCATTTTCGCCGAACATTTCCAGCCAGGTAAATGATACCGATACGGCGCCGGGCGACTTGTGGTACGTGATCGTGACGCCGTTTGACGGGGAGGAAAACGGCGCGTCCATCACCAGCAACCAGTGCGAGATCAAGCAAGGCGGGGTAGAACCGTCGTTCCTATTTCTCGCGGTCAGCCCGTCGTCCATCACCCTGGGCGAGTCGGTGACCTTGACGGGGCAGATATCTCCGGTACCCGCCGGTTCCGCCGTGGTCACGTTTGTGAGCACGTCCCCGGCGGGGACGGTAAACCCGAACAAACCTGAAGGGGTCGCGACCAGCAACGGCGCGTTCTCGCGGGTGTTCTACCCCGACGAGGCTTCGGACGGAGCGGGCCACTGGTCGGTCACGGCGGCGTGGTCCGGGGACGACGTGTTTTCGGCGGCCTCGAGCAACCCGGTGACGTTCACCGTTGCCAAGGCCCAGCCGACTCTGAGCGTCGAGCTTTCTTCCACGGTCATCCCGGAAGATATGGAGCTAGTGGACACGCTGACGGCCACGGTACAATTCTCGGCGGCGTTACCGGACGCGCTGCAGAATTTGCTAGACGGCCGCGCGGTGCGGCTCTTGGCGTTGAGTCCACAACGGCAGACTCCTGCGCCGCTGACGGGCACTACTGACGACACGGGCCGCGCGGTTTTTGACCTGAAAAACTCGCCGATTGCGTTTACTGCCGGGACCTGGCAGTTCCGCGCGGACTTTTCCGGAGACTCGAATTTCCTGCCCGCCGCTTCGACACCGTATGACCGGCCGGAGACGCCCCGCTTGACCGTGAAGTCGAATGCCGGATACGCGGTGCTGGTGGTTGGGCGGTTGGATGCCAACGGCGAAGGTCAGCGGGAGCATAACAAGACCGGCGATTTCATTTACCGCGCGCTACGAGACCGGGGCTTCACCCACGACGACATCTTCTACCTTCGGGGACTCGCGCCCGGCGAGACGTTGCCGGCCGATATCACGGTAGACGATACCTCGCCGACGCAGTCGGATGTAGCGAGCGCGATCACGGACTGGGCCGCGGCCCGGATGACCGCGACGCCGGCACCGCTCTACGTCGTCTTCGTCAATCACGGGAGTCCGGATGCGTTTTACGTGTACTCCGGTAGTTTCGACGAGACCCGCATCATCACGCCGACCGAACTTGCGGGGTACTTCGATACGTTGGAAGACAAATTGCCGGCGCTGGATGATCCGACGCGCGACCGCGACATCGTATTCGTATATGGGGCGTGCCGTTCGGGTACCTTCATTGACAAACTTTCCGGGCCGGGCCGGATCATCATCACGAGCAGCGCGGCCGATCAGGTGTCGTATCGCGGCGTGGTGGACCCCGAAGACGGTATCCGCGAGGGCGAGGCCTTTTTGACGGAATTCTTCCGCTACGTTCGGATCGGGAAGTCCCTTGCCGAATCGTTCCAACGGGCTTCCGATAAAATCGCCGAATATACCGCGACTGGTACGAACAGCGGGGCCGGTGGAACACCGCAGACGCCGTTATTGGATGACAACGGGGACCGCGTCGGTTCCAGCGGAACGTTGGCGGTGGGCGCGGAGACCGATGGGACTCGCGGTGCGCAGTTGGTGATCGGATTCGGCGTCAACGCGGCGACACCGGTCTCTTGGATTGGCGTGTCGCCGACGCGTTTGTTGGAACCCGACGCACTCGTGGGCACGCTCGAGGCCTTGGCGGATGCGCGTCCTGCCACCGGCCATCAGGCCTGGATCGAAGTGAAGACTCCCGCCTACGCGGGCGGTACGGCGGTGGACCCGCAGTTCGCCGACTCCCAGGAGGTCGTGGATCTCAGTAGGACGCGCTTCGATTACGAACCCGGGATTTCCGATCTGGCCAACGGCTACTTCCGCTGGTCTAGCTTCGGCGACGGTTTCACGCAGCCCGGGACCTATCAAGTTTTCTATTTTGTCCAGGACGCCCAGACCGGCGAGGTCAGCAGTCACTTGGTGACGACCGTGTACCGCACGCAGAATACGTCGCCGCCGAACCCGGTGCACTTGATCTATCCGGAGGATGGCGCGGAAGCGCGGACTACGGCGTTCTTCGCATGGGAGTCCACCAGCGACCCAGACGGGGATAGCCTTACGTACACCTTGGAGGTGGCGGAGGACGCGGCCTTCACGCAGGGTCGGATTGTCCGCGAGGGACTGACCGACACCATCACCCGGCTCACTCCGTCGGATGGGATACAAGACCTGCGGAGCTACTATTGGCGCGTGATTCCCGTGGATCAGTACGGGGCTTCGCCAGTAGACCATGAGGTCCGGCAGTTCCGGACGAATAACGACAATCCCGAACTGCCAGGACTGTTGGCGGGCGTGGTGGTCGAGTCGGCCAATGGAAATCCAATTCCGAGCGCAACCGTCGAGGCGGTGCTGCTCACGAATCCGTTCGTCTGGCAGACGACGAGCACCATGACCGACGGCAGCTTCCTGATTCCCGATCTGGAGCCGGGAATTTATGACATTGAAGTCTCCGCGACCGGATTTCAGTCCGCGTCCGCATATTCGGTCTCTGTGGCATCAGGCTGGGTTCAACAGTTGTCGGGACCGATTCGATTGTCTCCCGTGTCCAGCGGATCGCCGATGAATATTGACGGCGTCGGCGACGTGAATGCGGTGGATGTGCAGTTGGTGATCAATGCCGCGCTTAGCATCAGCACCGGCTTTGACTGCGACGTAAACGACAGCGGCAACGTGGACGCGGTGGACGTCCAACTCGTAATCAACGCAGCGCTGGGGAAGTATGAAGTATGAAGGATGAATGCGGGAAGGGGTTAGGCTGAAGACCAAAGGGGAAAATGCGGTGTGCGGTACGTCATTCTGGTTCTGACTTTCAACGTTCATCCTTCATCCTTCACACTTCATCCTTCATACTTTGTCCTTTGTCGGCGCGTAGTATAAAATCGCCCTGCTATGTGGCGGGCGGCATCTTCAGGTGTTGTGTTTCGGTTACTCATTCTGTTCTTTTCGTGTCTACCGGTCTTACGCTGCGCTACGTCCACGCCGCGGATGAATCTTGCTGAGTTGGAGCCTGTGCGCGAGGGCCGGTATCCCGCAGTGGGGGCGTGGCAGCCGGTGGAGGACGGGATTACCAATGTCATTCCGGGCGATACTGACGCGGCGGACATAGTCCGAGCGGAAAAGGGCGCCGGGGTCAGCTTGGGCTGTGTGAAGGATTTCAGTGCCACGGACCTGAGCATCGAGGCGAAGGTCAGTTTCCTTTTGACCGGTTCACCGTGTCTGGTATTTCGCGTGCAAGAAGGAGACGGCGTTGTCCGGGAGATGTATTCGCTGGCGCTTTTCGCACAGGGCGTCAACCTGTGGCGCTTGCGTGAAAATGAGTGGGTGTTGTTGTATACCTACGTCCTACCTCTCGATCCCGGTAAGAAGTACCGGCTTGGCGCCAGGACGCGGGGCGAGACCATCGAAGCGTTCCTCGACGGGAAGCGCTTGTTCGAATCCCACGATGCTACGCTGGTGAAAGCGGGACGCGCGGGCGTCTGTGGGCGGGAAGGACCCTGTTTGTTCGCGAACCTGCGTGTGGCAAGCCACGACAAGTGATTGTAGATTGTGGATTTCGGATTGCGGATTGCGGAATGAGGACAATGGCGAATGCCGAATGCCAAATGTTGAATGACACGAGTTCGGGGTGAGGAATGAGACGATTGCGGATTGCGGATTGCGGATTGCGAATTGATCTAAACAGTGGCCAGGGGTCACCAGTCACGGGTCGCTGGTTACTGACCACTGACCACTGGTCACTGACCACTATCTGCTTATTGCTTCTCTTCGCACTACCTGCGCTCTCAGCGACTTTATCCGGTCGCGTCGTGGATTCTACCGGTTCTCCGGTGGTGGACGCTCGCGTGTTCATCGAGGCGGGCTTGGCCGCGGAATTGCAGGAATCAAAGGCTGGGGCGGAGGCCTCGTTTCGATTTTCTGAGGTGGCGCCCGGAATGGTCGGTGTGTTCGCGATAAGCGACGGGAAATCCTTCGGCGGTTTGAGCGTGACCGTCGCGCCGGATCAAGATGCGGCGAACCTTGAAATCAAACTGGGCGCGCCAGACGTCATCCGGGGCAAGGTTAGCGACTTCCGAGGCCGCGCGGTGGCCGAAGCCCACGTAACTCGCGTGGCGTTGCTTGGCGAGGCCAAGGTGGCGATTCCATTCTCGAAGCTGGCGGCGTTTGGGTTTGATGAGCCGGTCACCGATGATCGTGGCGCGTTTACCGTAAACCGCTTGCCCGCGGGAAGCAAAGTGGCGCTGAAGATCAATCACACCAATTTCGCCCAGGAGGGAATCAGTGATATTAACGTGGGCGACCAGGACGTCCGCGTGACCTTACAAACTGGCGTGCTCGTGCGAGGCGAAGTGTTTTCCCGAGATAAACAACTGCCGGTAGTGAATGCGGGTATCGTTATCAAAAATGCGCAGCCACCCAACGATTCCCTGGCAACCCGAACGGACCCGTCCGGCAAATTTCTGATTCGACTCAAGCCCGGAATCTACTTGTGTCAAGCGGCGAGCGCAGAGTTTCGAAGCGCGGGCTGGGAACAACTCACCATCACGGGCGAACACCCGGAGCAGCAGGTGATGCTCGGTGTGGCCGGCATGGGGAAAATTCGCGGCAAGGTCAGCGACGCCGAGTCCGGCGAGCCGATTGCCGGCGCGAAATTCGTGTTATCGTCCCAGGGTAATACGGCGGCCATCGTGCGCACGGATTTAAGCGGCGGATTCGACGTGATCGCCACGGAAGGGGAGAACATCCTCACGCTCGAGAGTGCTCCCGGATATGTGCCGCCGGAACGTTCGGCCATGCGTGTGCAAGTCGTCGAAGGGAAAGAAATCGAGCTCCCTACGTTCTGGTTAGCAAAGCTGGCGGCGTATCAGGTTCAGGTGTTGGATAACAGCTTGCAGCCGGTTTCGGACGCCGTCGTGACCGTGTTGCGTCCTACGCAGTTTGGATGGTACCGCACCGATGAAAACGGACGCGCACAACTTACGTTCGGCGCGTTACCGAGCGAGGGTGAAGTAGTTGGTCTGGCGGAGCACCTGCGGGAACCCGTGGGAGCGATATTCTCTTTTCAGCCGCGAGATACGCGCGAGGCCAAGGTCCAACTCTTGCCGCTATCCAACGTGACGGGGCGCGTCGTGACGGCGGAACAAAAGCCGGCCAAAGGAATCGTAGTCGCCTCGGCCCTGACCGCAGGTATCGCGTCCTCAGAACCTACGTGGCTCTGGCGCACCGTAACCCGGGGAGACGGCGCGTTCACCTGGGACAGCGTAGTGCCGCAAGTTCCGCAACGTTGCCTGGCGTATGCTGGAGAAGCAATATCGGCGGAGTCGGCGACATTCAACGCTGCGCCTTCAACTTCCCAAGATTTGGGCAAGCTCATTCTCGCCAGTGCTGGCGAAGGCGTCAGCATGTACGGCCAGAGTCTGAAATGGTACGAGAATCGTCTTCTGTCCGGTTCGCTTCCCGACAAGAAGAATCTGAAGGCTAAGCCTGCGCTGGTCATCTACTGCAAGCCCGAGGAGGCGCCCATGGTGGTGGCGGGACTGAAGACCGTTGGGCGAGCGGTGGGGGAGACTCGCCTAATCTGCGTGGTAGTCGTTGACGGGCAGTATTCCACGTCTGGTTCACCGATTCTGGTGCTCGAAGGCCCGTCCCCGGCTGCAGCGACCACGTATCTCGTGGATACAGGCGGTAAAGTCACCTTTGAATGCCTGGGCATGCCGCCTCTGCGCGCGCTCCAGGGGCTGCCCAAGTCGCCCTGACAGGTCCTTTTGCGACGTGAACGCGCTACTCTTACTCATATCGCACTTTCTGACGGCTCCCGCGGTGACTGGATTCACGATCACCGGTACCGTCGTGGATGCGTCCGGCCAGTCAATTCCTGAAGCCTCGGTGTGGTTCAGCCAAGACCGGCGCGCGCGTAAGACCTCCGCCGATGCCGGCGGGCGATTTCGGTTTGAGGACGTTGCGGCGGTGCGTGCTGAGATCGTGGCCATGAAAGACGGCTATGCGGTGGGCGGACTCGACGCGTATCCGGTCGGACCATCCGACGTGAAGATCGTACTGGGCACGCCTGATGTCTTGCATTTGCGGGTGATTGACGCAACGCACCAGCCCGTGGCGGGCGCTCGAATCAAGAGCATGACCGTGAACGACGCTTTTCACGTCTCCGTGATTGACCTCGTCGAATCGGGGTTTTCGTCGGATCGTAGCGAAGACAATGGAAAGCTCGAAGTGGTCGCTTTACCCCGGGGCGGACACGTCGGGTTCGTCCTCTCGCATCCGAATTATGCCGAAACCGAAATCCCGTACTTGCCGGTCGGCGGTAAGGAACAAAGTATAGTTCTGTATCCCGGTGTGGTTTTACGGGGGCGAATCACGAACCCGGCGAACGAAGGCGTCGCGCAGGCTCGGGTCTCCGTTTATCAGTTGGGCGCCGCGGGTCAAAAAGAACGCGCGGAAGTACTGACGGACCACGAAGGCTTCTATCGTGCGGTGGTACGCCCCGGCGAATTCCATGTGGCCGTCCGACACCCGAAGTTTGCCCCGCCGTTGCCCAAGCCGGTCGTACTTGCGCCGGAAACCGAGGAAGGGAATCTGGACCTCACACTGTTGACTCCACACCTTATTCTGGGCAGCGTGATTGGCCCGGATGGGAAACCGGTGGGCGCGGTGCGCCTCATGTATCTGGTCGAGGGCAATGTGTGTGAAACGGTCTTGACTCGAGTAGACGGCCGTTTCCGGATATGCGTTCCGGCCGGCAAGGGTATTTTGCGCGTGATTCCTCCCGACGGCTTCGTGACCGAGAAACTTCCGGACATCGAGGTGACGCTGGATAAGGAAGAGACGGCCACACTGTCGCCCGTGCAGCTCAAGCTGCTGCCGGAAGTCTCGGGTAAAGTCGTCAATTCAGAGAAAGAGCCGCAGGCTCGAGTGTTGATCAGTTCGGTTGACTATGAGCCCGCCGTTTGGGCCATTACCGATGATTCCGGCGAATTTCGTGTGCGACTGCCCCGAGTGCCGCGCACTTCCGAGCTGAGTTTTCACGCCGAACACGCGCTTCGGTTCTTACGTAAGGACTTCATGTTTGACGTGAACCACGCGAAGCCGGTGAGCGTGACGCTGCAACCGTTCGAACCCGACCTGGCCACACGCCCGCCGCAGGAACCCGCTAATGACCTGGCCGAATTAGTGAATCAGCCCGCGCCGGAGATTGCATGCGATACCTGGTGGAATTCCGAACCGCTGACCCTGGCCGCCCTGAGGGGTAAGGTGATTGTTCTCGCCATGTGGGGTGGGTTCGACACGCGCAGTGAAGGCCGCGACCGACTCGAAGAATTGCGCGCCCTGTTCGAACTCTATCGTGGCGTGGAAGGCGTAGCGTTTCTCAGCGTCCACGACGGCGGGAAGGATCCTGCGGAAATCGCGCAGTACCTGAAGGACTACCGGCTTGGGTTTCCGGTCGGTCGCGATCAGGAACCGTTCGTTACCTTCCAAAGATACCGGATAACCTACATCCCCCAAATTATCCTGATTGACAAAAAAGGGGCCCTCCGTTTTTATGACGTGGGGGGGAGGCTCCTCGAACTGATCAAGAGCTTGCGCCGGGAACAATGACCACCGTGCGAAGGCCCGCTTCGCACGGCGATGATCGAAACGACTAGTTGGCGAGTTGCGCGGCCCGCCGCTGCAACGAAGATTTCTTGCGGGACGCACTTTTCGGATGGATGACGCCCTTCGAAGCTGCGCGGTCAATCTCTGACAGCGCCGCCGGGATCGCTTTTGCAACCTGCGCCGGGTCCTTCGATGCGAGCGCGGCCATCGCCGACTTCACAAACGTTTTCATGCGCGAGTTCACGGCCAAGTTGCGCTGCCGCCGAAGCTCGTTCGTGCGGATGCGCTTCTTCGCCGACTTGATATTTGCCATTCTTTTGACTCCCAAAAACCGGATTCTTACCCAAAAAGGAAAACAGAATATAACGAAATCGGTGTGAGTATTCAAACTCCTAACGGGCCGAACACAATCGCCGGACTCCGTCATTTGGATCCTGCCGCGGCAGGAAGAGCGGCGGGGAGAAAATGTGGCCAAGGTCGAATACCCAACGTATCGGTCATTCTGAGCGTTAGCGAAGAATCTCGCACATGAAAGGCCCAGCCCGACCTCTCATTCTGAGCGGTAGCGAAGAAGCTCGCGTACCCAAGTCCTCGGTACAAGAGATGCTTCGCATTCGCTCAGCATGACGGAATGGCGAGTTTTTCGGGAAGGGTTCCGGGGCCACAATGACAGACGCCATGCTTCTCCTTATGGCTGCGTGATACCAATTAAGTCGGCGCGCACAGTGTCATGTGATCACTAAGGACTTCGAACGTTACCCATGACCAAGGTTTTTTGATTCTGCGGCTCTTCCGTGACCGATACGCTCGGTGGTAGCGCGAAGTCTAAGACGGCAACCTGGCCGGCCTCCACGACCACTTCCTGTTTCAAGTACCGTGACGTTTGGGTCGGGTCAACGCCCCACGGCAAGCTGGCCTGCACCGATGCCTTTCCGGGCAGCACGTCACGGACTTCGTAGGCGCCGTTCTCGTCGGTGTGGCCGCCTAAGGCTTGGCCGGCTTCGTTCTGTAGGAGTATCGCGGCATCCGGTAAGGGCCTGCCATGGTAGGTCACCGTTCCTTGCACCACTGCCATCGGTTCCAGAATTATCTCGACTTGGTTGGTTTGATTTGGTTTAACTTCGATGAGCGCGGTGCCGAGACCCAAGTCCGGGTCGTAAGCCGTAATTAGCGTGGCTTGGGACGGGAAGTTTTCGAGCGTGAACTCCCCCACCGAATCGGTTCGGGCGGCCGGTGTACCCAACGACGGTGGTGACGGCAAGGTTCCCAAGAAGATGAACGCATTGGGTACCCCGTGTCCCGCCGGGTCCCGGACGGAACCGACCACCTGCGTTTGGCCGGGTTCCAAGGGAATCTCAAGTCCCGACACGTTCACCATGTCCCTTCCCAGATCGAGTTGATTGGAGGTATAGCCGGGGGCGCGAGCCAGCAGAGTCAGATAACTGCCAGAATGTGCAACCGGGAACGAAAATACGCCGTCGAGATTCGAGAATGACTGGAATACCACCATACCGAGGTCGACGGTGCCAGGAGTTGACTCGTAAGCAAGGCCCACGTCGAATCGGGCTACGGGTTTGCCGGTCTTGACGTCAATCACCCGGCCGTCAACAATTGGCGCAGGTTCGAGAACAAAGTCCGCGTCGACGGCACCCGCTTCAATGCCATATACCACTTGTTTCTGGTAGCCTTCCGCCGAAGCGGCCAACATGTAGGAACC
>JACQVH010000119.1 GCA_016209895.1 Candidatus Hydrogenedentota bacterium | reverse complement strand
CCTGAATCAGGTCCAGGAACGACATGCCCCGGTTCGTGTACTTCTTGCCGATGCTGACCACCAGCCGCAGATTGGCCTCGACCAATTCCATCTTCGCCGCGTAAATCTTCTCTTCTTTCTCTTTGATGGTGTCAATGAGCACGGTGATCTGGTCGGAATCGAGCCGGGCATCGGACTCGATTTGATCGATCTTCCGCTGCGCCAGGAGTAACCGGCGTTCCGCGTCGAATACCGCATCCCCATCCACGCCCAGCTTCTTCGCCGCGCCCGAACTCCGGCGAATCTGCACCGCCATCCCATGGACCTTCTCCGCCGGAAATCCCACTTCGCGCTCGACGCGGTCAATTTCGTCGCGCGCCGTCTGAATACGCCGCCTCAGGCTCTTGATCTTTCGCGCGATCTTCATGATCTCTTTGGTCTTGAGATGGAAGCCGCGCACGATGTTGGCCTGCTGTGCCCGCAACTCCCCGATGCGTTCCTGAATGTTGGACAGGCTCTTGCTCGAGAGTCCGGGCCGAACCCCGCGCTTCTCCTGCGCTTCGATCTGTTCCTCCAACCGCGCCATCGAATCCATGTAGGCCGGAAGATGCTTGATGAACTTCTCCTGCTCCTTCGGATCCTCGCTGTCCGTGATCTGCGCAAAGTTCAGCCGGCCTGCCAACACCCGCGCCGCGATCATCTGGACTTCCTTGAAGGTGTACGGCGTATTGAGCAGCACTTCCATCAACTCCAACTCGGCCGCTTCAATCCGCTTGGCAATCGCTACTTCCTGGTCCTTGGTCAGCAGCGGAACGCGTCCCATTTCCCGTAGATACATGCGGACCGGGTCATCCGCGCGCACCAGGCGGGAATGCGAAGAATCTTTGCGCATCTCCGCCTTCTTGGCCTGCTTCTCCTTCTCGTGCTGAACTTGCTGCGTCTCGGCGTCCACCCGATACTCGTCCACGATGTCAATGTCCATGCTGCCCAACATGATCATCAACTCGTCGAACTCTTCCGAGGTCGCCTCCACCTGCAGGATGTCAATCAGGTCATCGTAGGTCAGCTTGCCCTTTTGTTTGACCAACTCCAGCGCTTTCCTCCGACCGGCTTCCACCAGCGGCGACATCTTTGTGCTCTGAACGGCCATGGTGCTTCCTTTGTTACTCTTCGTCCTAATCTCTTTTACGTCACTACGCGACATCGCGCTCCTACTCCGCCCCGACCCGCTCTATCTCACGGTTTATGCGCAGCTTGCTGGCCAACAACTCCCGCACCCGCGCCGGGTCCCGGACGCGTTCGGCCTCGCGCAATGCCTCTTGCAGCCGGCTCGCTTCCTGCGTCAAAGTCTGCTTGCGCAGGCGCGTTATCTGCTTCTCAACTACGCCTTCGGCGATTTCCGGTTTCAGTTCCGGCGCATTCGCCGCCGCCGCGAACAGTTGCCGACTCGCCTCGTCATCGAATCGCGCGCCAATCTCCGTACCGGCGCGTTCAAACAACCCCGTCAAAACCTCCGACACAGGCCCCGCCTTCAGGCTTACGTCGCTCAAGGCCGTCTTCGCCCGGATTCGCAACGGCTCGCTGCGCAGCAACGCCGCAATGAAGTCTCGATCATCCGTGTTCACCTTCGGGGACGCACTTTCTTCGCTTACGGCGGGCAGGCGCTCAGACGTGCGACGCGCAGACTTGCCGAACTCCGATCGGACGGTCCACTCGTTCAGGCCCAGTTCCTGAGCGATCCGTTTCAGGTAGGCCTCACGCCGGATTTCGTCGTCGAAACCCAATAAAACTGCAAAAACCTCCCGGGCTACTTCCGTTCGACCTTCAATCGTCTTCAATCGTGACTCGCTCATTCGCACATAAAAAGTCACGAAGTCCGCACCCTCGGTCACCAGCCTACGAAAGGCCTCTGCGCCGTGCGCCTTGATGTAGTCATCCGGGTCTTTGCCGTCCGGCAGCGTCAGGGCGCGCACGGTCAGCCCGACTGCTACTAAAATCCCAACGCCGCGTAACGCCGCGCGAATTCCCGCCGGGTCCGCATCAAAGACCAACACCACCTCCGGCACGTAGCGCCGCAGCAGGGTCGCCTGCTCCGAAGTCAGGGCGGTGCCGCAGGGGGCGACCACGTTTTCAATCCCGGCATCAAAACACCGGAGCAGGTCGAAATAACCCTCGACCAGGATTGCCGACTTCTCCCGGCGCAATGCCTCGCGCGCCTCGAATAAGCCATAAAGCACGCGGCCTTTCTTGTAGATTGGGTTCTCCGGAGTATTAATGTACTTCGCGCCGCCCTCGTTGCCCAGATCCCGTCCCCCGAACGCCACCACTCGGCCCGAAACGTCTCGAATTGGAAACATGAGCCGATTGCGGAAGAAGTCGTACACCCGGCCCCCTTCCGCCTTCCGGACTAAGCCCGACGTTTCCAATATAGCGTCTTTGAACCCAGCTTCCCGCACCGCATCAACCAACGCCGACCAGCTTTCCAACGCATAGCCCAGCCCAAACCGGCGCACCGTTTCCGGCTTCAGTTCGCGGCTCTTCAAATAGGTCCGGCCCGGGCCGCCCTTCAACGGGTCGTTCAACTGCTCGACGAACCGTTTCGCCGCAAACGTCGCCACCTCCAACAGCCGCGCCCGCTGATGCTCTTCCGCGTCATCCCGTTCCCGCAACGCCGGCAGCTTGACCCCGGCCCGCTCCGCCAGCCGTTGCAGCGCTTCTGCGAAACT
>JACQVH010000005.1 GCA_016209895.1 Candidatus Hydrogenedentota bacterium | reverse complement strand
TCAGGTCCTCTGAGTTGCAAATATCCCTCTATATATATAGGCCTGGGCGTTGCACTCCATGGGTAAGCAATGAGAAAGCTACGAAATAAAACACGGAAAAGGGTGCTTGGTCTGGGGTGCGGATTGGTTCGGGAGGGAAAAAGGACAACAAGGACACCAGCGACAGTAAGGACGACAAGGACAACGGGGAGAGCCTTATTCCTTGGCCGGGCGGCACTGAAGTGTGAAGTATGAAGTGTGACGAGGGAAGGATTTGGGATTTGAGATTTGAGAGGCGCCCACTTGGGCATGTGCCGAGGGGCTGGATGCGGGCAAGGATGCCCGCGCGAGGAGGGCGATATGGCGCGCGAGGACGCGCGCCCTCCCATTACCCGCTACCCATGCGTGTGTGGGAGGTCCGGCGTAGGTGCTGGGGTGAAAAGGGCACGGGGCATCCTGTTCTATGCGGAGAGTGCGATGACCATGACTTGGGCGGCGATGACGCGAAGGATCATCGTCAGGGGGTACACCGCGGCGTAGGTCACGGTGGGTTCTTCGGAATCGGTCATGGTCTCGGCGAAGGCGAGGGCGGGCGGATCGGTCATGCTCCCCGCGAGCAGGCCGCAGAGGGTCAGGAAGTTGAGCTTGAGACACGCTCGGGCAATGATCGCCGTAATCAGGAGCGGGGCGACCGTAATGAGCGCGCCTAGTCCCATCCACTTGAGTCCGTCGCCATGCGTTAGTGTTGCGACGAACTGGTCGCCGGAGGTTAGTCCGACACAAGCCAGGAAGAGAACGATGCCCACTTCGCGCAGGGCGAAGTTGGCCCCGGCAGGCATGTACCAGACGAGCGGACCGATGCGGTGGATGCGACTCAACACAATCGCCACGAGGAGGGGTCCACCGGCCAGTCCCAGCTTGATAGGCGCGGGCAAAGTCGAGAGATGGATGGGCCAGCTTCCCAAGAGAATGCCCAAGGCGATGCCAAGAAAAACGGGGATGAGTTCGGTGTGGTCGAGCTGCCGCGGCGAATTGCCGAGCCGGGCGGCGACGCGGTCTATGTCTTCACTCTTGCCGACCGCGAGCACGGTGTCCGCAAACTGGAGCCGTACTCCGGGTCGCGGCGTGAATTCGGTGCCCGCGCGACGCAGCCGGGTGATCGTTACGTCGTGCCGTTCCAGGAAATCCAGTTCGTCCACCGTTTTACCGATGACTTCTTTCTGCGTGACGATGAGCCGTCGCGTAGTGACCTTGCCGGGCAGGGCGTGGAGGTCAAGGTCGCTCTTCCGCCCGACCAGGACGCGAAGCTGCTCGAGCCGTTCCGGCGAACCTACCGCCAGGATGGTATCGCCGGTCTGCAGTACCGTGTCCGGTTGCGCCACGTCCAATTGACCCTGGCGGCAGATCCGTGAAATCACGACGCCGGATTCCTCGAGGAGGGGAAGATCACCAATCCGCATCCCGTTCAGGTTCGGGTTCTGTACTTCGAGGTTGATACGTTCCACCGGTTCCCGATCGCGATGGCGTTCACGCGCGAGCGAGTCCTTCTCGTCGTCCAGGCGAATTCGGAAGACGGCCCGGGTGAGCACCATGGTGAGTAGAATTCCGAGGATGCCGAACGGGTAGGCGACGGCATAGCCCAGCGTGGCGCGATCGCTCGATGCGGAGCCATCGGTCAGAGTATCGCGAATGGCTTCCTGGGCGGCCGCCAAACTCGGCGTATTGGTGGTCGCGCCGGAGAAGAGACCGACCGCTACGGGGATTTCGACGCCGCCGACGTAGGCCACGACAATGGTGGTGATTACACCGAGAAGGACCACGCCAACGGCCATGAGGTTCAGGGCCAGACCTTCTCGACGCAGCGATGCGAAGAATCCGGGACCGACCTGGAGGCCGATGGTAAAAACGAAGAGGATCAGTCCGAAATCTCGGACGAAATGAAGCACATCCGGGGTGACCCGGACGTGGAAGTGCCCGAAGAGTATGCCGGCGAACAGTACGCCGGCAATTCCGAGGCGTATTCCGCGAACCCGGACCGCACCGAGTGCGAGCCCGACGACGGCGATCAAGCCCAGGATCAGGATAGGTCCGGCGACGCTGCTTTCGTGGAACAACTCAGTAAGCCAAGGCATGATGATTGACCGGTATCGAGACGGGGCGATTCCCCACAAGTTCTGATTATGCTTCGGGGCTATGGCTGTACGCAACGAAAAGTCGCGGCCGGTAAGCCCTTCTCAAAATGCGCCGTCTCTTATCTGGGATAGCTTGACATTCCCGGGATTCAAGGGTAACGTCAAGTTCAGCAAACCAGGGAGTTCGGAATGGGAAGGATCACTGCCTCGGTCAAGGTTGAAAACCCGCGAGCCGCCGATCAGTTGATTCGATGCGACGCTTTGGTGGACACCGGGGCTTCGCACATGACCCTCCCTTCCGCGTGGCGCGAGCGGCTCGGCGAGTTGGAGGAAATCGGCAGGGTTCAACTGGAGCTGGCTAACCAGATATCGGTAGAGGGCACGGTATGCGGCCCGGTGCGAATCCATATCGAGGGCTTTCGGCCTGTCTTTAGCGAAGTCGTCTTTGTGGATATGGAGCCGGATAATGGTCAATACGAACCGCTGATTGGTTACATCGTACTGGAACAAAGTCAGGCCGCCGTGGACATGCTCGGCCACCGCCTGGTCCACGTGAAGCGCCTCGACCTCAAATGAGGCTTGAACGGTCGTCAGGCCCCCTCTAGTAATTGCGGAGCGTTACAGCAGCACGCGCCGTCGAGCACAAGCGTTGGCCTCGTCTACCATGGCGAGATAATTCTCGACGGGCACGTAGCTGGGAATCGAATTGCCTGACCCGACGGCGTAACGTCCGCGTGATCCGCAGGTTTCGATGAGGTCCCGCGTGTGCTCGCGGACTTCCCAGGAAGTCCCGGCGGAAAGCAGGTTGATGTCTATGCCGCCCAGTACCCCAATCCGGTGGCCGTACCGGGCCTGGAATTCTTGCACGGGAATGATGGCGTCCTCGAAGGAATGTTTGGCGTCAATGCCCACGATTTCGATCAAATCTTCCATAATCAGGTGGAGATTCCCGCAGGAATGGAGGAAGAACGGCAGGTCCTGATCGTGCACGAGTTTTGCGAGGCGCTGGTGCCAGGGCAGGCAGTAGGAGCGCAGCATGTCCGGCCCGATGAGCGTTCCGGTGCGAAAACCCATGTCGTCGCCTTGGAACACGGCGATGAGCCGGTCCAATTGAAAGAGCCGCCGGTAGAAATCCTCGAGCAATTTTCCCAGGCGGTTTACCAGGGCCTGCACCAAGTCGGGCTGCTCGTACACGGCCATACACAAGCCTTCGATGGACATGATGAAGGACAGGTGCTCGAAAATGCCGCCGCCGTGGCAGGACATGAGGCCCATGCCTTCCGGCATGTGTTCGTTGATATATTCGAGTGGGAAGAAATCGAGGTCCGATAACTTGGGCCAGGGGTATTTCTCGAAGTCTTCCCAGGACTGAATGGTGCCTTGGTGCTCATTTGCCCAGGAACGGTCCTTATTTGAACCAGGGGCCGCATCCGCGGTAATAAGGCGATTCTCGGCAAACGGGAGTCCGATTTCGATGCGGACAAAGTCGTAGCCCAGGTGGTACCAGAAGGCGATGAAGTTGTCCAAATACGCGGTCAGCGATTCCCGGTCCTTGGCGACCACCCAGGAACGTTTGAGCAAGTGCTCCATGACCGGGCGCATGACGACTTCGTCAACGATGTACTCGACGAGCGGAGTTCGGGTGCTTTGCGAGCGGCCCATAATGATATCAATGAATTCCTGGGCATTTGGCTCGGGACGCACTACGGGAAGATGAGCAACTCGAAACATGAATCCAACCTTTCATTAAACCTTCGAGAATAAAGGATAAAGACGCGGCACAGCGTAGCCGAACGCGTATCGGAAAACAACCCTGAAACCGTTAGCCTGGACTAATACGGAACACTTTCGTCATACTGGATTCTCGCAGTCCATGGAGAGCGCGACTATGAAAATTCTCGTCAGCGGTTCCACGGGATTGATCGGCTCGGCGCTGGTCGAGTGCGTGCGCGGCAAAGCGCATGAAGTTATCCGGTTGGCGCGGTCCCAGGGCCACACTGCGGAACGGGAAGTCCTCTGGAACCCGAGTACAGGGACTATCGAGCCAGGCGAACTGGAAGGGCTGGACGCGGTAGTGCACCTAGCCGGGGAGAACATCGCGGCGGGTCGCTGGACGCGCTCGCGGAAGAGGGCGATCCGGGACAGCCGAATCCTTTCGACCCGGTTGCTCAGCGAAGCGTTGGCGAAGCTCGAGCGCCCGCCTAAAGTCCTGGTCAGCACCTCGGCCATCGGTTATTACGGGAACCGTGGGGACGAGTTGCTCAACGAGGATACCGCCCCGGGACCGGATTTTCTGGCCGACGTTTGCAAGGCCTGGGAGGAAGCGGCGGCGCCGGCCGCGGCCAAAGGCATTCGCGTCGTTCATCCGCGATTCGGCGTGGTCCTGAGCGCCGCGGGCGGTGCATTGAAGAAGATGCTCGCCCCGTTTCAAATGGGCGTTGGCGGCATTCTGGGGAACGGCCGACAATACATGAGTTGGATCGAAATCGGCGACGCCGTAGAGGCCGTCCACCACCTTCTGGTCACTGAGTCGCTCCGGGGTCCGGTTAACGTCGTGTCGCCGCGGCCGGTCACCAACCGCACGTTCACCAAGACGCTCGGCGCGGTACTGCGCCGGCCAACCGTCTTTCCGATGCCATCGCCGATGGTTCGACTCGTGTTCGGAGAAATGGGCGAAGGCCTTCTGCTGGCGAGCCAGCGTGTCGAACCCCGCAAATTGATCGCGTCGGCCTACGCCTTCCGCTATCCCGACCTCGAAGGCGCGTTGCGTCACCGGCTCGGGAAGTAGCCGCCGGTCCCTCCCGGATCGAGTGTCCCGATGGTTGAATGCAATGTTTGGCCATCCGAGTTAACGCGTCTTTATGCGACACTTGATAATTGACTTGACACTAGTGACCAGTGATTGGTGATCAGTTCCAGGTTCTTGGACACCGACCGTCCCAGTCGTCGCTCGACACTTACTCATTGCTCGTTGCTTCCCGCGCCGCGCGGGACTCATTGCTTGGTACTCGCATTTCCAACGCTTTCAGCCGGCGTTCCATTTCCCGCAGGGGCATCAGGTCGCCTTTCCGGGCCGCGGTCGCGATACCCTCTCGATAGGCGGCGCAGGCTTCCGGGAGTTGTCGCAGAAATTCGTGACATTTCCCGAGTTGGAGATAGGCGGCCGAGTAGTCTTTCTGGACTTGTGTAGCGCGCTGCAGATGCGGAACGGCTGACGGGTAATCGCCGAGTTGCATGTAGGCGGTCCCCATGCCGAAGGTGGCCAGCGGGTCGTCGGGGTCTATGTCGAGCACCTCGCGAAACCTTTGAATGCGCTCATCGGCCTCGCGGCGGATACGCTCGCGTTCGGCGGCGGCCATCTCCTCGGCGCGATGGGCATCGGATGTGGCCTTGATCTGGAGCACGGCGGCTTTGGCTTTTTCGTCTTCGGCTTCCGCGATCATGCCTTTGGCGACGTAGAACACGGAGAGATTCGTATGGGCCATGATGCAGTCCGGATTCAGCCGGGCGAGCGTCTTCATGTAGTGGATGGCCTCGTCTACGCGGCCATGGCGATTCAATATGACTCCGAGCGCTTCATAGGCGTCTTCATATGTGGGCGCGAGGAGGAGCGCCTCCTCGAGGAGGTCAATTGCGCGCGTATCCTGATCCTTTGCATCCGCTTGAAATAGCTGGAGGGCCTGGTCGTACCGCTGACGGGCGCTCTCTTCGCTTGTCGGAGCGTTATAAAACGGTAGCGCCACGACCTGAGCGCGCAGTACCGGTCCGCCGGATTGAAGCGTGAATTCCAGGTTCTGGTCCGGTGTTCGGTGGTTCCGATCCAGATAGGCCAGCGCAATATATTGCTTCAGCGTGGGTGAGTACGCACTGCTCTTCAGTTCTCCTACTTTTTCTCCTTCGGCGACAATTTCTGCGTTACGCGGCAAGGCTTCGGAAGGTTCGTTCACAAAGGCGAGTCCCATCAGAGCCTGTTTGACGGAACCGTAGGTCTTCAGCCGCGCGACGACTTCCTGGCCTACGTAGCAGCCCTTGGTATAACTCACCGCTTCACGTTCGAGCGGCGTTTCGGACACTCGATACGTAGTATCCATATCCAACCCAAAACGGGGAATCCCGGCCTCGATCCGGAGGATTTCGGCTGCGTCCCGCCCGATGCGTTTGACCTGGAAATTCCCGCCCTTTTGAACGAGACCGTCCATAAGCGCTTGAGCTTCGCCGGCCGGCGCGATGAACAGGAAACCATCCTCGCCGGTAACCGATAGACGAAGGGCTAAAAGTTGGCGTCCCAGAAGTTCAATAGGCCGGACGGCATACGGTTCCGAGGGAAGGTACGGTGTGACGGCCGCCGCATCCAAGTCCAGGAGACGCGCGAGAAACGGCAGGCTGCGCGGGCCCTGGAGCAGGAGTTGTTCCACTTCGCCGCCCGCGTCGGCAATCTGAACTTCTTCAAGGAACAAGTGATCGTCGAACGATTGCAACAGGGCGGGCGACCGTTGCTTCTCGACGATCAGCCAGAATTCGTCCTCCCAGCGATGCAGCGTGAAGTGCGCAACAAGCCGGCCTTTGCGGTCCAAGTGCGTGTTCAAGTGACCTTGGCCGGGTTTCAGGGCGAGCACGTCGTTGGAGGTTTGCGTTTGAAGCCAGGTCGCCGCGTCCTTGCCGGTAATGCGGAGGAACGTGTGATCGTCGCTTATCCAGACGCCAACGTATTCGCGGACAGTCTGGACTTCGGCAAGTATGGCGGGATCGAGTGAGGAAGGCACGCCGGCTAAACGCACCTCAGACGCTGAAGGACTCTCCGCACCCGCAGGTGCTGGTCGCATTCGGGTTCTGAAACACGAAGCCCTTTCCCTTCAGTCCTTCTTTGTAGTCCAATTGGATACCCTTGAGATAGATGCTCGATTTGCGGTCCATGAGAAAGCGGACGCCGTCGCACTCGACGACGTGATCGCCCTCGCGCTGCTTGCCAAACTCGATCAGGTACGAGAGTCCGGAGCAGCCGCCGCCCTTGACGCCGAGGCGCACGCCGTCGGCATCCGGTTTGTCTTTGTCGAACAGACGTTTGAGTTCCCGGATCGCAGATTCGGTGGCAGTCACGATCGGCTTCGCGGTCGAAGTGATAGTTTCCGTGGTAGACATCACAACCCTTCCAGAGACTCTTTCGAGGTCACGCAGTCGCTCCGCTTTCGGCGGATGCCTGCGGTTCCATCAGGCTCTCGAGGACTTCCAGGAGCGTGTCCAGGTCCACGCCGTAGCCCGCACAGACTTGCGCCAGCGTCTCGTATTCGTTGATGGAGCAGTGAGAACAACCGCCCAAGTGAAACGCCCCGAATACTTCGCGGACGCGCGGATGGACGGCCATGGCTTCGCCGATGGTCATATCCGGAGAAAAGAAGCGCATGCCCCACCCGCCGGGTTGCGGCGCGGCGGAGGTTTCGGCCGGCGCAGCGGACGCCTTGCCTTGGGCCCAGTAGCGCTCGAACTCTTCCGAACTCGAGGGTCCGAGCATTTCCGGATTGTACAGTTCCTTTACAACCGGGTTGGCCACTTGCTCGACCTTCATTGTCGTCGGATGATACGTAACGTACCGAACGACGCGGTTATCATCCGTGCATTCATAGAACGTCCAGGCCAAGCCCTTACCCGGTACCGGCTGACTCGATTTGTAGTAACGCATCGTAAATCCCCCTCAGTAATGAACCATCCTTACCAACAACAAGGCGCCATCTCCCAAAATTCCACAAAACCGGCCTCGACTAGCGCTCTTTCGTAGCCTGTAACTCCTCGACTGCCTTACACTTACGCAGCCACACATTATGCACCGGCTCTTCGTAGCCCTTCCACGCGTACGGGTCTTCCCCGGCCACCACGACGATGGCTCGGCGGTCCGCCGTAGCCATGCGTTCGCCGTCCTTGATGCTCCAGGGCAGCAACGAGTAGGCATTCATATAGTGGCTGACGAGGACGCGCCGATAGTTATTCTTCGAGCGGTTCTTGCGCGAGCGGTGCAGCAGGTACCCATTGAAAAAGACGACCGTACCCGCGGCGACTTCGACGGGTATCTCGCGCGATTCGTCGAACCCGAACGACTCTTCCGCAAAGTCGAATTCCTCCGAATTGTTGTGAGGTCGTTGGGCATAGAGGTACCCGTTTTGATGGGAGCCTGGAATAACCCACAGGCACCCGTTTTCGATGGTGGCGTCGTCAATGGCAATCCATCCGCCACAGAGGGATCGGTCCCGGGTCGGAATGTAGATTTCGTCCTGATGCCAAGCCTGACCCTGGAATCCGGGCGGTTTCACAAACAACATGGACTGCATGCATTTTACGTTCGGCCCGATGATGCGACTGAGGACGGCCGCCATACCGGGGTGTTTCACGAAGTTGAGCATCACCGGGCTGATAAAATGGACTTGATGAATGCACAGAATGCTGCGGAGAACTTGTTCATCGGTCGTGTCCGGAGGGAGCGGCTGAAAGGTCTCGCAGGGATATTTCCCACGAGCGATATCAGCGGTGTCGCGTTTCAAAAGTTCGAGTTCTTCGGGCGCGACCAAGTCCGGACAGACGAGGTAGCCCTGCTCACCGTACGAGGCGACGGCAGAATCCGGAATCTTCATGGAATCGCGCTGCTCCTGAAATAGGCACTCGAGGCTAATCCAAACGCCACCACAATGGCAAGCCGCGGACACAGCTAATCCGAATCCTTGCGAACCTCGTATAGCCGCAGTTTGCTGGGCGGGGGCAGCGGGCCGGACCACACGTCGCCAATCTCGGACGTGTGGAGAATTTCCTCGGCAAGCGCGACACCGGAGAACAGCGAGACCAACGCAGTTGATATGAGCTTTGTCATAGCCTCAACATTCGTGGAGGCGGCCTCTCCGGCGAGCGAAGTACCACCAAGATACGAGCGGAAGGGGACTACCGAAGGGATACTACCGAGAATTGGCGGTGGGCGCAAGCACCTATTCGCCAAAACTTAATAACGTGTACTGAACACCGGCCACTGACCGCTGGTCACTACTCACTGCCCCCCGCCACTTGGCTGTCCGGCGTCGCTTGTTCTGCCTTTCTTGACACCCGGGGTATAAACTTGGGCGTGGACTGACGGTATCGGCGGTAGGCTTCGCCGAGGTAGGCCTCGAGGTCTGCTTCTTCGAAGAAGACGGCGACCATGATGTACGCGGTGGTGGCCAGGGCAAACACCAGATGCGCTACGGTCATCGTCGGCGTCGCCCAGAAGGCGATGAAGAAGCCGACATAGAGGGGATGCCGGACCAGTTTGTATGGGCCCGGCGTCGCGAATTCGAGGGGACGATAGTCCTTCCCGCGCAGGTAAAGGTACACCTGGCGCAGGCCAAAGAGATCGAAATGGTTGATCAAGAAGGTGGCGATCAGCACCATCAACCAACCGCAGATAAATAACGCTTGCAGGACCGCCCGTACCACCGGTTGCTCGACGTTCCAGACGGTTCCGCCCATCGGCTGCCACAACCAGAACAACAGGATCAGCGCGAGGCTGGCACACAGCACGTAGGTGCTGCGCTCGATTGGTGTCGGAACGAACTGCGTCCACCACGCCTTGAACCATCGCCGCGCCATGACACTGTGTTGAACGGCAAACAGGCTCAGAAGCAGGCTGTTAACGATTAGGGCCTGCGGGAAAGGTCGTTGGGGCGGTGAATCAATGGATTTGGGCACGACCAGATTGCCCACGAATCCAATGGCGTATAAGAACGTCACGAAAAAGACCAGGTAGCATGCTACCCCATAGACAAAAGCCGTTGTTCTGGCCATGATTCATTCCTCCTCCGGACGATTCCAACGCGGTCGAGTATGCCTTATATTCCAATAACGGAGCGTTTTGTGCCGGATTGCCGAATTCAAGAAAGGCGGGCTCTTTCCCACAGGGCGAGTTTCTTCTGTCTCCCCGACCCTATTTTCTGTTATCATCAAGCATCGCAGGACTTGAGGATTGGGGAACCGGGGTCTATGGACACAGTCCATCACGAAGGCGGACCATGAAACGGAGTTCATCCATCGTACTGTTGCTCAGTGTCGTTCTGTTGGCCCTCTTCGCCGCAACAGGCTTCTCCTACATGAAGTTTGCGAGCCCCATGGCCGGCGACGTGGATCTTTCCGGGGCCGTGGACGCAGTGGATGTCCAATTGGTAATCAATGGGGCCCTTGGCCTTACCGTTGATTCGGATGGGGACGGACTGTGTGACGGGGCCGAGACGCGATTGGGCTCGGACCCGGGGGCGGCCGATTCAGACGGGGATGGGATTAGCGATCTGCAGGAGTACTTTGAAGGCACGTTGGTGCCGAGCAATGGCGGGGGCAGCATTTTCTATGTTTCGGAATCGGGACTCGATACGAATCCCGGTAGCGAACTCGAACCATGGCAGACGATTCAACACGCGGCCGAGTCGCTTACCGCCGGGCAGACCGTCCGCATCCGCGCGGGCACTTACAACGAGCGCGTTGTCCCGCAGAATTCGGGGACGCCGGGCGCGTACATCATATACGAGGCGTATGCAGGCGAGACGGTGACGGTAAATGGCACGGGTGTCAGCGTGCCGCAATGGAGCGGCTTATTCGACATCCTCGGCAGAGAGTATATCCGCGTTTCGGGATTGCGGATCATCAACTCTACGTCCGACCCGAATAACCTCGGCATCCAGGCCGACGGCGCGAGCCATATCACGCTCGATCACAATTATGTCACGAACACCAACGATTCGGGCATTGGCGTCTGGACCTGCACCGACGTGCTCATCGAGTACAACGAGGTGGAGCACGCATGCCAGAGCTTGTTCAATGAATGTATCTCGGTGGGCGGCACGAACGCGTTTGAAGTCCGATATAACCATGTACACGACAGCCCCAAGGAGGGCATAGACGGGAAGGATGGCTCGCACGGCGGAAGGATATTCGCCAATTACGTACATCATACGGAAGGCGTGGGGATTTACGTCGAGGCCTGGGATAAGCACACTTATGATATTGAAGTTTTCCAAAACCTTGTCCACGACGTAACGGGCGATGGAATTACGCTCGCGTCCGAACAGGGCGGGTTGCTCGAAAACATCCGGGTTTACAACAACATTGCCTACCACAATCAGTGGGCTGGGTTCGATGTGTCGCGGTGTTGCGACGAGCCGCAACCGCCTGGCCATCCCTTACAGAATCTGCAGATAATAAACAACACCTTTTACAACAACGGTTGGGCTCCTACCGGCGTGGACCCCTGGGGTGGTGGCATGTTCCTCGACAACCCGGAGGCGGTGAATGTGATTCTCCGAAACAACATTTGCAGCGGGAATCTTACATTTCAAATCGCGGTAGCGGCCGATGTGCCCGCCGGTAACTATGTCGTAGACCATAATTTGATCGACGGTTTCCGGGGCGGAGACGGGGAAATCTATGGTGGCGACTACGTGGAAGGCAATCCGATGTTCGTTGATGTGGCCACAGCGGATTTCCATCTGACCGGCGCCTCCGCCGCCCGCGATGCCGGTTCCCAAGACGGTGCGCCCACGGTGGACTACGACGCGGTGGCACGTCCGCAAGGATCGGGCGTGGACATTGGCGCATTCGAATTCGTTGCCAAGTGAATGCGGTGAAGCCCGAGGGCAAAGCGTCATTGCCGGCTCCAATGGATCAACGGGACGACGAAAGTTCCGATATCAGGCCCGTCGCATGGAGGCCGCTGGTTCTCCTGGGCCTTGTGACTATGGCTCTCCATTGGGCGACTTCGTTTCAGTATGGGATTTTTCGCGACGAACTCTATTACATCGAGTGGAGTAAGCGGCTCGCCTGGGGATACGTCGAGCAACCTCCCTTCATCGCGTTTGCCATCTTCCTGGTCCGGCACGTGCTCGGAGATAGCCCCTTCGGCCTTCGGTTTCTCCCTTCCTTGACGGGCGCCGCCGTAGTTATCCTGACCGGGCTCATGGCGCGCGAAATGGGCGGAAGACGGTTCGCGCAGATTCTGGCGGCCTTCTGCACGGCCGCCGGGCCAATCTTCCTGGCACTCCATTCCATGATGACCATAGACCCGTTTAACCAACTCTTCATGATCGCGTGTCTGTACATCCTGGTCCGATTCTTCCGCACGCATGATGCGCGCCTGTGGCTGCTGTTTGGACTTGTAGCGGGCGTTGGTCTCATGAACAAACTCAGTATGCCTTTTTTCGGCGTCGGTGTGGTTGTCGCGTTACTGCTTACCGGGGAACGCCGCGTTTTTCTGCACAAAGAAGTTTGGCTGGGCGGGCTGATCGCGTTCCTGATCTTTCTGCCGTTCCTTATCTGGCTGGCCGCGAACCAATGGGCGACCATCGAGTTCATGCGCAACTACGGAAGCGGCGGAAAGACTTGGCAATCCGGTTTCTTCGAGTATCTCTATATGCACGTGCTTACCGTGAATCCGCTGACCGCACCGATTTGGCTGGGAGGACTTTACTTCTTGTTCCGTAGCTCGGAAGGTAAACCGTTCCGCGCGATTGGTGTTCTCTTTGTTGTGCTTTACGCGATGTTCTTTGTGCTCAAGGCCAAGTTCTACTTTCTAAGTCCGATGTTTACCCCACTGTTCGCGGCCGGTGCCGTGATATCGGAGCGATGGCTGGAAGCGCCTGAGCGCCGCAAATCTCTCAAACCTGGTTATGCTGCTGCCTTAATCATCAGCGGAGTTATTCTTGCGCCACTGGCCATTCCAATCCTACCCGTTCAGACATTGGTCAAAGTCCTCGCGCCCCTGGGCGGGACTGCGGGCATCAAGACCGAACAACTCGAAGAGACCGAACTGCCGCAGCACTTCGCGGACCGGTTCGGTTGGCCGGAGATGGTCCAGCGCGTGGCCGACATCTACCAGACGTTGTCCCCCGAAGAAAGATCGAAGTGCGCCATCTTCGCCTCCAACTATGGAGAAGCCGCGGCCATTGATTTCTACGGACCGGGGCACGGTCTGCCCAATGCCCTCAGCGGACACGGCGCCTACTATCTCTGGGGCCCCGGCCAATTTACCGGCGAGGTGGTCATCGCGATCTTGCCGGAATCCGACGCGACGAAACTGCACGAGATATTCCGCGAAGTCATCCCGAAGGGGCGCAACGATGTCTCGCCGTATGCCATGCCCCACGAGCGAAACAAACGCTTCTTCCTCTGCCGAGGAATTACGGTTCCCCTTAAGGATGTGTGGCCATCCCTGAAGAGGTACGGGTGATCATGGCAATCTTAATCCATCGCGTACATGAGATTGACACCTGTTGTCAAATTTGACAACATAAAGAGAATGACAAGCAGCAACGAGGATGATTAGACGCACACGACGCATTTCCTGGCTCAAGGCGACGCTTGACGAATTCAAAACCTTCCCGGAAGGCGCGCGGGCGAGGTGTCTTGCGGCGTTAACGATCGCCGCGGAAGGTGGTAAAGCCGACATTGCGAAGCCAATGCACGGAATAGGATCAGGCGTTTTTGAGATTGCGTTGCGACTTCGCGGTGACGCGTTCCGGGTGATTTACGCAGTCCAAGTGGGGGAGGACGTTTGGGTCGTACATGCGTTTCAGAAGAAGGCGACACAGGGCATCAAGACTCCAAAACATGAAGTTGATCTCGTGGTCGGTCGCTTGAAGAGGTTGAAGGAGATATTGTGATGAAGAAGGAACGGATAGAGGTGGTTCGGGGAAGCGGTAACGTGTTCCGCGACCTGGGGCACGAGAATGCGGATAGCGAACAAATCAAGTGCATCCTGGCCGCTGAAATCATAAAGGTGCTGGATCGAGAAGGACTGAGCACGCGGGCGGCCGAGCGTCGGACCGGCTTGGCGGCGGCCGATTTCTCGCGCATCCGAAACGCTGACCTGCGGCGGTTCACGGTCGACCGGCTATTGTCCATCTTGAATCGCCTCGGATCGCACGTGGATGTAAAGATTAGGGTACGACACCGGACGGAAACATCCGGATTGCGCTCGGCAGTCGGTCGGCTGTAACAAGTGAGGCTGCAATTGGCGAAGAAGAAGCTAAGAATTGCGTTGATTACGCTGGGCTGTGATAAGAACACGGTGGACAACGAGTATCTGGCCGGTAGTTTGGAAGAGGCCGGCTGCGAATTGGTCTTGAACGCCGATACGGACGCGGCGTCGCGCCTTGATGCGGTGGTGGTGACCACGTGCGGATTCATCGCGGCGGCCAAAGAGCAGTCCATTGATACGATCTTGGAGTGGGCGGAGCGGAAGCGGAACTTCCGAGACCCCCAGCATCTATTCGTTTCCGGGTGTTTGGCACAGCGCTATGCAGACGAGTTATTGAAGGAGATTCCGGAGATAGACGGCGTGGTCGGCGTAGGCCAGTTCACCGAGCTTACGCGAATGATATCCAACGGCGGAATGGCGTCCAGGGAACGAAACCACGTTCAGTCCACGCCCAAAGTGGATATCTACCCGTTCATGCGCCGGCGACGGCTCGACCGCGCACCACACACGTTCTTGAAAGTTTCCGACGGCTGCAATCACGCCTGCACCTTCTGCACGATTCCTTCGATGAAAGGCCGATTGCGATCGGTGGCGCCGGAAATTCTGTTGGCCGAGGCGCGCGGGCTGATCAACCAAGGGGCGCGTGAACTGAACCTCGTCGCACAAGATTTGGCCGATTATGGCCGCGACCGTGGCGGCTCGTATCGGTTGCCGCATCTGTTGCGTGACCTGTGTCGGTTGGACGGCGACTTCTGGGTTCGTTGCCTGTATGTATATCCTGGCGGAGTCACTGATGAATTCTTGGAAGTGCTGGCCGCCGAGCCGAAACTGGTCCCGTATCTCGATATGCCGCTGCAGCACCTGGACGCGGAAGTGCTTAAGAGAATGAAGCGTCCCTACAAGGAAGTGAACACGTTTCAGTTGATCGAGCGACTCCGGAACGCGGTTCCGGGGATGGTGCTCCGCACTACGATGATCGTGGGATTTCCGGGCGAGACAGAACACGCCCACGAGAATATGCTCGACGGATTGCGCCAACTGAAGTTCAATTGGTTGGGCGCGTTTCAGTACTCTCAAGAAGAGGGGACGCCCGCGGGGAACGACACGGAGCAAGTCAGCGACCACGCCAAGGAAGAGCGATGGCGAGCCGTGATGGAAGTCC
>JACQVH010000110.1 GCA_016209895.1 Candidatus Hydrogenedentota bacterium | reverse complement strand
GTGTAATATAGGGTGTACTTAGATTGCCGTGGCTTTACTGCCGGAAACGGAAGGGGGCGCGATGAACGAGTTCACTGAATCGTGGAGGAATCTTAGCCCGGAAGCCCGGTTTGTCCTGCAGGATGGCGGATTGCTGTTGGCGGGCCTGCTCGTCGGCTGGCTGTTGGGAAGTTTGGTCAAACGTTTTCTTGTGACGAAGGGGGTAGATGCGTATTTCCGGTTTCCGTGGCATCCACCCAGCATCGTTTCGGCCTCGACCGGCCAAGTGGGACCGCGGAAGGTTGAACCATCGCTGTTGACGAAAGGCGTGGGCTGGCTGGTTACCGGCACGGTATGGGCCGGAGCGATCATGGGAATCGCTCGTCTGCACGGCGGGGATGCGACGGTCCAGTTTATCGAATTGGTTCTGGCACGCGGCTGGCAGGTGGGAGTATTCGTCGTGGTTGCCGCGCTGGTTAGCGGGTATCTGGCGCGGGCCACGTACGACTTCCTGCAAACGCCTTGGCTCAAGCACGAATTGGATGTGCTGTTCGGTCAGGCTTCCGGCACGGAGGCTTCGTTCTCCGAGACTGTGGCACGCGGCATCTGCGTCCTGATTTATGCCGTATTCGTGTTGGTGGCATTCATCGTGATGGTCGGCGTGTTCAACGGGGCTTCCATGTCGGGCCTCATCGGCCCGGCGTGGGAGATATGCGGGCGACTCTTCACTGGTCTGGCGGCCTTCGCCATCGGCTATTTCGGGCTAATCTGGGTGCAGTCGCTGAGCCGGTCCAAGGGTAAAGAGGGTGCCGACCATTCGGAGCTTGAGTACTTTGTCGGGCTGGGGATCACGATCGTGACTACGCTGCTTGCGTTGGGTGTGGTAACGGGCGTATCGAGCACGGCGGGTGTGCTGGTGATTCTGGCGTTGCTGGCGTTATTCGCGTACCTGCTTTGGCCCATGCGCGCCCAGCTTCACGATCTCTGGTCGGGACTTGTCTTGCGGTTGCAGAACGCCCAGACCGGTGAGTTGGACGGCGTTTCGTTCGAGGTGAAGGCCGTCGGCCCGTTGACGACGCGGATTGAGGCCGAGGGTCAAGAGTCGAACCGTAGAAACTCGGAGATACTCGCGGCAACATTGAGGAGTGCGGAGGAAAAAACCTGAGGAAGAAAAGGCAGAAGACCGAAGGCTGAAGGGGCAGGAGGCTTGTCACAGAGGAGGAGAGGTCTTGGGAACTAGAGATTGCCGCGTCACTTGGTTACGACTCCCGCTTACGAATCCTCGACTACAAGTCTTCTAAAAACGGGAGTTTTCCGAGCCGTCCATACATCGTGGGGTGTCGCGAACGGCCGGTGGCGCTTCGCCCGGCTCGTGTCGCCTACCAACCGAATAGGCACGCTTTACAATCATCCAGGAAATCTACGCATGCGTTCGGGTCCACTGCAACACGGTGCAGATATCGATGAATGCATTCTATGTACGCGGAGACAGACTTGGTCCCCTCGCAGGGCGATATGCAGGCTTTCAGCGGTAACGCTTTGCCGATTGGTACAAAATGGCGCATCTTTCTCCTCCTTTGACTTGACCTTCTCAGGATTTCGCCGATAGCGCAAGTTGCGGGAATCTCCAGACTTCGACGAAGCCGTCGGTTAGTCTAGCTGGGAAGTCGCATAGAATTGAGTCCCCAATCGTTGCCTTGGCCAATCAACTAACTCTACCGCCTCATTGAACAGTTGTCACCAAAAAACAGAGCCTCTTCCTGATATGTGCACGCCGGCTCAAGAACTGTTCAAAAGCCAATGACGAAGTGGCCCCGCACCAAGCAAACTCTCTGGGAATTCTTTGCTAAAATAATCACCAATATCATCTATATTAACCGCGGATTCGTTTCCCAAGGGGTCAAGAAGCGTAGCGACGACGGGTCCCTGAATTGTACCGGTGGTATGGATTGGGGCGTTTCGGCAAGGTAGACTTCATTGGAACTCGTTGGGCGAAACGGTGTTAGACTGGACAAAGTCTAATAATTGGATGGTGTGGGACTTGACGGACCTATAGGGGGACGCTTTGAGCAAATCCCTAGTTACAGTGGCGATTCTTATCGTGGCTGCGAACGGCCAAGGGGCCGGTTCGCCAGCGGTGCGCCCGTTCGAGAGCGAATCGTGGCCCGTAACCGGGAACGCCATTGATGTCCACGTGCTGGCCGCGCTACGCGAGCGGGGCATCGAACCGGCGAGTCCGTGTTCGGACGAGGTCTTTATTCGGCGGGCGTACCTGGATGTCATTGGCACGTTGCCGGAGCCGCCGGCGGTGCGGGAGTTCTTGTGGAATAAGCGTCCGGACAAACGAGCCGCGTTGATTGACTCGCTGCTGGCGCGGGAGGAATTCGCCGACTATTGGGCGCTGAAGTGGTGTGATCTGCTGCGGGTCAAGTCGGAATTCCCGATCAATCTGTGGCCGAACGCAGTACAGGCGTATCATCGTTGGATTCGGGATGCGATTCGACAGAACAAGCCCTACGACGAATTCGTCCGCGAACTGTTGACTTCAAGCGGGAGCAATTTCCGCGTGCCGCCGGTCAATTTCTATCGCGCCGTGCAAGGCCGCGAGCCCGCCGCCATCGCCGACGCGGTGGCTCTAACTTTCATGGGGACGCGCACCGAGCATTGGCCCAAAGAACGGCGTGCCGGAATGGCCGCCTTCTTCTCGCGGATTGCCTACAAGACGACCGCCGAGTGGAAGGAGGAAATTGTACACCTCGACCCGGCGCCGGCCGAGCCGCTGGACGCGATTTTCCCCGATGACGTGAAGACGCAGATTCCGCCGGGGCAGGACCCGCGTCGGGTCTTTGCGGATTGGCTGATCGCCCCGGAGAACCCCTGGTTTGCGCGGAACGTTGTGAACCGCATCTGGGCGTGGCTGCTCGGACGCGGCATTATCCATGAACCGGATGACATTCGGCCGGACAATCCACCGGTGAATCCGGAACTATTGGCTTATCTCGAAAAGGAACTGGTGAGTTCCGGCTACGATCTGCGACAAATTTACCGCGATATCCTAAACTCGCGCACGTATCAGCAGTCCTCGGTCCCGCGCAGCGACCACCCGGAGGCCGAAGCGCTGTTCGCGCACTATTCGGTGCGGCGGCTCGATGCGGAGGTGTTGATTGATGCTCTGTCGTGGATCGGCGGAACCGGCGAGGGTTATTCGAGCGCCATTCCCGAACCTTTCACCTATATCCCGGAGCACCAGCGGACGATCGCGTTGGCGGACGGCAGTATAACCAGTTCGTTTCTTGAAACGTTCGGCCGCCCCGCCCGCGATACCGGGCTGGAGTCTGAGCGCAACAATCAATCGTCGGACGCGCAGCGGTCGTACTTGCTTAACTCGAGCGACCTTCAGCGCAAGATCGAGCGGAGCCCGCGGCTGCGCGCGCTATTTGCAGGCAGTAACGGGAACCGGCGCTGGATCATCCGGGGTATGTACCTGATGATTCTGTCACGGTTTCCAAACCCGGACGAAGTGGCAGCGGCTGAGGCCTATGCTCAAAGCAGCGGGTTGCGCCCGGAGCAGGCCGCGGCGGATTTGGCGTGGGCGCTGATCAATACGAAGGAGTTCTTGTACAGACATTGAGAGTGAGGCTGTAGGCCGTAGGCTGTAGGGGATGGTTTGGCGATTGGAGGGAGATAGGATGAGGGACCATACGAAGTTGAGGGCGTTTGAGTTGGCCGATGCGTTAGCGATGAAGATTTATACGGTCACACGGGCGTTTCCGAAGGAGGAACAGTTTGGGCTCACCACCCAGATGCGTCGCGCGGCGGTGTCCGTCGCTTCGAACATCGTAGAAGGCTGTGCGCGGCACACCGAAGCCGACTACTGGCATTTTCTCGATATTGCCTATGGTTCCTCAGGCGAACTTCAGTATCAATTGACGCTTGCTTGGAAGCTCAACTACGTGAAGGAGGCAGATTACAAAGCTGTCCACATGCAGTGTGAAGAGGCATGCAAAGTCCTCAACGGACTACTACGCGCCCTTCGCCGCTAACCTACAGCCTACGGTCTACAGCCTACAGCCTAATAGGGCATGGAGAATGACGATGGACAACCAACGAACCAAGGGCATGAGCCGCCGCCAGGCATTGAAATTGGGACTTCTTGGGGCGGCCGGATTGGCGCTTGGCGAGCGCGCGGGAGTGCAAGCACGGACGGCCAGCATAGCGGCACGCGCGAAGTCCGTGATTCAGATTTGGATGTGGGGCGGCCCATGCCATCTCGACACTTTCGATCCGAAACCGGGGGCGGGCTACGACTACTGCGGCCCGCTGAATAAGGCGATCCCGACGAATGCGGACGGAATTCAGATCGGTGAACCGCTGGCCAGGCTTGCGCAGCAGGCGGACAAGTACTCGATTATCCGCAGCATGACGCATGGGGTGAACGCCCATGAGACCGCCTCGTACCTCGTGCAGACCGGTCACGAGAGCGGCGACCGGGTGGTTTACCCATCCGTGGGGACAGTCGTGTCCGTGTTCAAGGGTTACGACCATGGCTATCAGGGGATTGTCCCCCCGTACATCGTGTTGACTGAGCTTCAGGGCCGTTTCTCCGAGGCCGGCTTTCTGGAATCCCGCTACAAGCCTTTTGCGACCGGGGGCGATCCCAATCAGAAACAATTTGCCGTGGAGGGAATCGTCGCCGCGGGTATTACGGATGAGCGCCAGCGTGGGCGGCGGGAATTGCTTCATGCGCTCGATTCGCTTGGGAAGGCCATGCCGGGCAGCTCGCAATTCGAACGGCTGGACCAGTGCGAGGAGCACGCTTATGAGCTGATGTTCGGAGAAGCCCGGAAGCTGTTCGATCTTTCGCAGGAAAAGGACGAAGTACGGGAACAATATGGCCGCAACACGTTCGGCCAGTCGTGTCTGACGGCACGCCGGCTGGTCGAGCAGGGCGTGCCTTATGTCACCATCAACTACAAAGGCTGGGACACGCATAAACAGCACTTCGAGATCATGCGGCGGAAACTGCCGGAACTGGACCGCGGCCTGGCGACGTTGTTGCAGGATTTGACCGACCGCGGTTTGCTCGAGAGCACCATCGTGTGGTGGAGCGGCGAATTCGGGCGGACGCCGAAAGTTCAGTGGGAGGCGCCTTGGAACGGGGGTCGCGGGCATCACGGCAACTGTTTTTCGGCCGTAGTTGCGGGCGGCGGGTTCAAGGGCGGGCACGTGGTTGGTTCCACGGACGCGACCGGCGAAGAGGTGAGCGAACGGCCGGTTCATCCGCAGGATTTGATTGCCACCATGTATCAATTGCTTGGGATCAGTCCGGAAGGGCCGTTACCGAACACGCGGGGAATCGAGGCGAAGGTGATGCCGTCCGCGGGCCGACTTAAGGAACTGGTGTGAAGCCGGGAATGTACCCATGAAAGTATCCCCCAAAATCTTACTCGCGATCCTGACTTTGCTAGTTGCAGGGGCGTGGGCCGAGTCGAAAGAACGATCTCCGCACCTCGGTTATCTTTACCCGGCCGGCGGTCAGCAAGGCACGGTGGTGGAAATCACGGCCGGCGGGCAGTTCCTGCGGGGAGTGAACAGGGTGTACGTATCGGGCGAAGGCGTTCGCGCTTCGGTTATCCAATACTACAGACCGGTTCGATTTCTCGCCCAGGATCGAGTCCAGGCTCTGCGGAGTCGGTTGCAAGAGTTATGGAAGAAGCGGCTCGCCGAACTGCCGCTCGAGCTTCAGAAATCCATGCCGCTGCGGAACGACGTCCTGCCTGATGGTCTTGCCGATCCCGGACCCACACCGATGAGTGAAGTGGACCTTCCCGAACACCCGTTGTTGCGGGGCTTGGATAATATGAGCCTTCGGCAGTTGGCCCATGTCCGCCACGAGTTGCTCAAATTCAGGAAAAAGCAGCCTAACCCCCAACTCGAAGAAACAGTACTTATTGCCGTCACGGTGGAGCCTACGGCAACACCCGGCGATCGAGAACTCCGGCTCCTGACGCCCGCCGGCCTGACGAATCCGATGCGTTTCCAGGTGGGGTTGCTGCCGGAAGTGAGCGAGCTCGAACCCAACGGCCCCGTGGCGTTCGCGCCCGGACCCAAAGGTCCGCCGCCGGACGCGGCTCTGGCTTCGCCCGTAGTGATAAACGGACAGATTATGCCGGGGGACGTAGACCGTTTTCGCTTTCAGGCTCGGCGTGGTCAAGACATCGTGGTCGAGACGCAGGCGCGGCGGCTCGTTCCCTATCTGGCGGATGCCGTTCCCGGCTGGTTTCAGGCGACGCTGGCCTTGTACGATGGCCCGGGCCGGGAAATCGCTTTTGACGACGATTATCGGTTTGATCCTGACCCGGTCGTTTTCTACGAGATTCCTGAAGACGGCGAGTATTCGCTGGAAATTCGCGATTCGATCTATCGTGGACGGGACGATTTCGTTTACCGCGTGGCCGTCGGCGAGTTGCCGTTTATCACCGAACTGTATCCGCTTGGGGCGCATGCAGGTGAGAAGACAACGGCGTCCGTCGCCGGTTGGAATCTCCCGGCGAGGCAGTTGCTTCTGGACACGGAGCCTTGGGCCGACCGAATCCGATGGGCGGAGCTGCGCGGCGAGGCGTGTCTCTCCAATTCTGTCCCGTATGCGATAGACACGCTGCCGGAATGCGACGAGACGGAGCCCAATGATACCGTGCGCGAGGCGCAGGGGGTCACGCTTCCGCTGACCGTGAATGGTCGCATCGCCGCGCCGGACGACGTGGACGTCTTTCGATTCGAGGGCCATGTTGGCGAACAAATCGTGGCCGAGGTAAGCGCTCGCCGGTTGCAATCGCCGCTGGACTCGCTGTTGCGGCTGACCGACGCATCCGGGCGTGTGTTGGAATGGAACGACGATCAGGAGGATAAGGAAAGCGGACTCCTGACGCACCACGCGGATTCGTATCTGCGCGCGCAGCTACCGGAAACCGGGAGTTACTATGTTCATCTGGCCGACGTCCAGCAACACGGCGGCAGCGCATATTCCTACCGTTTGACCATTGCCCCGCCGCGGCCGGATTTCGCGTTGCGCGTGACGCCATCGAGTATTAACGTGCCAGCGGGACGCGCCGCGCCTATCTGTGTATACGCGCTCCGAAAAGACGGCTTCGAAGGCGAGATCGAAATCACTTTGAAAGATGCCCCGCCCGGTTTCGCGCTAAACGGCGGAAGGATACCGTCTGGATGTGAGCGGGTTCGCATGACCCTGACGGCGCCCAGCCAGCCACTCCCGCAGCCGGTATTCTTGCAGTTGGAAGGTCGAGTCTGGCTCAACGGGAAATGGGTCACCCATCCGGTCGCACCCGCCGACGACATGATGCAGGCATTCCTCTATCGGCACTTGGTGCCAGCCCAAGAACTCATGGTTGCCGTGACGGGTCCCCTGTTCCGGGGGAGGCCGATTCAATTGGCCGGCAATTATCCGGTTCGGATTAGTGAAGGGGGTACGGCGGAGGTACGGGTCCGCGCGCCGCGATCGCCGATGCTCGCCCAGGTCAAACTCGAACTCGACGAGCCCCCCAAGGGATTGACGCTGGAAGGAGTGCAGGTGGCGCCGGAAGGACTGTCGTTCTTGCTGAAGGCGGACGCCGGCGCCGCGCAATCCGGGCTTGCAGGCAATTTGATCGTCGAGGCGTTCGTGGAGAAACCGAACGCACCACCGGACGGCAAGCCGTCTAACCAGAATCGGCGTGTTTCGCTCGGGGTGTTGCCCGCCATCCCATTCGAGGTCGTAAAGCAATAGAAACGGATGGATTTCCTGGATGGACTTCTACTCTTATAACGGCAAGATACGTCATGCTTCGGTGAATGTCTCGCGGTTCCGGGGGCCGAGCGGAGTGAGCGAGTTTCATTTCGTTGTGCGACCCACGGAATACGGCGCCATTCAAATTCAGTTAGAATGGCTTCTCCATGCGTACCGGGAGGCACTCGATTCGTTCGGGTTGGATATGCAGACCGCAGTACTGAGGCGGTTTTTCTGCAGCGATCTTTCGAATCAGGTATCGGCGCTCGAAGCCTGTCCATTTTCGAATCCTCGCAATGCGGCCGAGCCGTGCGCGGTATCGTGGGTGTGTCAGCCACCGTTTCCTCCGGCGAAGGTGGCGCTTTGGGCGTACCACGTCAGCGACCCGGAGGTCGAGTTGGATAAGACGCAAGAAGGCGCATCCCTGACGTTTCGGCGTGAAACGCTGGTCCATCATTGGACGACTGGGGTAACCTGCCCGACGGGGAACAGTTCCTACGAGCAGACGCGGGGGATATTGGAGCAATACAATGCCTTCTTGCACACGCGGAATCTCTCACTAGCCGACAACGTGCTCCGCACCTGGTTCTACGTGCAAGACGTGGACGCAAACTATCAAGGGTTCGTGGCCGCCCGGCGGGAGTTTTTTGCAGAGCGGGGACTGACGCCGGATACACATTTCATCGCCAGTTCGGGCATCGAGAGCCTCTCCACCAATACGGCCGCGAAGGTCTCGATGGATGCGCATGCCGTTTCCGGCGTGAAACGCGAACAGCTTCGCTATCTGGCGGCCCTGGACCACCTCAGCCCGACACACATTTACGGCGTAACCTTCGAACGCGGCACGTCGGTAGCGTATCAGGACCGCAAGCAGGTGATCCTGTCAGGTACGGCCAGCGTGGACCGCGAAGGCAAGATACTGTATCCGGGCGAGGTGTTGCGACAGCTTGACCGCACGCTCGAGAACGTGGAGGCCCTTCTGGAACAGGCCGGAGCTACGGTGAAGGACATGTGCGTGTTCATCGTCTACGTCCGCGATCCCAGCGACCGCGCGCTGGTGTACCAACAGATGCGCGAGCGCTTCGGGGAGATGCCTATCGAGGTCGTGGCGGCCCGCGTCTGCCGTCCCGGATGGCTCGTGGAAGTCGAGGGAAAGGCGATCATCCCCGCCGCCAACCCGGAACTTCCTCCCTTCTAATTCCACCGCCGCACGCAGTTCCATTGTGACAGAACCGGCCGCGCTGATTACCGCTCGGTATGGACGAGCGATTCCCTGACCACGGCCGGGACGTTGATTGGAACGAAACGGTCTTGTGAGTAAAGATAGTCTTCGCCGCTCTCGTCCACGACTCTGATGTCCCCTTCAGCCTCCGCATCTTCGTCGGGAAGCACGCGGTAGATTTTGTGTAATTCGAGCGACGCGGGGTAGTCTGTGTTGTCAACGCAGACAACGAATCGTAGGGCTTTTCTTGATGTTCTCATAGTTAGTCGAGGTATCGTTTTCGTTTCATTTCACGCCGGCCAATTCCATGCGCCTCGTACCAATGTAACTCAGCCCGTCGAATGTGGCCATTGCTCAGACGAACTAGTGCTCGGCCCTTAAGCTTGCGCCAGCGGGCACGCCCGTACAGCCGATTGAGCCGCGCACGGTCTCGGACACCCGTGCCCCGAGCAATGAGCTCGACGTTCGCAATCTCGCCGATGACGCTGAACTCAGACATACTACATTGTGCCACGCGTGCCGAGAAGCTTCAATTCTTCTGTAGATTGACGTGTCTGGTATTGCTCTGTATCCTATCCGCGCGAATTCGCGTGAAGCCACTGGAGAGAAACAGATGTCTCGCACCGTGACCCTACGGTTTCCCGACGAGACGTATCAACGGTTGCGAACCCTCGCCCAGCGAGAGAATCGTACGTTGTCTGATTTCATCGCGACCGCGGTCCTGCGGCACGTCGAAATAGAGCAGTTCATCGGCGAGTTCGAAATGGACGAAATGCGAGCTAACTCGAAATTGAATCGCAGCCTTCGGCGGGGGATAGGGGATGCCGGAGCCGGACGCGGGCGCTTCGTCTAATCATTCACAGGAGAAACGACTATGAGGCAAAAGCACTTTCTCGCAGCCATCGTTGCCACGTTCGTTCTTGTGTCGGCTTTGTACGCGTTCGCGGATTTTGATACGCCGGTGATCAAGAAGTGGACGGAGACTCACAAGAACGCGAAAGGGGAAGACGAAGTGGTGGTGTATATGACCATTGACGGGGTGATGGTGCACGAGACCGACCCCGCGAAACAACCGCCACCGCCGGTAGTCACGCCGGGTAAGGACAGCACCCCGAAGAAGGCCGGACAGGCGCCTTCGGATGCCATCGTGCTTTTCGATGGCAAGGACCTCTCGAACTGGACTTCGAATCAGGCCGGTGAGGCGACGAAGTGGGTGGTCGAAGACGGCGCAATGATGCCAACGAAGCGATCGGGCATGATTCGGTCCAAGCAGGAATTCGGGTCGTGTCAACTGCACGTGGAATGGGCCCCTCCGAAGGAAGTCCGGGGCGGGGGTCAGGGACGAGGTAACAGCGGCGTGTTTCTCATGGGGCAATACGAGGTTCAAGTGCTCGACTCGTACAACAACACGACTTACCCGGACGGCCAGGCCGCGGCGCTGTATGGCCGGCACAAGCCCTTGGTCAACGCCAGTCGCGAGCCGGGTGAGTGGCAGACCTTCGACATCATATTTCATCGGCCGCGGTTCGAGAATGGAAAAGTCGTCAAACGCGCGACCTTCACGGTGCTTCACAACGGGGTGCTGGCGCACGACCACGTGGAGTTATCCGGCGGTACGGATTGGCTGGGATCGCACGCGGTCTCCGACTATGAGCCCCACCCGGACAAGGGCCCCATCATGCTCCAGGACCATGGCAACCCGGTGGTGTTTCGGAACATCTGGATTCGTGAATTGACGGACTAAGGTTCGTTGACAGCATACGTCCGGACCGGCGCCCGCGTTGTGTGCCTTCACTTCGTGCCGGTACGCAGTATCGGAAACCGGGTGGAAATCTCTTTTAAACAAGGAATCTGCATCCCGCTCACGCTCTGAAAACCTGCCGCGGCTTAACGTATAAGCTTGAATATCCCGCGAAATCGCATCTAAACGCTCCCGTACTCATGCTGTTGACACCCTGTCCCCCCGGCCGAAGGAGGGTGAGTGACGAAAAGGACCAAAGGGACCAAAACGACGCTGACCGGGTGCATGCAGATGAGAGCAAGGGCCGCCGGCAGAGCAACGATGGAAAGGACGCAAAGAAGTCAGGATTGCTCTGTTCTGAGGACTAGTACCTTAAAGTCGGCGGCGAGGAAAAGAAAAGCCGTTTGGCGTTTGTTCTGATAAGTAGGCCGATTCTATGGAACCTTTACTCGAAATCCGCGGGTTGACGACGGTTTTCCCGACCGATGACGGGACGGTATGCGCCGTCAATGACGTAACTTTTTCGATCACACCCGGTAAGACGCTGGGACTGGTGGGAGAGAGCGGCTGCGGCAAGAGTCTGACGGCGCTCTCGATCCTGCGGTTGGTGCCGGCGCCGGGTCGGATTGCCGCGGGCAGCATTTGGTATCGTCCCAAGGGAGGAAACGCGCCCATAGACTTGGTTCGATTGTGTCCGCACGGAGACGCGATCCGCGAGATTCGAGGCAACGAGATTGCCATGATATTCCAGGAACCGATGACGTCGCTAAATCCGGTGTACACCATCGGCAATCAGATCGCAGAGTCGGTCGCGCTGCATCAAGCGGCCGATCGGAAAGAGGCTCGCGCCCGCGCCGTCGAGATGCTGGCCCGGGTCGGCATTCCCAATCCGAGACAGCGGGCGAAAGAGTACCCACATCAGCTTTCGGGCGGGATGCGGCAGCGCGCGATGATTGCGATGGCGCTGTGCTGTCGTCCCGCGCTTCTTCTTGCGGACGAGCCAACGACAGCGCTCGATGTGACCATCCAAGCCCAGGTGCTGGAGTTGATGAAGAGTCTGCAGCAGGAGTTTGGGATGGCTATCCTCCTGATTACGCATGACATGGGTGTAATCGCCGAAATGGCGGACGAAGTGGTGGTGATGTATGCGGGCCGAGTTGTCGAACAAGGAGAGCCGGAGGCCATCTTCTATAAGCCGTTGCATCCGTATACTCAGGGATTGCTCGCGTCCGTCCCGGTGCTGGGTCGTCGCTCGAAGGCGCGTCTCGTCGCCATTCCCGGAACGGTACCCCGATTGCAAAGGCTGCCACAAGGATGCGCGTTCCGTCCACGGTGCTCTCGGCGGATGCCGGTGTGCGTGGAAATGCCCGAATTAGAGGGCGCAAGCGGCGCGGCGGACGCTTCGCCGAACGCGGACCACAAGGTGCGTTGTTGGCTGTATGATCATCAGCACGGACGCTAGAACGTCCCCGGAGCACGCGGGCGCAAGTGACCGAAACCTCCTTTTGGCGGTGAGCGGACTGCGGAAGTATTTTCCCATTCGCCGAGGCCTGTTGCGCAAAGTAGTGGGTGAAACACGCGCCGTGGATGGCGTCAGCTTTGAAGTTCGCCGCGGAGAGATGCTCGGTCTGGTCGGTGAAAGCGGGAGCGGCAAGACCACGGTCGGTCGTTGCTTGATGCGTTTGCTCCAGCCCACCGCTGGTAGAATTCTCTTGTACAACGCGATGGCCGGGGTAGACCTGTGCGGCCTTTCCGCCCGAAAGTTGCGAGACATCCGGCCGCGCCTCCAGATGATTTTTCAAGATCCACACTCTTCGCTGAATCCGCGTATGACCGTGGGTGAGATTGTCGGCGAACCACTCATCGTGAACCGAGTTGCCAAGGGCACGGAACTGAACGAGCGGGTCGCGACACTCCTGGAATTGGTCGGCCTAAACGGAGACGACTTGCGGCGCTATCCGCACGCGTTCAGCGGGGGCCAGCGACAGCGAATTGGTATCGCGCGCGCCTTGGCGTTGCGGCCGGAACTGGTCATAGCCGACGAACCGGTTTCGGCGTTGGACGTTTCGGTTCAGGCGCAGATTCTGAATTTGTTGGCGGAACTCCGGGAGCGTATTGGCTTTTCGTGCATTTTCATTGCGCACGACCTGAGCGTAGTGGAGCACATCTGTGACCGCGTGGCGGTGATGTACCTGGGACGGATCGTCGAGATCGGCGACACGGACACACTTTATCGCGCGCCACAACACCCGTACACGGAGGCCTTACTTTCGGCAGTACCAATTCCGGACCCGGTTGCACAACGTGAGCGGACGCGAGTGCGACTGGAGGGTGAGGTGCCGGATGCGTCGTCGCCACCGCCGGGCTGCCCGTTTCATCCGCGCTGTCGCTACGCCGAACCGCTTTGCCGGGAATGCGTTCCCGAACTTCGACCCATTGCCGAAAAGAGCTTGGCGTCGTGTCATCTTAGCGAGAAGTTGAATTTGAAAGGGGTCTGACGTGCGCGTTATGGGCCATATTTTGGCGCTCCTTGTCGCGGGTTGCTCGGCGACGCAAAAGATTGTAGGCGACGGTCGCACGTATTCGGCGGGAAGTGAGTTCAAAGAAGCGCCGATGTTGGCCCGCCAAGTGGAGGACGGAAACCTGCCGCCTCTTGACCAACGTCTCCCGGAACATCCGCTGGTCGCGAAGCATGACTACGTCGGCTATGAGGGTCCGGGGGTCTACGGCGGCACGTGGCATTCGTTTCACACTACTGCGGATTTCTCGACCTGGAAAATGGTGGCGGGCTATGCGCCGCTGATTCGTTGGCGGTTCGATTGCGCCGGTCTCGAACCCGGGTTGGCCGAGTCCTGGGAGTTTAACGAAGACGGCACAGAGCTCACGTTGCATCTACGCAAAGGTCTGCGCTGGTCTGACGGCCACCCTTATACGTCTGAGTCGTTCGCGTATTGGTACCGCCTTTGTCGGGACAAGCGACACCGTTATTCTCCGCCGGTATGGTGCCGGGTACAGGGTCGGGAAATGACGGTCGAGACCCCGGACGATTACACCATCGTGATGAAATTTAGCGGGCCGAACTGGCTGGCGCCGTTGTGGCTGGCGACCGGGTATTGGTGGTGCGATGAATACAACATACCGACGCACTACATGCAACAGTTCGATCCCGACTTCAACCCCGCGTATCAAGACTTCATTACGTTCGAGAAAAAAGACTTGACGCATCAGAATCCGGAACGACCAAGTTTGTGGCCCTGGGTACTAGCCGCGCGCGAAAAGGGCGGCCATCGCCTCGTTTTCAGTCGTAATCCTTATTACTACGTCGTGGATGAGTTGGGCCGGCAGCTTCCGTATATAGATGAAGTCCAAAGTGCGCTGGTGCCGGACCCGCAGGTGCGGGCGCTACGGTTGCTGGCGGGCCAGGTGGATTGCATGTTTCGCAATCTGGAACTGCGGGATCTCGCGCTTTATGTGCGCGGCGCGGAACGTGGCGGCTATCGCATTTTCCAGTGGAAGACGGCCAGCGGCGCGGACCCTGCGGTCCTGGTGAACTGGTCGCCGCCGGACCTTGTCCTGCGCGACCTGATACGCGACCAACGCTTTCGCAAGGCGCTGGCGCTAGCCGTTGATCGGGAAAAATGTAATGCGATCGCCTGGAAAGGGCTGCTGCAGCCGCAAGCCGCAACGATCAGCCAGGAAAGCTGGCACTTCCAGGACGCCGAGGGACAGGCCTTGTTCGACCAATGGAAACGCGCTGACGCCGAATACGATCCGGTCGAGGCCAACGCTTTACTCGATGCGATGGGGCTTAGGCAACGGGACCCCGCCGGGTATCGGCTGCGCCCCGACGGCCGACGGTTGACGCTGTTGATGGATGTTCCGAGTTCCGGTCTGAACGCGCAAGAGAATGACGTCGGCGTGATCGTGGCGGAGAACTGGCGCGCGTTAGGCATTGATACCGTCCTGCACACGCCGAGTGCCACCGAATTGGAACTGCGGCGCACTCTGGGTGACTACACCATCAGCACGTTCGGCGCCGCAGAGATGGACCTGTTTACCTATCCGGACTGGGTATTTCCGACGACGCCCCGGTACTGGCATCCGCTCGAAGGGCGGTGGTATGAGTCCGGGGGGTCGCGGGGCGAGCCTCCGACGGGGCCGTTAAGAAAACTCGTGGCGCTCTACGACCGGATCAAGAGCGAGAAAGATTTGCAGAGACGGCACCAGTACGTTCGCGAAGCGGTTCGAATCCATATTGAAGCCGGGCCGTTCATGCTCGGCACGACGGGCCGTCGCCCGGAACTCGTCCTGGTGGCGGATGACTTTCACAACGTGCCACGGGAAGGCATTCTGGGCCCGTGGGCGATGGCGCAACCGGCGACGAGCTACCCGGAGCAGTATTACATTTCGGAGGAGTCACCGTGACGGCCTACGTCTTGCGGCGAGTCCTGATGGCTATCCCCACGCTGGCGGCCGTTTCGATCATCAGTTTCGTCCTGATTCAGTTACCGCCGGGCGACTACCTCGATCAGAAGATTGCGCAGTTAGAGCGACAATACGGCGACAGCAGTTCATTGACGCGGGCCGCCGAACTGCGCGAGCGGTATGGACTGGACCAGCCGCTGTGGCGCCGCTACGTGTTGTGGATCAGCGGTTTCATTCGGGGCGATTTCGGCGAATCGTTCGCGTACGACGAGGAGGTCCGCACTCTCGTCTGGGACCGCGCTGGTCTTACGGTGCTGCTCGCCGTTTCGTGTTTGGCGTTGACTTACCTCATCGCGATTCCGCTGGGCATATACTCGGCCATGAACCAGCACCGTTGGTCCGATCATCTATTGACGCTCCTCAGCTTCCTCGGCATGTCGCTCCCTGCGTTCCTGATGGCGTTGGCCTTGATGGTGTTCGTATTCGAAGTTTTCGGCGTTCCATTGTTCGGGCTCTTTTCACTGGCGTATGAGGGCGCGCCGTGGACACTGGGGAAGCTCCTGGATTTGCTGAAGCATCTCTGGATTCCGGCATTTGTGATCGCGCTGAACAGCGCCGCGGGTCTGATGCGAATCATGCGCGGGAATCTGCTCGACGTGCTGGATCAACCCTTCATTCAGACGGCGCGCGCCAAAGGGTTGAAAGAGCGGGTCGTGGTGACGAAGCACGCGGTGCGCATCGCGATCAACCCGTTGATCAGTATTGCCGGGATGAGCTTGCCAGTGATCCTCAGCGGCGATGCCATCGTTTCGGTGGTGCTGGGGCTGCCGACCATCGGCCCCCTCCTGCTGGAAAGCCTCTTGAATGAAGACGTCTATTTGGGCGGCACACTGATCATGATGTACAGCCTGATGTTAATCGCCGGGAATCTGTTGGCGGACGTGGCCCTGGCATGGGCGGATCCGAGGATTCGCTATGATTGAAACGCCGGCGAGAGACCACGTGGGGAGCGAGGGGACAGCCACGCGGTCGGAGGCCGCCGGCGCCGCGGCGCCGCGGTTCGTCGAACAGAGCTACCGTCAGTTGATCGGACGGCGGTTCCGGAAAAACAAGTTGGGGGTCGCGTCGGCAATGGTGCTGGCGGCGTTTTACGGCGCGGCGGTGTTTGCCGGAATCTTTGCGCCGTTTCCTCATGATCGGGTAGACATACGGTATCGCCACGTCCCACCGCAAGGGATTCATTTCTCGGGCGGATTGGGATTCTACGTATATGGCCTCAAGTCGGTGCGTGATCCGCAAACCTTTGAACTCGAGTTTACGGCGGACCTGTCCCGGACGTATCCGGTGCGATTCCTGGGGAAAGATAGCTCCGGCGATTTCCGTCTAGTCAATTCGGAAGGCCCCATGTTTCTGCTCGGCACCGACCGCATGGGCCGCGATCTACTTTCTCGTATACTTTTCGGCAGCCGTATTTCACTGACCGTCGGCATCGCAGGCGTAGTCCTGAGCCTGATATTCGGTTCATTACTGGGGACCATTTCCGGCTATTGGGGCGGATGGATTGACGACGCCATTCAACGCGTCATTGAAGTCCTGGCGGCGTTTCCGGGCATTCCGCTTTGGATGGCGCTGGCGGCCGCGCTGCCGCCGGGCTGGTCCAGCGTCCAGGTGTATTTCGGAATCACGCTTATTCTGTCGCTGGTCGGATGGGGCGGATTGGCGCGGCAGGTGCGCGGGAAAGTGCTGGCCTGTCGTGAACAGGACTACGTCATGGCGGCGCGCGCCGCCGGCGCCGGGCACTGGCGGATTATTTCGCGGCACCTGCTCCCCAACTGCTACAGCCACATTATCGTGGTCTCGACGCTGGCGGTTCCGGGCATGATCCTCGGCGAGACCGCTCTTAGTTTCCTCGGCCTCGGCATCCGCCCGCCGATGACCAGTTGGGGAGTGCTGTTGGAGGAAGCGCAACGCGTGACGGTTTTGCTGCACCATCCCTGGCTGCTGTTCCCGGCGGTTCCGGTGGTGATCGTCGTGATAGCATACAATTTTGTCGGCGATGCCCTGCGTGATGCCGCCGACCCGTACGCATAAAGTGCAAAGTGTACGCATAGAAATATTAAGCGGGCTGTTTCGATTTGGTGGCGTGGTCAGGCTTCGCTTGATTTTGTCCGAAACGTGAAAATCAACCTCGGATTTGCGAATAAAGGAGGGTAATTGCCATGAGTGACACTACCATCTCCAGTCTTACGGAAATGTTCCTGCCGCCCTTGATAAGCGTCGGGTACAAGGCATTGGCCGCGCTGGCCTTGTTCGGCGCATTCTGGCTCGGAGCGATATTCGCCCGCAGCGTGGGTCAACGCCTCGCGGACCGTGACCGCCGCCATAAGGATATCCTCCATTTGCTGGTTCGTGCCGCGTACGTCGGGATTCTGGCCTTTGGCGCCGCGATGGCGCTGGGCACGGCGGGCGTGGACATCTGGCCGCTGATTGCGGGGCTGGGCGTCGGCGGGTTCGCGCTGGGTTTTGCCATGAAAGACTTGGCCTCGAGCATAATCGCTGGTCTGATGATACTCTTCTTACACCCGTTTAAGGTGGGTGACCGCGTCTTCATCGCGGGATTCGAAGGCTCGGTGTTAGAGATTGATTTGCGCTATGTGACCTTGGACATGGGCGGCAACCGAGTGCTGGTACCGAGTTCGACGTTGCTCAATAGTCCGATCACGGTGCTCGGGGGCGGGTCTAAAGGATCGTCGCCGACCGTGGCGCCTCCGGAGATGCCGGTCACGCCGACGAGCTTCGCCGAAGAGACGTAGGACGGTATCAATGGGCAGCGTATGTGCGGCGCCTAGTTCGATGGGCGGAGCGGTTGGGCTCACTGGCCGCCGGAGGGAGTCTGTCGCTTGCTCAGAACGGCGACCATCTGTTCCTTGGTTTGCGAGACGGACATCAGTTTCTGCAACGCTCCGATGGAGTTGGGATGTTGCACCGAGTCGAGCATCTTCTGTTCGGCTTGGGCCTCTTCTTCGACGGCGCGCTGCATGGCCTGGATGCCGCGCAACATGCCTTGCCGGCTGATCCGCCCGATGAGTTTGCCGTTCTCGAGGATGGGCAAGTAGGTAAAATTGGTCGAGAGGAACAACTCGGCCACCGCGAATAAATCCATATTCGGGTCCACGGTGTACTTGACGGACGACATGTAGTCGCGGACTTTCCCGGCGATCATGTCAAAGTGGTCGTAGGCGTTATTACTCAGCACCCGCAGACAGTCCTTCTCCGTCAGGATGCCGACAAGCCGGCCTTCCTTATCCACGACGGACAGGCCGGAGGCGCGCTTCTTAAGCAGCACATCAATGGCGTCCACCATGTCCATATCCGGGTCGAACGTGTATGCATCGTAGGCTGTCATGAACTCACGTATGGGTGGGACTCGCTTTAGTTTCATGGGGCATCCTCCTATGTTCGGACTGCCGGATACGGACCAACCCGCCCCCCTCTGAGAAAGGGGAGGACTAAACTGCTTCTTCTCACCCACTACACTTGAGACATCTGGTCTTTGTTCCTTTATTCCCGATTCGGCCTGATGCCTACGTGTCGTCAGCGTAGCACAATCATCCCGGTCGAGTCACGGTTAGGGCCGGAGACGAAGGACAAAGTACCTTTTCGACTTGCGGGAAGGAGTCCAGAGGGGAGGGAGGACTGCGGCTCGCGATCGAACTGAGCGGAAATGATTCGACAATAGGTGATGTTTCTGACAAAGGTGAGTTTTGGATTGCCAAGGTTTCATGCGAACGGCGCCGAAGGCTTATTTAGCGACGTCTTTCCGGACCGAAGTGGGAGCAGACGGCTCTGCGCTCGGTCTCGGTTTTCCACCCTTATTCTCTCGAAAGTCCTGACCTTCTTGTAACGTACGCGTGGCAGGGTTCAAATAACAAGAGAGGAACCTGTGACTGGAAACGTGGAGATGGTTCCGCTGTGGCCGCTGGGCCTGTATTTCGCGGGGGCGTTTCTCGTCGTGGTCAGCACCGTGGCGCTCTCCCATGTGCTTGGTCAGGCGCACCGCGAGCGGGCAACGGGGGAACCTTATGAATCCGGGATTGTTTCGACGGGGTCCGCCCGGGTGCGCTTTTCGGCGGACTTCTATCTGATCGCCACCTTCTTCGTCGTGTTCGACTTGGAATCCGTGTTCATATTCATCTGGGCCACTGCGGTCCCGGAATTGGGTTGGTTTGGCTACGCCCAGATTTGTGTCTTCATCGGTGTACTCCTGGCCGCTCTGGTCTACCTGTGGCGGCTTCGAGCGCTGGAGGAATGACCGGGGGTGAACCACGTGAACGGAAAGTGCCGCATATGAGTCGGTGGTTCAGTTCCGCCTCAAAGTCCTCATTGACCGGCAATACCGCGCAAGACCTCAAGCCGTTTGAGCAGAGTTTTGTCCTGGCCCGACTGCAAGACCTCATTAACTGGGGGCGCAAGAATTCGATCTGGCCGTTCGGATTCGGGCTTTCCTGTTGCTTCGTGGAATTGGCCACGAGCATTACCAGCAAGTTTGACCTCGCACGATTCGGCGCGGAAGTAATTCGCGGCACCCCGCGCGAGGCCGACCTGATGGTGGTAGCCGGGACGGTGTTCGTGAAGATTGCGCCGATCGTGAAGCGGCTGTACGAACAAATGATGGAGCCGCGCTGGGTGATTTCGATGGGGTCGTGTGCGAACTCCGGGGGAATGTACGACATCTACAGCGTGGTACAGGGCGTGGACAAGATTCTGCCGGTAGATGTGTATGTGCCGGGATGCCCGCCCCGTCCGGACGCTTTCATCCAGGGACTCATGCTCCTCCAAGAGGCGATTGGGAAGGAAACCCGACCGTTGAGTTGGGTCATCGGCCCGCAGGGCGTCATCAAGCCAGCGCGGCCGGCGATGCGCGACCTTCAGCAGGGTGACCGCGCAAAGCGCACCCATTTCCCTGCGCCGGACGAGGTGTAGTCGTGGCCGCGACGGTCGAGTCAAGAGCGGTCCCGGGAGTTGAGGAAACCATCCTAGACCGGACCACCATTGTGCGGCACCTCCGCGAGCGATTCGGCACGGCCATCGGCCCGGCACAACCGACCGCAGACGGCCTACCCACGGTATGGGTGAATGCGGACCGGATTTGCGACGTGCTCGGGTACCTGAAACATGACGTGGAACGCCCGTACAAGTTGCTGTATGACCTGACCGCCATTGACGAGCGGGTCCGGGGCCATCGTAACGGTCAGCCGCCCAGCAATTTTACGGTGGTGTATCATCTGCTCTCGTTCGAGCGGAACGAGGATCTCCGCCTGAAGGTAGCGCTTATGGATGAATATCCCTCGCTACCATCCGCGACCGGCGTATGGCCTGCGGCCAATTGGTACGAACGGGAAGTGTGGGACATGTTCGGCATCCGCTTCGAGGGGCATCCGAACCTCCGTCGGATTCTCATGCCGCCGACGTGGAAGGGGCACCCACTTCGTAAGGAACACCCGGCCCGGGCCACGGAGATGGAGCCGTTTCGCTTGCCGGACGAGAAGCAGGACGTGGAACAAGACGCCCTGCTGTTTCGGCCCGAAGAATGGGGTATGCAACGCGGTACGCAGGATTCCGACTACATCTTTCTGAACCTGGGGCCGCACCATCCCGGCACTCACGGTCTCTTGCGGATCATTCTGCAATTGAGCGGCGAGAAAATCGTGGACTCGGTTCCGGACATTGGATATCACCATCGGGGCGCGGAAAAGATGGGCGAACGCCAATCCTGGCATTCCTACATCCCGTACACCGACCGCGTGGATTATCTCGGCGGCGTAATGAACAACTTCCCGTACGTGCTGGCGGTCGAGCGCCTTGCCGGCATTGAGGTTCCGGAGCGGGCCAAAGTGATTCGGATCATGCTCGCGGAGCTCTTCCGGATTGCCAGCCACCTTGTCTGGTCGGGAACCTTTGCACAGGACATCGGCGCGATGTCTCCCATCTTTTATATGTTCAATGACCGGGAACGGGTCTTCACGATCATCGAGGCGGTGTGTGGTGCGCGAATGCATCCCGGTTGGTTTCGGATCGGCGGCGTGGCGGACGATTTGCCTCGAGGTTGGGACCGCCTGGTCCGGGAATTCATCCAGTATTTTCCGCCGCGAATCGCCGACTTTGAGCAAGCGGTGATCAAGAACCGAATCTTCATCAAGCGCACCCAGGGTATCGGCACGTACACGCTGGCCGAGGCTATTGATTGGGGGGTTACCGGCCCGGGACTGCGGGCCTGCGGATTCGAGTGGGATTTCCGGAAGAAGCGTCCGTATGCCGGCTACGACCGGTTCGAGTTCGACATTCCCACGGCGAGCAACGGCGATTCCTATGATCGCGCGCGCGTTCGCATGGAGGAAATGCGGCAGAGTTTGCGCATCGTCGAACAGTGCTTGAATAACATGCCGGAAGGACCGTACAAGTCGGACCATCCGCTAACGACTCCACCGCGCAAAGAGCGCACGATGCACGACATTGAAACTCTGATCAACCACTTCCTAAGTGTGAGTTGGGGACCGGTGATCCCGCCGGGCGAGGCGTTCGTCGGGGTCGAAGGCACCAAAGGTCACAACGGCTACTATTTGATCAGCGACGGCGGCACGATGTCCTACCGAACCCGAATTCGGACCCCGTCGTTTCCGCATTTGCAAATGCTTCCGGAGATTTGTCGGGGTTTGCGGGTGTCAGACTTGCTGGCGATCTTGGGCGCGATGGACTACGTATTGGGAGATTTGGACCGATGACCGTTTCCACGATCGATCCAAAAGAGAATCGAGGCGTGACGCTACCGTGTTGACGGAGGAGATCAAACACGAGATTGAAGCGGAGGCGGAACGCTTCGAGCGCAAGCAGGCCGCTTGCATCGAGGCCCTGCGCATCGTGCAGATGCATCGGCGTTGGGTGGACGACGAGAGTGTCCGCGATATCGCGAGTGTATTGGACATGTCGCCGGACGAAGTGGATAGCGTGGCCACTTTCTATAATCTGATCTACCGCCATCCCGTCGGCCGCCACGTGATCCGGGTATGCGCCAGCGTGAGTTGTTGGTTGCTCGGCTATGAGCGCTTGCTGGACCATCTCATCCAGCGACTCGGGATCGCGGTTGGCGAGACCACCGCTGATGGACGCTTCACCTTGCTTCTCAATCAGTGCTTGGGCGCGTGCGACCATGCGCCGGCGCTGATGATTGACCAGGACCAATATCAGGACTTGGATGTTGCGAACGTGGAGGCAGTGCTTGAGCACTACCAATGAATTGATGATGAAACGCAGCAGATTGGGCGAGTATCCGCCGGATGGGAGCACGTTGTGAGTGAACGACCGCTGACGGCAAATATCCGATCCAACGCTCCACCTCTGACTGTGGCCGAGTATGAAGAAGCGGGCGGATACCAGGCCTTGCGCAAGGCGCTGACGACCTTGGCGCCCGCCGAAGTTACGAAGTTGATCAAGGAAGCCAACCTCCGCGGCCGCGGCGGCGCGGGATTCCCGACGGGTGTGAAGTGGGGCTTCGTGCCGATGGGCGCGGACGCGCCGCGTCCCAAATATCTGGTCGTAAACGCGGACGAGATGGAGCCGGGCACGTTCAAGGATCGGCTCTTATTGGAAGGCGACCCTCATCTGATGGTGGAGTCCATGATACTATCCGCGTACGCCATCGAAGCCGAGATTGCCTACATCTTCCTGCGCGGGGAGTACGTCTTGGCCGGTAAGCGCGTGGGTCAGGCGATAGACGAAGCCCGGGCGCGAGGCTACTTGGGCCGCAACATTCTGGGAACGGGCTACAGCCTCCAAATATACATGCACATGAGCGCGGGGCGATATATCTGCGGCGAGGAAACGGCCCTGCTTAACTCGCTGGAAGGGAAGCGCGCCATCCCACGGGCCAAACCGCCATTTCCCCAAACCAGCGGCCTCTTCGGCAAACCGACCATCGTGAACAACGTCGAGACTCTCTGCAACGTACCACACATCGTTAACCGCGGGGTGGAATGGTTTAAGAAGTTGAGCCGCACTAAGAACGGTGGGACGAAGCTTTACGGCGTCAGCGGCAAAGTCAAGAAACCCGGGGTATGGGAATTGCCCATGGGCACGACGGCACGTGAGATTTTGGAAGAGCACGCGGGCGGAATGCGCGACGGTCTTCAACTGCGCGGGATCATCCCGGGCGGCGCGTCTACGGAATTCCTGTTTGAAGAACACCTGGACCTGATGATGGATTTCGACACGGTTCAGCAAGCGGGCAGCCGATTGGGCACGGGTACCATGATTGTCCTGGACGACCGGACTTGCCCGGTCGGCATGGTGCATAACCTGACCAAGTTCTTCGCCCACGAATCGTGCGGATGGTGTACGCCGTGCCGCGAGGGTCTCCCGTGGCTGGAGCGCATCCTGAAGGCCCTGGAAGACGGGAAAGGCGCGACGGGAGATCTGGAAGAGATCCGCACGCACGTAAAGTTCCTTGGACCGGGCCTGACTTACTGTCCGCTCGCGCCGGGCGCGATGGCGCCGCTGGGCAGCGCGTTGAATCGGTGGCGAGATGATTTTGAGAAGCATATCCGCGAGCGACGGTGCCCCTGGAGATAGTCCATGGCGACCATCTACGTAGATAACAAACCATACGTCGTCAATGAAGGGCGGAATCTGCTTCAAGTCTGTCTTTCGCTGGGATTCAATCTCCCCTATTTCTGTTGGCATCCCGCGCTGGGCTCCGTGGGCGCCTGCCGGCAGTGCGCCGTGAAACAGTTCAAAGATGAGAAGGACAAGCGCGGCAAGATCGTTATGGCCTGCATGACCCCCGCCGCCGAAGGCGTCCGGATTGCCGTTGACGACGAGGAGGCCCGCCAGTTTCGTGAAACGGTTATCGAGTGGCTGATGGCGAACCATCCGCACGATTGTCCAGTGTGCGATGAGGGGGGCGAGTGCCACCTTCAGGACATGACCGTGATGACGGGGCACAACTACCGAAAGTACCGTTTCCCGAAGCGTACGTACCAGAATCAATACCTGGGCCCGTTCATCAATCACGAAATGAACCGGTGTATTCAGTGCTACCGGTGCGTGCGCTTCTATCAGGACTACGCCGGCGGTCAAGACCTCGGCGTCTTCGCGGCGCATGATCGGGTCTATTTCGGCCGCCATAAGGACGGCGTCCTCGAGAACGAGTTCAGCGGGAACTTGGTCGAGCTATGCCCCACCGGCGTATTCACGGATAAGACACTCAAGGGACACTACACGCGGGCGTGGGACCTGCAAACGGCGCCGTCAGTCTGCGTGCATTGCGGCGTCGGCTGCAATACGACGCCGGGCGAGCGTTACGGATTGCTGCGCCGTATTCACAATCGGTTCAATCACGATGTAAACGGCTATTTCCTGTGTGACCGTGGGCGCTATGGGTACGAATTTGTGAACGGCGAGCGACGGGTACGCACGCCATTGTTGAAGCGGGACGGCGCACTAGGACCGGTAACGCGGGCGGAGGCACTCACCGAAATCGGAAAGGTACTTTCGGGGCCAGCCGTCCTACTCGGCATCGGTTCTCCTCGGGCGTCCATCGAATCAAACTTCGCGTTACGGGAACTGGTGGGACCGGATCGGTTTTATGACGGTGTGTCGGCGCGCGAGCGGCAACTTCTTTCGGCCATGCTTTCCACGTTGCGCGCACCCGGGGTACATTCTCCTTCGCTCCGGGAGGTCGGCGAAGCCGATGCAGTCTTTGTGCTGGGCGAGAATCTTGCCGAGGTAGCGCCGATGATCGCCTTGCAAGTTCGCCAGGCCGTGTATCGCTCCACGGTCCCCATGGGGGAACGGCTCGGAATCCCAGCGTGGCATGACAGCGCGATCCGAGAAGCGATCCAAGGCCGCCACGGACCGCTTTACCTGGCCACGGTCACGGGTGACAAATTAGCGGACGTAGCGACCCGGTCATGGTGCGCGGCGCCCGACGACCTTGCGAGGCTGGGATTCGCCGTCGCCCATTGCATCGATCCCACTGCGCCTTCCGTGAGCGACCTTTCCGAAGAGTTGCCGGGCTTGGCGAAAGAGATCGCGGGCGCATTGCGGTCTGCGCAACGACCGTTGATTGTTTCGGGACCGTCCTGCGGCAGCCTGGCGGTGGTACAGGCTGCAGCCAACGTTGCGATCAGTCTTTCGGCTGCGGGCGCCCAACATGCCGCCCTTTGTTACGACGCACCGGAGTGCAATTCCTTTGGCCCCGCCTTATTGGACGGCCACGGCCTCGACGAGGCGCTTCAGGCCGCAAAGTCAGGCTCGGTTTACGCGGCAATCGTTCTCGAGAACGATCTATATCGTCGCGCGGACCGCGCCGCCGTAGACGCGTTCCTCGAGGGCGCGGAACAGGTCGTGGTAATTGACCACACGGTCCATGACACGACGAAGCGGGCGGATGTCGTCTTGCCGGCTGCCACATTCGCGGAAGGAGACGGCACCTTGGTCAACAATGAGGGACGGGCCCAGCGATTCGTGCAGGTGTTTAAGGCCCAGGGCGACGTCCAAGAAAGCTGGCGTTGGTTGGGAGAACTTAGCCGTACGGCGCCATCCAATGGCGCATGGCAGAACCTGGACCATATCTGCACGCGGATTGCGGAGACGGCGCCGGCGCTTGGCGAAATCGCCCGTGTGGCACCCGCGGCGACCGCACGTTTCTTGGCGCAACGAATCCCTCGACAAGCGCACCGCTACAGCGGGCGCACGGCGATTGGCGCTCACGTCAACGTGCATGAACCTGCGTTGCCGGAGGACCCGGACTCTCCGATGGCCTTTTCAATGGAAGGGTTCCCGAGCACGTGTTCGTCGGCGCTGACGTCGGCCTACTGGGCGCCCGGCTGGAACTCAGTTCAAGCGCTGAACAAATTTCAAGCGGAAGTTGGCGGGCCGCTGCGCGTTGGAAACGCCGGCGTGCGCCTCTGGGAAGTGGCGGAAGGGCACGACCACAAGTATTTCGAAGTCATTCCGCCGGCGTTTCAAAGTCGGGAGAAGGAACATTTGGCAGTTCCTCTCCACCACATCTTCGGCTCCGAAGAGCTTAGCGTCTTGTCCCCGTCGGTGGCCGAGCGGGCGCCGGCGTCTTATGTAGCCGTTAATTTCCGCGATGCTGAGGCGCTACAGATAACTGACGGAGAGAACGTGCAACTCGTGCTCGACGGCATCCCGTACCGTTTGCCGGTGCGCATCCTGCCCGATTTGCCTTCGGGAGTCGTCGGGCTTCCCTCGGGGCTTCCCGAAATGTCGTGGGTCAAGTTGCCCGGTTGGGGCAAGATAGTCAAAGAGGTGCCGGCATGAACGTTGCCGGGCCTTCGTTTGCCGAAACGTTCGTGGGGCAATTAGTGATCGTCACCTCGATACTGATGCTGTTGCTGAACCTCGTGCCACTGCTGATTTGGCTGGAGCGGCGGCTGTTGGCGCTTTGGCAGGATCGGTACGGTCCCAATCGCGTCGGACCCTTTGGCCTGCTGCAGCCGATCGCGGACATGATCAAAATCTTCATGAAAGAAGATTGGATTCCCCCGTTCGCCGATAAGGTGGTCTTTGTGGTAGCTCCCGTGGTGGTGGTTTTCACGGGCTTGATGGCGTTCGCGGTGGTTCCGTTCACGCCCGGCATTGTGATCGCGAATCTCAACGTGGGGCTCCTGTTCTTTCTCGCGATGTCTTCGATGGGCGTGTACAGCGTAGCCTTGGCGGGTTGGGCGTCCAACAATAAATATTCTCTCCTGGGGGGCCTGCGCGCGTCGGCTCAGATGCTCGGCTACGAAGTATTTATGGGGCTTTCGCTGATGGGCGTCGTCATGCTCGCGGGTTCGTTCAACTTGCGCGAAATTGTCGAGGCCCAGCGCGGTATGTGGTTCTGTATTCCCCAATTTCCCGGACTGATCATGTTCCTGATTGCGGGCGTCGCGGAAACGCACCGCGTTCCGTTTGATCTGCCCGAAGCGGAGAGCGAATTGGTAGCCGGGTTTCACGCCGAGTACTCGGGCATGAAATTCGGCATGTTCTTCCTGGGCGAATATTTGGGCATCACGTTGATCTCGGCGATTACCGTGACGCTGTTTTTTGGGGGCTGGCTGGGGCCCTGGCTGCCGCCGGTCGTCTGGTTTGCGTTGAAGACCGGAGTGTTCGTGTGCGGGTTCATTCTGCTTCGCGCGGCGTTACCGCGGATGCGATACGACCAACTTATCGGGTTCGCATGGAAGACCATGCTGCCGTTATCTCTGTTGAACGTGCTGATAACCGGCGCGGTGATGCTCGCCACCAAGTAGCCGGCACGAGAAACCGTATGAATATTCGTCGCGAATTTATAGACGTGGCCGATGAATCGGCGGAAGAGGTCAATCCATGTTAAGCATGCTTCGCACCCTCTGGATCGTGTTCCGACATGCCTTTCGTCGGCGCGTGACGTATCAATATCCGGAACAGCCCGTGCCGTTGCCGCCCCGGTGGCGGGGTCGCATCATACTCACCCGTGATCCGGATGGCGGGGAGCGCTGCGTCGCGTGTCACTTGTGCGCGGTGGCATGCCCGGTGGATTGTATCGCGCTCCAGGCGACGGAAGATGAACATGGCCGGCGCTACCCCGAATTTTTCCGGATCAATTTCTCGCGCTGCATTTTCTGCGGGTATTGCGAAGAGGCCTGTCCCACGTACGCGATTCAACTGATCCCGGACTTCGAAATGGGCGAGTACAACCGTCAGAACCTCGTATATGAGAAAGAGCATCTGCTGATTGACGGGCCGGGAAAATATGCCGGTTACAACTACTACCGTGTCGCGGGGGTCTCCATCGGCGGCAAAGGCAAGGGTGAGGCGGAAAACGAAGCACCGCCGGTAGACGTAAGGAGCCTGCAATTGTGACCGCCGTCTTCTACGTGGCTTCGCTGATTGCCATCGTTGCAACCGGGATGGTCATCACCCGGTTTAATGCGGTGCACTCGTTGCTGTACCTTATCGTCTCCCTGATGGCCGTAGCGCTGGTGTTCGTTGCCTTGGGCGCTTACTTGGCGGCGGTCTTGGAAATCATTATTTACGCCGGCGCCATCATGGTGCTCTTCATTTTTGTCGTCATGATGCTGAATCAGGGGCCTGAATCCACCCGGCAGGAACGCCTCTGGCTTACGGGGCGCATGTGGGTGGGTCCGGGTCTGCTCGCCCTCATCCTCAGCGCGGAGCTGATTTACGCGCTTGGGAGTAATTCCGCGCATCTAAGTAAAGGCGCCGTCGCGGAGCCCAAGGACGTCAGCTTGTCGCTTTTCGGACCGTATTTCTTGGTCGTGGAACTGGCCTCGATCCTCCTGTTGGCAGGAATTATCGGGGCTTTTTGCTTGGGCCGTCGCGAGTACTTGGGCAAGGAGGCGCCGAAATCATGACTGGGGAAATACCCTTGGAACATGGGTTGATCGTGGCGGGCATACTGTTCGTGCTCGGCGCCGTAGGACTCTTGGTGCGACGCAACGTGATGTACATGTTGATGTCTATCGAGATCATGTTGAACGCCGCCGGTTTGGCCTTTGTAGTGGCGGGCGCGCGCTGGGGGCAACCGGACGGCCAGATCATGTTTCTGGTGATCTTGAGCACGGCGGCGGCGGAAGTAGTGATCGGTCTCGCGCTGGTGCTTCAATTCTACCATCATTTCAAGACGTTGGACGCCGATGTCGCCAACCGGATGTGGGGCTAGCCATGCTTGAACTCCTTTGGGTGATTCCGGCAGCACCGCTGGCCGGCTTCCTCGTACTTACGCTTTTCGGTTCCCGATTGCGCAAACCGGCGATTGCCATGATCGGCGCGGGTTCGGTGGGGCTATCGGCGGCGATAGGGATCATGCTCAGCGCCGGTTTTCTCGATTCGCCGCCGGCCGAACATGCCTACACGCAGCATCTGTGGACCTGGATGAACGTGGCCGGTTACGTGTTTCGCATCGCTCTGTATTTCGACGCATTGGCTCTGGTGATGACATTCGTGGTGGCCTGCGTGGGCTTCCTGATTCTGGTCTATTCCGTCCAATACATGGCCGATGACGACGGCTACGCTCGCTTCTTCGCGTACATGGATCTTTTCGTCGGTTCCATGCTCATCCTCGTCCTGGCCGATGACCTACTTCTGCTCTACCTGGGTTGGGAGGGTGTGGGTCTTTGCAGCTATTTGTTGATTGGCTTCTGGTATAAGAATCCGGCGAACGCGCGCGCCGCGGTGAAGGCCTTCCTGGTAACTCGCATTGGTGACACGGCCATGGCGATCGGGCTCCTGCTGCTGGCCAGCCACTTCCACACGTTGCGCATTCAGGAAGTGATGCAGGGCGTCAAGGAGCAGTGGTCGGTCGGTTCGGGACTTGCCGTGGCCGCCGCGGCCCTGATGCTGGGGGGCGCGCTCGGCAAATCCGGACAAGTTCCGCTGCAAGTGTGGCTGCCGGATGCGATGGCCGGTCCGACGCCGGTTAGCGCCCTCATTCACGCGGCGACGATGGTCACGGCCGGCGTGTATCTAATCGCGCGCACGCACGTGCTGTTCGAGTGGGCGCCGGTGGTACAGTCGGCGGTGGCGGCGATTGGGGCCGTGACGCTGTTGCTGGCCGGTATGGCGGCGTTGGCCCAGCGCGACATCAAACGCGTATTGGCGTATTCGACCATCAGCCAGATCGGCTACATGTTCCTGGCTCTGGGCGTCGGCGCGTGGTCGGCGGCGATTTTTCATCTGGTAACGCACGCGTTTTTCAAAGCCCTGTTGTTTATGGCGGCCGGCGTCGTGATTCTGAGTCTGCACCACGAACAAGATTTGTTTAAGATGGGCGGACTGCGCAAACAGATGCCGCTCGTGTTCTGGAGCTTTCTCGTGGGCGCGCTCTCACTTACTTCGTTGCCATTGGTGACCGCGGGCTTCTACAGCAAGGACTTGATTCTGTGGATGGTGTGGTCTTCGCCGTTGGGTGGGCCGTGGCTATGGTTGGCGGGATCAATCGGCGCGTTTGTTACCGCCATTTACACCTTCCGCATGGTTTTCCTCGCGTTTTTTGGTGAGACCCAGAGCCATGTGACTCCGCATCGAGGGAGCTTCCTACTGATTCCTATCGCGGTGTTGGCGGCGCTTTCGATGGTGGGCGGTTTCATCGAGCTTCCGCGAACCTTGGGCCATCTTCCGCTCTTCTCGAAGCTCGTTGAAACCGCATTGCCGCCACCGCCGGAAGCACACTATGGCCTCAGCGCGGAAGCTGCGTTTCAGGTCGTCGCGGGCACGGTCGTATTGGCTGGGATGCTGATGGCCTGGCTTTTGTTCCTACGGTCGCCCCAGTACGTGCGTAGCTGGTCAGCGGCGCCTTGGGGTGTGGCCCTGCACCGATTTCTCGCTTCGGGTTGCGGCTTCGATTGGGCCTACAATCTCGTCTTTGTGCGACCGTTCGTGCGCCTCGCAGAAATCAATCGAAGCGATTTTATTGACTCGATATACACAAGTATTGCGGGCGCGAACCTACTGGGTCACGTGATCCTGAGCCGTACACAAACCGGCCAACTACGCTGGTACATGATGGGCATCGTAGCGGGCGCGGCGCTGACCGTGGCCTTGGCGGTGCTGCTATGACTTTAGTCTGGATCATCGCGATTCCTCTGGTCGGAGGGCTACTGGCATGGGCGGCGGGTCACCGCTCGGACACGGCGCCCCGTTGGATCGCCCTGAGCGCGATGGCCCTGGACCTTGCGTTGGCGCTGGGTCTGTGGAAACAGTACGGCGCGGCGGACTTTTCCATCTCCGGACCGTGGCTACAGGAACTTCACACGTCCTGGATTCCGCAATTTGGAATCAGTTTTCATCTGGCCGTGGATGGTCTCAGCCTCTTGTTGCTGCTCCTCACCGCGCTTCTCGGTCTCCTGTGTGTGCCGGTTTCGTGGACCGAAATCCGACACCGCGTGGGCTTCTTCCATTTCAATCTGCTCTGGGTTCTCGCCGGCATCCTGGGGGTGTTCATGGCGGCAGATTTGTTTCTCTTTTATTGCTTTTGGGAACTCATGTTGATCCCCATGTACTTCCTCATCGCGATCTGGGGGCATGAGCGCCGCCTGTATGCCGCAATGAAGTTCTTCATCTTTACACAATTAAGCGGACTGTTTATGCTCGTGGCGATTCTGGGTCTGGTTTTCATGCACCATACGGCCGCCGGAGTCTTTACCTTCAATTACGCCGAATTGATCGGTACGCCTTTGTCTCGCACAATTTCTCTGTGGCTGATGCTGGGTTTCTTTGCGGCATTTGCCGTGAAACTGCCCGTGGTGCCCGTCCATAGCTGGTTGCCGGACGCCCACACCGAAGCCCCGACCGCCGGGAGCGTGATTCTTGCCGGGCTGCTCCTGAAAACCGGCGCGTATGGGTTGCTCCGGTTCGTTCTGCCGTTGTTTCCCGTGGCCGCCGGCGAGATGGCATCGGTGGCGATGGTCTTGGCCGTCGTCGGCATTATCTACGGCGCGGTCCTGGCCTTTGCGCAAACGGACTTGAAACGGCTGGTGGCCTATTCGAGCGTGAGCCACATGGGGTTTGTCTTACTCGGTGTTGCAACCAATAACCTGCTCGCTCTTCAGGGGGCCGTTCTGCAGGTTCTCTGCCATGGCCTCGGCACCGGCGCTCTCTTCATCTTGGTCGGGGCATTACAGGAACGCATCCATACCCGGGACCTGCGAGCCATGGGCGGGCTGTGGACGAACGCGCCGCGCATGGGCGGGGTGGCGATGTTCTTGGCGCTGGCCTCGCTAGGGCTTCCGGGACTGGGGAACTTCATCGGCGAGTTTCTGGTTTTGCTCGGCACCTATCAGACCAGCATTCCGATAGCGGTAGTGGCGTCGATCGGACTGATCGTGTCTACGGTGTACTCGTTGTGGATTATCCAACGTGCGTTCCACGGCGTCGCGCCCGAGACTCGGCGCGTTTCCGATTTTACGCGGCGCGAGATGGCCACGATGGCGGTTTTGATGGCGGGATTGGTATGGCTGGGCCTCTATCCGCAGCCGGTAATTAACACGGCCTCACAAACCCTGACACGCATTCAGCAGACCGTGGTCACGGCCCAGTCCAAGGCCGCCACGGTAAAGTTGGTCGGAATGTCTTCGCCGCGTTCGGGAGAGATTCGATGACGTCCGCAATGTTCGTAGTGTTGTTGCCCATAATCGTAACTGGGGTTACCACGGTGGCGGTGATGCTGGTGGTCGCATTCTACCGCAACCATGCGCTCACGGCGGCATTGACGTCGTGTGGATTGGTTGCGGCCTTTCTCATCCTGCCCGTGAGCGGAGCGGCAGCCGTGCGCGAAGCGACCGCGCTCCTCGTTTTGGACAATTTTGCGCTCTACTACATCGGACTCATACTTCTGGCCGCAGTCGCAATTGTCATGATTTCGTTCGGCTACTTTGAACGGAGGGCTGTAGACCCGCACGAGTACTATCTCCTCTTGCTGTGCGCCGTTGTGGGCGGCGAGGTTTTGGCCGCCAGCAATCATTTTGTCTCACTCGTTTTGGGTTTGGAGATTCTTAGCGTTTCCCTCTACGCGTTGATCGCCTACGCTCGAACGTTGAAACCCCTGGAAGCCGCGGTCAAGTACCTGGTGTTGGCCGCAGGTTCGGCGGCGTTTCTCTTCTTCGGCGCGGCCCTGCTTTACGCGGAGTTCGGAACGATGGAGTTGCCGACGATTGCCGCGGCGCTCAATGCCGGTACGCCGATCCCGAGCGCCATCGTATTGGCAGGTCTGGGCCTCATCATCGTCGGGGTCGGGTTCAAATTGGCGCTGGTGCCGTTCCACCTTTGGACGGCCGACGTATATGAAGGCGCGTCGGCGCCGGTCACCGCCTTTATCGCGACCGTCTCGAAAGGGGCGGTATTCGCAGTGTTGTTCCGCTATTTCACGGAGTCGGGCGTTCACGCCCATCATGCGCTGCTGTTCATCTTTACCCTGGTGGCCATCACGTCCATGTTCGTGGGTAATCTCCTCGCGCTGATGCAACTCAACGTGAAACGGATGCTGGCGTATTCATCGATCGCGCATCTCGGCTATCTTCTCGTAGCCTTTCTCGCCAGCGGTCCCTTGGCCGCCCCGGCGGCCGCGGTGTACCTCGCCGCGTATTTCATTACCACGCTGGGCGCTTTCGGCGTCATCTCGGCGTTGTCTGACCGCGACCATGAACCGGAGAATCTGGACGAGTACCGCGGGTTGTTCTGGCGCCGCCCCTGGATGGCGTTGACGTTCACGATGATGTTGCTATCCCTGGCCGGGATTCCGCTCACGGCCGGTTTCATCGGCAAATTCCTTGTGATTGCAGCCGGCGAAGAATCGGCGCGCTGGGCGGCCATTCTGGCGCTCGTAGTTAATAGTGCCATCGGTCTGTTTTACTACGTCCGAGTGGTCGCCGTAATGTGCGCAGGCACGCCTCGATCTTCTGAAGCTTCTACCCTCCCCCCCGCGCTGCCGGCCCATTGGTCAGGCGCGTCGGCGCTGGTTATCTTGACCGGTGCCCTGGTCTGGATCGGTGTGTATCCCGCGCCATTACTGAAAGTGATCCAGGCGCTGGTAACGCTGCCGGGCTGAGCGCAGTTCGACTATACTCGCCACGGCCAACCCAACATTTCAGACGTAACTAGTAGCTTGCCGTCGTTTGACTGCGGCTGCGTACGAAGTCGTGGAACACTTCGAGCCTGTATTCGTAGAGTGCGGGGGGCGATCGCGTGCGATATGGTCAAGACTTGGTTCATAGCCAAGCCGGAACGGTTGCGCCGCCACCGTTGACGGGAATGAACGCGCCCGTAATGAATTTGGCCAAATCGGACGCCAGAAACGCTACAACATTGGCAATGTCCTGGTCCTCGCCGCGGTGTTTTAGCGGCAACATGCCCGCGTATTCACCCTTTGCATCATTAGGCGGCAGACCGGCTTGGGCCCGCTCCCGGTCGCGGTCGCTGTACATCCAGCCCGGCGCAACCTGATTGACGGTGATGCCGTGCACGCCGACCTCTTTCGTCAGAACGAGAAGCAGCCCATTCATCCCGTGCTTGCCGGTTACGTAGGCCGACTGCGTGGGCCAACATTGAAGCGTACATTCCGTGTTGATGCCGATGACGCGTCCCCAGCCCTTTCGGATCATTGTCGGCACAAAGGCCTTCGTCATAAACAGATTGTGAAGGACGCTGGACCGGAACTGGCCTTCGTAATCCGATACGTCTTGATCGAGAATTCGCTTCCAACTGAATTGACTGACCGCGTTGTTAACGATGATGTCCGCATCGCCCAGGGCTTGGGCAACCTGGTCCCGCATCTCTTCGACGGACCGAATATCCGTCACGTCGGCCTGGATTGCGAACGCGCGACGGCCGAGTTTTCGGACCTCGTCCACGAGCTCGCTCGCCTTCACCTCGTTCCTATGGTAGTGAATCGCCACGTCCGCACCGCACTCTGCCAAGGTTCGTACCATTACCCGGCCCAATTCGCCGGCCGCCCCGGTTACGACGGCTACCTTACCATCCAGTTCGATCCTCATGAAGTCTCTCCCCTCTATATCGTTTCATACTTCATACTTTGCGCTCTGCACTTCGCACGCCCTCTCACACGCACAGGGCTTGGTGTCCGCCGTCCACTCGGAGACTAATGCCGTTGATATACGATGCTTCTTGGGAAGCCAGAAACACGGCCGCGTGACCGATGTCTTCGGGCGTGCCGATGCGGCCCACTGGGACGCGCTTCTTGATCTCTTCCGCCGGGCCGGGTTGTTCCCAGTGCCAGCGCGTCATCTCAGTGAGAATCATGCCGGGAGCGATCGCATTGCAGGTGATACCGTGCCGACCGAGACGTGTTGCGAATCCCACCATCAACATACGCAGTCCGCCTTTGGAGGCCCCGTAGTCCACCTGTGTGCGGTCTGCGACATCGCAGGTAATACCGATTGAATCCACGGCGCCCTGTGCATTGAGCCGAACGGCGGCGTCCCGCGCGGCCTCGGCGTTCAGGTCCGGGATGGCGATAGATGCGCCTTGACGCGCGAAGCATTCCCCGATTCCGAACCCAATCCCGCGCGCTCCTCCCGTGATGATGACGATTTGATTCCGCATGGGATTGCCCTCCGATCGTGACGACCAGAATAGGTCATTGTGCCAATGTAATTCGACTTTGCGCGCAAAGCGCTCGGTAGTGCGGGAGCTTGTTCCCGCTTTCATTGAGCCAGCATGCCGGCGACCTGCCTGAGGGTATGTGGAAACAGGAAAAGTGATGAGTGTACGGACGGGGAGCAAGCTCCCCTTGGGAAAGCGGTAGCAAGCTACCGCACTCCAGAGAAGTGGAAATCGGCTTGCCACTTGGTGTAGAGGTCGTCCAAGGAACCTTTGAACCAGTAAATCTTCCCGCGAATGGCCCGCTTGCTTTGTGGTGCGAGTGGGCCGAGGTTGACTACGGCATGCAGACAATCGGCGGGATGGTGGTCGGTAACGTGGGTGGTGTGCTCCCAGTAGAGGGCGCAAATCCACTCGCCCTTCGCGTCGGTGCGGGCCGCCAACCCGGTATCCAGGACTTCGTCGGAAAAGGCTGGGTTGTAAGGCTCATAGGTTGCCGCTTTCAGGTTGCCGCCGGTGCGCGCTGTATCCATCTCGAAGCCCAGTCGTGTACGAAAACCGAGTGTATCTTGTGTTGCGGGAATGGCGAGCCACCGTCCGCCGCTGTGGACGTAGGACAAGCTCGTCAACGGGTCCCCCGCCGCTTTTTGCGTGGCCCAGAGATCGAACTCGCTGAAGGCGGGTGTTTCGGCAACCTTTCTGCGCCACGCCTCGTTGGTCGCCCCGCTCATGCGAAAACATTGCTGCACAGCGTAATATGTGTTCAACCCCGATTCATGCGTTTGGACCACCCAGAGAAGATCAAAGCCCTCAGACGCGGGGGCGATATAGAACGTCCAATCTTGGGGTATCCAGCCCGCTTCCCGCACCTCGCGGGCGTTCTTGAAAGCGCCAGGCCGGCCCGCGAATTCGGTCTCGAGCCGTGAGACGGCCTCGATTTCGTGTTGCTCTGCAGCCGTGGGAATCGCGCCAAGAACGTAGGGACTGTGTTCGTGAAACCGATAACCGATCCGGTTGCCGGGATGTTCGCGGTGGGTGAAGGAAATGAAGTTGCCCTCGCCCTGCAACAGTTCTACCACCGTGGGAAACACCCGCGGCTCTTTATCCTTGACAGGATCATGCGGCAACGCAGCGGTGGCGAGTCCGGAAATCCAAGTGACGAACGAACCTCCAATCACGGCCGCTTCCCTCCTTCATTTTCATGTCCTTTGAGGGACCAGTCTACTCGCTTTCGGACCCTTGGCGCGAGTGGCCCCGATCGGGTACTATGCGGCCGGGGTCGGATGATGCCTTCAGAACTGATCGAGATGTTTCGGCAGAAATTCGAATCGCTGGCCGGGAAGGTTTACGTCGTCACGGACAGCGCACAAACTATTGAGAAGATTTGCGAGATTCTCGAAGAGGTTTCCGGACGCCAAGTCGCTTTGGGGATTTTGCCGGGCGATATTCGGGAGCCATTCCTGGCGCGTTGCCGCCAAGACGGGGTCGGCGTGATTGCTCCACCCTATTCGGGGGAAAATTTGACGGGTACGATTGACGAAGCGAACTGCGGCATCACGTCGGCCGATTTCGCTATCGCGGAGACGGGCACGCTCGTGGAAACTACGACGGACGATACCGTCCGACTGGTTTCGGCCTTACCGCGCGTTCACATCGCGTTGCTGCGCGCGGAAGACATTGTGCCCACGCTCGAATCGGCCGCGTCGCGCTTGCGCGAGGCCTTTCAACGGCACAACGGCGCCTGCGCCGTCACTTTCATCTCGGGACCGAGCCGCACCGGCGATATCGAAATGAAACTCGTACTCGGTGTGCATGGCCCAGAAGCGGCGCATGCCATCATTATTGATGCCGGGAACCGTCCCGATGTCTGACGCGACCACTACCCACTTATCCGAGCGTATCCAACAGGCCGTGGCCGACCCGTCGCGACGGTCTGCGCTCTACAGCGCCATGAAACGGGGCCGCGACAGCCGGGCCCGGGCGCTCGCGGCCATGCCGCAGTTGGAACATTTCCAAGAACGCATCCGACAGATCAAGGAGCGATGTCTCGAGAAGCAGGAAGAGCTTATTGAGAGATTCTCGGAAATGGCCCGGAACAGTGGAGCACAGGTCTTCTTCGCTGAGGATGGCGCAGCAGCAATTGATTACATACTGCGGCTAGCTCGCGAGCGCGGCGTCAAAACCGTTGCGAAGTCCAAGTCGCTGACCAGCGAAGAGATTGAGGTGAACCATCCGCTGGAAGCGGCGGGTATACAGGTGATCGAGACCGATCTCGGCGAACTGATCATCCAGAAGGTACGCGAAAAGCCGTATCACCTGGTCTTTCCGGCAGTGCACAAAACGCAGGCCGAGGTGGCGGATATATTCACGCGCTCGCTCGGCGGCGCGGTTCCCAATGACATTCGCGCCATCATGGCTGCCGTTCGGAAGTATCTGCGACCGATCTTTCTCAATGCGCAGATTGGGATGACGGGCGCGAATGTGGGGATCGCCGAGAATGGGGCCATCGTGATCGAGACGAACGAAGGCAACGCACGCTTGGTGTCATCGGTTCCCGATCTGCACGTGTGCATCATGGGCATCGAGAAGATTGTCGAGACCATCGACGACGCGCTGCAGATGATGCTGGCGCACCCGGTCAGCGCCGTCGGCCAGATGTTGACGACGTACGTGACCGTGATGGCGGGCCGCTGTGCCTTGGGCGAAGGCGGGCGCGGTCCGCGCGAGTCGCACATCATTCTGCTCGACAATGGCCGCCGCCGCATGCGCGCCGACGCGTTGTTCAAGGACGCGCTGAACTGTATTCGTTGCGGTGCGTGCATGAACGTCTGCCCAACCTACGGCGTAGTTGGTGGACACACCTTCGGCTATATCTATCCGGGACCGATTGGGATTCCGTGGACGGCGCAAGTGCACGGTCTGGACAAGGCGGCTGAATTCGCGCCCCTGTGCATTTCCTGCGGGTTGTGCCAAGAAATTTGCCCCGCCGAAATTGACATCCCGATGATGATCGCCGCGGTTAAGGACGAGGACCGAAAAAAGCATCCGGCAACGCGCGTGAATCGCGTGATGATGGCGGCGGAACGTGCCACCACGCTGGGAAGCACAACCGCACCCATCGCCAATTGGCTACTACGAAACAAGACGTTTCGCGCATTGCTCGAAAAACTGGCTGGCATTGACCGGCACCGGGCTTTGCCGGAATTTGATCGCCGTCCTTTCGAAAAACAGTTCAAAAAGAGAAAACGATACCGGACGCTTTCCCAGCCGGCGCGACGAGTCGCGCTGTTCCTGGACCTGTACGCGAACTACAACCGGCCGGACCTGGCGTGGACGGCGGTGGACTGTCTCGAAGAACGCTATTGCGAGGTCGTCGTGCCGCGCCAGCGCTGGAGCGGGTATCCCTATATCGGGTACGGGGATTTGGAACGGGCGCGGGAGGTCGCGCAGTTCAACATCGCGCAATTCGCGCCCTATGCCCGTGACGGATACGACATCGTCGCCATCGAGCCCACGGCGGCGTATTGCCTCAAAAAGCCCTATCCGAAACTGCTCGAGCGACAAGGCGAGGCAGCGGACGTTGCGGCGTGCTCCTTCGAACTCTTCGACTACTTGATGCGGCTCGAGGCGCAGGGAGTTCTTCAGCAAGCCCGCCGCAGACTCCGCTGGCAGGACGCAAGTTCGGCTTCCATCTCGCTTGTCACCAGCGGCCACTCGACGCCGGCAAGTCGGCCATGGAATGGATGCGTCGCCTCGGCGCCGACGTTACGTTGATTGAAAGCGGCACCTGCTGCGGCATGGGCGGTACGTTCGGACTGAAGGCGGGTCCGCTGGGCTACGAACTCGCGCAAACCGTGGGCGAGCCGCTTTTCAAAGCCTTCAAAGAAGCCAACATCGAAGCCATCGTCACCGAGAGCAGCGTCTGCCGCATGCACCTTCTGGAAGGCACCGGATTAAGGGTCTATCATCCACTGGAGCTGCTGACGCTGGGCTAATCGGGATTCGAGCCAATGGCCAACGAACATTCCTGGGAAGCGCACCCACCGAACGCGCTCATGATCTGGGAGCGCAAGCTCTTTATCACGCACGTGGTCATGGTGAGCGTAATGGTCCTACTCGTTCCCTTCATCATCCTCGTCGCGCCACGCGAGTACTATGTGCGATCTATGCCTCCACTCATCACTCGCACGGGGAGTGGCGGCGACTCTCTGCCTTATATTCCCTTTATTGTTTACGGATTGTTAGTCCCGTATATTTCGCTGATAAGTTGTTTTCTGACCGTCATCGCAAAGATTCAAAGGCTCGAACGCGTCTCTTTTCAGTTTGGCTTGGTCCTCTTGGCGTTTCTTCTAGGGTGGCACACGTATCCAATTCTTGTTAACGGCATCTTTTGGCCTATGTTCGCTGGCGGCGAAAACGCCCACGGTTACTGGGACCCGCGCGGTGAGATGCCTTTCAATTGGCTGGGTAAGCCATTCCACTTTGCGGTATTGATCGTCCTACCGTTGGCCTGGGTGATCCTGACTCCAATCCTGTTTCTTTGCAGCATTTCGATAGGAGTCCTCAAAAAGGAATGGCGATACACTCTCGCGGCAATAGTGGTGCTTCTGGCCGCGGCCGGAGCATTCTGGATTCCGCCACACTACTGGTTCGATTGATTGAGTCGGGTGCGGGACAGGGGAGCATCTCATGTACCCAAGTCTTGGGTATGCGAGATTCCTCGACTACGCTCGGAATGACAGCAGGGACTGTCATGCTAAGTGAAGTCGAAGCATCGTTTGGACTCACGACCTGGGTATGCAAGATTCTTCGCTTGCGCTCCGAATGACAAAAGGGCCTATGGATGCAGAATCGTGCGCAGGGCCGAGGTCAGTAAGTTTACGTGGTTTTCGGTCGAGCTGCAGCCCATGAGACCGATACGCCAGATTCTACCGGCGAATTCGCCCAGTCCGGCGCCGACTTCGATGTTGTATTCTTGAAGCAGGCGTCGGCGCGTGGGCACGTCTTCGACGCCGGCCGGGAGTCGGACGGCATTTAGCATCGGTAGCCGGAATTCCGGCTGGACGATGAATTCGAAACCGAGTTCTTCGAGCCCTTCCCGCAACAGCTCATGACTACGCTGGTGGCGCGCGAATCGCGCTTCGAGTCCTTCTTCGAGCACCAGCCGCAAGGCCTCGTACAGCGCATAGACCGAGCTGATCGGCGCCGTATGGTGATAGACGCGCTCCGCGCCCCAGTACTTCCGCACCATGCTCATGTCGAGGTACCAGCTCTGCGCTTTCGACTTGCGTTTCTCCATCGCCTCGATGGCGCGGGCGCTGAACGACACGGGCGACAGACCGGGCGGCGCGCTCAGGCATTTCTGTGTGCCGCTGTACACCGCGTCAAAGCCCCAGTCGTCCACGCGCACGTCCGTGCCGCCGAGCGATGTGACTGTATCCACCACGAATAGGGCGCCGGCCTCGTGCGTCATGCAGCTGATTTCTTCGAGGGGCTGCAGGACTCCCGTCGAGGTCTCGGCATGCACAATAGCCACTAGTTTCGGATGACCTCTACCCAGCGTCTTCTTCACATCGGCGGGGTCAATGGGTTGACCCCAGGGCGCGTCCACGCGCGTCAGCTTGGCCCCGCACCGCTCGACGATATCGGCCATGCGATTGCCGAACACGCCGTGCACGCACACGACCGCCTCGTCGCCGGGTTCGAGCAGATTCACGAGACAGGTTTCCATGCCGGCGCTGCCGGTGCCGGAGACGGCAAAGGTCAGCTCGTTGCTGGTGCGAAATACTTCACGCAGCATGACCTTGAGTTCATCCATGATTTGCAGGAAACCCGGATCGAGATGGCCGACGACCGGCGTAGCCATCGCCCGCAGTACGCGCGGGTGGACATCGCTGGGGCCGGGCCCCATGAGGAAGCGCGGGGTAGGGTTCAATTCAGTTGGTAACGGCATTGGATGATTCTCCTTCCGGTGTAAACATGCTTATTCCAGGCTCAAGCAAGATATCCGCTCGTGGCTTCGCCTTCAAGGGGCTGTAGGCCGTAGGCCGTAGGTTCCCCAAGGACGAGGGAGAGAGACGAAAGAGACCGAAAGGACCAAAAAAGGACTCCGCATCCACAGTTGTGACTTCATGGAATGGCTCGTTCAAACAAAGAGAGCTGCCTCGGCCATGAGACCGGGACCGAAGGCGAGGGCTACGCAGGGGCGCTGCGCGCCGCGTTGCCGAAGTTGGTTGATGATGAAGAGCACCGTTGGCGAAGACATGTTACCGTGTTCGCGGAGGAGTTCTTTGGAAACGTCGAGCGCGTCCTTGGGTAGGCTGAGGGCCGTGTTCACCGCGCCGAGAATGCGCGGGCCGCCGGGGTGGACGGCCCAGGACCGAATGTCGGACAGGGCGAGTCCGTGGGCGGATAACCAACTTTCGAGCCAAGCCTTTAGATGGGTCGCTATCAAGTCTGGGACTCGGGGCGACAACGACATCACAAATCCGTGGTCGCCGATTCGCCAAGTGATGGCGTCCTCGGAATCCGGCAGCAGACACGAGCCGGTCGCGTGAACTTGCCAAGCGCCGTCCTGGCCATCTTTGGCGGGGGCGGCAATCAAGGCGGCGGCGCCGTCGGCGAATAGGGCGTTTGCGACGATGAAATCGGGGTTCCAACCGTAATGATAGTGAATACTACACAACTCGACCGCGCACAGGAGCACCCGCGCCTGCGGGTCAGTGTTAGCAAATCCGTGGGCCACACGCAGTCCGTTAAGGGCGCCGTGGCAACCCATGAACCCGAGGTGTGCGCGCTGCACCGTGGCTCTTAGGCCCAAGTCTTTGATAAGCCGGATATCCACGCCGGGCGCGACGAATCCGCTGCATGACACCGTAACGAGATGGGTGATGTCTTTCGGGACGGTTGCAGAGTTGGCGAGCGCCTGGGTCGCGGCCCGCACTGCCAGCGGCAAGGACTCGCGCTCGTAAACATTCATTCGCGCGCCGATGGTTGGACCGCGGTCCTCCGATCCCGTGGGCATCGGAAGAAACGATTGCCGGTTTTCGGTGCCTTCGGGCGCTTCGAGCAGGGCACTGTAGCGCTTTTTCACGCCGGACATGCGGTACAGCAGGGGCAATATGCGCTTCTGTTCATCAGTGCGACAGAAGGCCTCTTGAGCATAGCGGACTGACTCTTCCTGACCGATGAAATACGGCGGAAGCGCGGTACCCATGCCGAGGATCGCCAGGTCTTTCACGGTACGGGTTTCCGGAAAAGTCGAAGTTGATGCGGAAAACTCGACTGGTTCCGACACGATAGACATCATGGTTCTCCTTGAAGTTGCAACCGGGCGTTCACACTTCGCACCATAGGGGCGGCGGCTTGCGGTAGTGCACGCAGTAGACGTACGCCCTGCTTCATCCAGCCTGGATGCCGCAGCAAGGAGGCCAGAATTCGGCAAAAGCCCTGCCGCTTTACAACCAACTGATGATAAAGTCCCTCCCAGTCCGTTTCCACTTCGGGACGATAGTCTTCCAGGGCGCGGACGACCAGCGGGGCTAGGGCGAGAGCGGAAGTGAGGGCCCACGCCATGCCTTCGCCGGTAAATGGTTCGATATATCCGGCGGCATCGCCGAGAATGAAAAGACGGTGACTGCTGACGCGAGAGGCGCGACGCGTCAGCGCGGGGGTGCCCTTCCAAGGAAGCTCTTCGATGCCGGTAATGGGCGGCAGGCTGCTTTCTTGGAGGAGTCGCGCGGCGGCGAAGGGCAGGCCACCGCATTCTTTGACCCATTCGGCATCGAGCGCGGCGGCAATGTTAAGACGCCGACCTTCGACCGCGACCAGACCGATGTAGCCACGTGAGCCGCAGCCCATGTAGATGGTCTCCGAGTGGTATCCATCCGGCAAAGATTCGAGGATCGTTCCCGCGCCAATTCGGGAATGGGGCGTTGGTGGCGCTAACAAATCTTCGTCGTGACCTGAAAGCTTACTCCCTAACCCGGAGGCCACGACCACGGCTTGTACTGCGATTTCGAAATCCGCGTTGTCGCGTCGCAGTCGAAGTGTACGAACGTTCTCCTGAGTCGCACTTCCGTCGGCGCGGGTCTGCGGCAAGAATGAAGCCCCAGCGGCGATGGCCTCGTTGACCAGCGCCGTGTCGAATACTTCTCGGGAAAGCGCATAGCCGCTGGGCAAAGTAATGACCGCGTTCTGTCCGGCGACAACGAGGTTGAGGGAGCGGAGTGGAACGGCGCCGTTTTGTCGCAGGATGTGTCCAAGACCCGCTTCCTCGAGCGCGCTCACGGCGCGCTGATTAAGACAGCATCCGCAGACCTTACGCCGCGGAAAGGCGGCCTTGTCCACGAGGAATACGGACGCGCCCTGACGGGCTAGTTGTCGCGCCAGCATGGCACCGGCCGGCCCGGCCCCGATCACGGCGGCGTCCCAGACTCGACCCTGCACGGTCTCGAGCGCGACCGCGTTCATTGCTTTCTCCACAGCAGGCGAAGGCGATAAGGCCAGTGACGAGTGATGTGAGCGTCTTTCAATCCTGCCGTAGTGGCCAGCGTGGTCATTTCCTCGACCGTAAATGCGGAACGCACCGATTGCGGACCATCGTGACGCACCACGTCGGAGCGTGTGAGTAAAGAGCAACCCGCGACCGCGAACAGGTACGCGGATCGGGAGCGGACGAGATCGTTTATCAGCAGTTGGTGCTGGGTCGCATCGGCCATGCGGCGCAGGAGGTCGCACGCGATGTCCCACTCGAAGTGGTGGAGAAAGAGCGACGCGCAGAGGACATCATAATTTTGCGGCAGCGGATCGTGGAGGACGTCCAATATTTGAAACTGAATGTTTGCGCCATGCTGGTCGGCGCGGCGCTGGGCGTGTGCGACGGCATACGGGCTAAGGTCACAGCCCCGAATCTCCCAGGGTACGCCGACGCGTTGCGCCGTCTTCCACAAGCGCACCGCGATATCGCCTGCGCCGCATCCCAGGTCGAGCACTCGAACGGGTCTGCCGATTTCGGCGGCGAGCTCGCGGATGGGCGGCCACAGAATGCGGTGGGCACGACTCCAGAAGTTGACCCGCTGTATGCCCCGCAAGGCCGCCTCATGCCGGTTGGGGGCGAGGTCGGGCGCATCCATCCATTCCGGCGCGAACTGGCGCGGGAAGGTTCTCCCCTGTTTTTCCTTGCGAGCATTGTAGAGCGCGTCCAAAATGGCGGGGCATCCTCACCGGAACGAGCACTATTGTTTCGAGTAAATCTCCGAGCCTGTGGAGCGGAACGTTTCGGCCATTTCGTGCATTCCGCGCTCGACGGCTTCTTCCGTGTCGAGGCCGAGCCGGGCCGCATAATCGCGGACTTGTTGCGTAATTTCCATCGAACAGAATTTGGGGCCGCACATCGAGCAGAAATGCGCGAGTTTCGCGCCTTCCGCCGGCAAGGTCTCGTCATGAAATTCGCGGGCGCGGTCGGGATCGAGCGAGAGATTGAACTGGTCCTGCCAGCGGAACTCGAAGCGGGCTTGGCTGAGCGCGTTGTCGCGGGCTTGCGCCCCGGGAGGGCCCTTGGCCAAGTCGGCGGCGTGCGCGGCGATCTTGTAAGCGATGACACCATCGCGAACGTCGTCCTTGTCGGGCAGGCCGAGATGTTCCTTCGGCGTCACGTAGCAGAGCAGCGCGGTCCCGAACCAACCAATCATGGCCGCGCCGATGGCCGAAGTGATGTGATCATATCCGGGGGCGATGTCGGTGGTCAGGGGCCCGAGCGTGTAGAACGGGGCTTCGCCGCACCATTCGAGTTGCTTCTCCACGTTCTCTTTGATCAGATGCATGGGAATATGGCCGGGACCTTCGTTCATGACTTGGACGTCGTGCTCCCAGGCGCGGCGGGTTAGTTCACCCTGGGTTTTCAGTTCAGCGAATTGCGCTTCGTCGTTCGCATCGGCGATGCAACCGGGACGCAGGCCGTCGCCAATGGAAAACGAGATATCGTAGGCGGACATGATCTCGCAGATTTCGTCCCAATGCGTGTAGAGGAAACTCTCGCGGTGGTGGGCCAGACACCACTTGGCCATGATGGAGCCGCCGCGACTGACGATACCGGTGACGCGGTTGGCGGTGAGCGGAATGTAGCGCAGCAACACGCCCGCGTGAATTGTGAAATAGTCAACTCCTTGCTCCCCCTGCTCGATGAGCGTGTCGCGGAAGATTTCCCAGGTCAGTTCTTCCGGTTTCCCTCCCACTTTTTCGAGCGCCTGGTAAATGGGAACGGTGCCGATTGGCACCGGCGAATTCCGGATGATCCATTCGCGGGTCTCGTGGATGTTATCGCCGGTGGACAAATCCATGACGGTGTCCGCGCCCCAGCGAATCGCCCAGACCATTTTTTCGACCTCTTCCTCGATGGAACTGGTGACCGCCGAGTTTCCGATGTTAGCGTTGATCTTCACCAGGAAATTACGGCCGATGATCATGGGTTCGAGCTCGGGGTGATTGATGTTGGCAGGGATGATGGCGCGGCCGCGCGCGACTTCGTCGCGCACGAATTCGGGGGTCAATTCTTTGGGTAGATTTGCACCCCAGTCTTGGCCGGGATAATGCCGGCGAAGCTCTTCGGAGACGCGTTCGAGGCGCATGTTCTCGCGGATGGCGATGAATTCCATTTCGGGCGTGATCAGGCCGCGACGCGCGTAGTGCATCTGCGTAACGCGTGCGCCGGGCTTGGCGCTTATGGGCTTGCGCGACTTCGGAAAGCGGACCGATTCGAGGTTGGGATCGTGTGCTCGCTTCCGGCCATACATCGAGGAAATGTCGGGAAGTTCGACGACGTCGCCGCGAGCGAGAATCCAGGGAAGACGCAACGGAGCGAGACCCGCACGCAGATCAATCTCCGCTTCCGGGTCGGTATAAGGGCCGGAGGTATCGTAGACGACCAAAGGCGGATTCGCAACCTCGAGGGCGGTGCCGCCCCATTGGCCCGATTTGGTTGAAGACTGCACGATCTCGCGCATCGGCACGCGGAGTGTGGGGTCCGACCCGGTCACGTAGATTTTGCGCGAATTGGGAAAGGGCTCTCGGGTGACGGCGTGCGCGCCGGAGGGCTCAAATGCTAAAAGTTTGCGATTCGGAACAGCCATACACGGGACTCCACGGGTCAGCCGACCCGCCGGAAGTAGTTACAGTACTTAGGGTTAGTCAAAAAACGACGAGATCATTCAACCTCTGACAGGAATGGTCAGTCTAACGCCAACTCATCTCACCTTTTTACCTTAACACCATCGCCGCCAATAGTCAAAGCAAAGCGCGCAACTGCCTGTAACGCGGCAGTGCCCGCACCGCCGCGTCCTGCAAGATTTTGCCCCGCTTTGTCGTGGTAAATCCTGGGAAGCCACGATGGAGCTTTAAGTGCTCACATGGTCCGCCCGGTGATCAGGATGCTACCTATACCTACGATGATCGGCGCCGCGAAAAGGATGAAGAGCACTGGCAGGCCGATGACCGCGATCCAGAAGAGCCATGCGGGCATGACTGGCTTGAAACATTTCTTGATCAGCACGGGTACAGCCGCTGACACCGCGGCCCCAGCGAATACTATCAGCCACAGGACGATATGGAATCCGCCGTTTACACTAGGTTCGGCATACGCCGCTGGGGCCAGAACTACAACGGCGAGGAAACAGAGTATCGGGCGCATGGCAGTTCCTTTCGTCGTTTGAACTGACGTTTCCAATATGGACTTGCCTGCGATTACTAAGGGCAGGCTATCCACGATTATTCAGTTCAAGACAGACGAGTTCAAAACGACTTTTGCTCTCATGCGTTGTCGTTGAGATCGGCGGGCCAAGAGTATATTGGGACGCCACGCATATTTGCGGTCTATCGTGGGCGGAAGTCGGGAGCGGCGAACGGCAATCCGTCGTAACTCGGGTATTCATTGATTGAACCCGATGGGAACTACCGGTATCATCCGCGGCAATTTCGAGGAGGAGTTGGGGAAAATGGCGAAGATTTGTTTTTTGGGGGCAGGGAGCACGGTGTTTGCGAAGAGCGTGCTGGGGGATTGTTTGCACGTGGAGTGTCTGAAGGATGCGCATATTACCTTGGTGGATATTGACCCGGAGCGGCTTCGGGTATCGGAGGTGATGCTGAATAACCTGAATCGCACGCTGGGCGCGAAGGCGAAGATTGAAGGATTTGCGGCGGCGGATGGGTGGAAGGCGTTGTTGGGCGCAGACTACGTCGTGAACGCGATTCAAGTGGGCGGATATGAACCCGCCACGGTAATTGATTTCGAGATTCCGAAGAAGTATGGGTTGCGTCAGACCATCGGCGATACGCTGGGAATCGGCGGGATTTTTCGGGGGCTGCGCACCATCCCGGTTATGCTCGATTATTGCCGGATCATCGAGGAGGTCGCGCCAGACGCGTGGCTGCTGAACTATACGAACCCGATGGGAATCCTAACCGGGGCAATTCTGAAGGCCACGGGTGTGCGCACGGTGGGCCTGTGCCACAGTGTGCAGGTGTGCGCGCCGCATCTATGCCGCATGCTGGAGTTACCGGAAGACAAGCTGCAATGGAAGATTGCCGGTATCAATCATCAGGGTTGGCTCCTCGAAATTTCGCGGAACGGAGTGGACCTGTATCCGGAGATCAAGCGGCGCGCGGAATTGCCGGAGTATAAGAAGAAGGACGCGGTGCGTTTCGAGATCATGAAGTGGTTCGGCTACTACCTGACGGAATCGAGCGAACACAGCAGCGAGTACGTGCCGTGGTTCATCAAGGCGAAGGCGCCGGAGTTGATTGAGCGGTTCCACATCCCGCTGGACGAATATCCGCGACGTTGCGTAAACCAAATTCAGGGCTGGGCGAAGATGAAAGAGGATTTGCTCGCGGACAAGCCGATGCAGCATCGGCGCGGGCACGAGTACGCTTCGTATATCTTCGAGGCGATGGAGACGGGGAAACCGTATACGCTGGGCGGGAATGTTCTGAACAGGCATTTGATTACCAACCTGCCCCAGGGCGCCTGTGTGGAGGTCAAGTGCGTCGTGGACCACAACGGGGTGACGCCGACATTCGTGGGTGATTTGCCGCCGCAGTGTGCAGCGCTGACCCGCACGAACGTTAACGTACAGGAATTGACCATCCAGGCGGCGCTGACGCGGAAGAAGGAGTACATCTATCAGGCGGCGCTGCTGGACCCGCATACGTGCGCGGAGTTGACGATTGATGAGACGGTGCAGATGTGCGACGAACTGATTGAGGCGCATGGGACGTATTTGCCGGAGTATTGGTGAATGACTAGTGACCAGTGATCAGTGGTCAGTGGTCAGCGACAAGAAGAAGCCTCCGGGTTGTTTTCGGGGTAGCGGAAAACGTGCGGCCTCTGTGCGGGAGTGTGTATGCTAGGTTGGTCTGCTAGATTCTTCGCTGCACTCAGAATGACAGGTAGGCCTCGCTCGGCATGACAGTGAGGACTGCGCTCAGCATGACAGGGAGGGGTGGCGTTGACGTGTGAGGAAGCCATTTTGGTCAGTTCTATTGGAAACTTCAGTCTGAGGATATTTTGAGGATCATGAGTAACGCGGACGTGGTGCGGGTGCGGATTGCGCCTTCGCCGACGGGTTTTTTTCATATCGGCAATGCGAAGACGGCGCTGATCAACTGGCTGTATGCCAGGAAGACCGGCGGGACTTTTATTCTGCGTCTGGAAGATACCGACGTGGAACGGAGCAAGGAAGAGTATGCGGGGGTGGTCTTCGAGGCGCTGCACTGGCTGGGCATTGATTGGGACGAGGGTCCGGGTTTCGGCGCGAGAGCGGAACGCGGCGAGTATGGTCCCTATCGGCAATCGCGACGGGCGGAGACTTATCATCGTGAAGCGGCGCGTCTTATCGAGGAAGGTAAGGCGTACAAGTGTTTCTGTACGAAGGAAGAACTGGAGGCCGCGCGCGAACAGGCCGCGCGGGAGAAACGTCCCCCCCGCTATTCCGGCAAGTGCCGCAATCTGACGTCCGCGGAAATTGCGGCCCGAGGCGACGCGCCGTATGCCATCCGATTCAAGGTGCCGGAGGGCGTCACGGAGATTCATGATCTCGTTCAAGGCACGGTGCGCACGGAGAATCGGGAGTTTGACGACTTCGTAATTGTGAAGCCGAACGGGGACGCGATCTTTCATCTGGCGGTGGTGGTGGATGATGGTCTGATGAAGATTTCGCACGTGATCCGAGGCGACGATCACCTGACCAATGCGACGCGCCATGTCATGTTATTCAAAGCGTTGGGCTATCCGGTCCCGAAGTTCGCGCATCTGCCCATGGTGCTGGATGAACACGGGAAAAAATACAGCAAGCGGCTGCACGGCGCGAACGTCCTGGACTGGCGGGAAGACGGCTTCTTGCCCGAGGCGCTGGTGAATTATCTCGTATTGCTGGGTTGGACGCCGGGCGATAACCGGGAACTGTTCACGCGCGAGGAGTTGATTGAACTCTTTTCTCTCGAACGCCTGGGACAGTCCGCGGGCAAATTCGACGTCAAGAAATTGCAGTGGCTCAACGGCCAGCATCTGCGGCGGCTTTCGCCGGAAGAGTTGCGGGATCGGGTCCTCCCGCTTCTTGAGAAGGCGGGTTTGAACGTCTCGGCGAAATCGCCCGAATGGCTGGCGCATATGGCGGCAATTTGCCAGGAAAAGATTCGAACCTTGAACGAGATCGTGGATTATACCGATTTCTTCTTCCGTGACATTGAAACGTATGAAGAGAAGGCGGTCCGTAAACAGTGGAAAAGTCCCGGGGCCGGCGACCGGATGAGACGAGTCCGCGCGCTGCTGGACGGTACGGGGGCGTGGACGGCCGAAACGTTGCGAGGGGTGTATGAAAAGGAAGTAGCGGCGTCGGGCCTTTCTTTGGGCGAACTGGTACATCCGACGCGTTTGGCGCTTACCGGAAAGAGCGTCGGCCCCGGATTATTCGAACTCGCGGAACTACTGGGCAAGGAAACATGTTTGGCTCGGATTGACCGGGCGATTCAATACATCGCAAAAAAGGGGGAGGTCCCAGCATGAGCGCAGTCGTAATCGGCGTAGACTTGGGTGGCACGAACGTAAAGACGGCGGTGGTTTCGAGCGACAAGCGGCTGGTGAGCAAGGACTCGCGCGGGACGCAAGCTGAAGGTGGGCCTGAGGCGGTCATGGACGTGATGCAAGCAAGCATCGAGGCCGTGATGAAAAGCGCACGAGTGGATACCGACGACGTGGTCGCGGTAGGCATCGGCGCGCCGGGTCCGATGAATTGGCAGACGGGAATCGTGTATTCACCGCCGAATTTGCCGGGTTGGCACGATGTGCATTTGGCCGAAGCGATGAAGGACCGCACCGGCATCTCTACGTTCGTGGACAACGATGCAAACTGCGCCTGCTTCGGCGAATTCTGGTCCGGGGCGGGACAGGGGGTGGACACGATGTGCCTGCTGACACTCGGCACCGGGATCGGCGGCGGGATCGTGGTGTTCGGCCAATTGCTGCGCGGCGTTGACGGTACGGCGGCGGAAATCGGACACCTGAAAGTAGCGCGTGACGGACGGCAATGCGGTTGCGGCGCGACCGGCTGCTTCGAGGCTTATGGGTCGGTTACGGGTATGCTGCGTACCGCGATTGAGGGCATCGAGAATGGCCGCTCCACCATTCTGACCGAAATGTGCGAGAAGGATTTATCGAAGTTGACGGGCAAGATGGTCTCGGAAGCGATCGCGAAGGGCGACGAATTTGCCGCGTGGGTGATGCATGAGACGGCGGTCTGGCTCGGCATCGGCATCTCGAGTCTCATTAACCTCCTCAATCCGGAGAAGGTCGTTCTATGTGGCGGGATGATCGCGGCCGGGGAAACTCTGTTTTCACCGATCCGTGAAACGGCGTCAAGACTCTCGTTCGAGGTACCGGCAAGACGGGCGGAAATCGTGCCGGCAGGGCTAGGGGCCGATTCGGGGGTCATCGGGGCCGCGGCTTGCGCGTTGCAGCGCTACGAGGGGAAAGAATAGGACGCGGATTTGCGCGGATTCTGCGGATTCCCACGGATTAGAGATTAAAGGGAGACAAAAGCATGGGACTTTTGCATGAAGAACTAACGAGTCAGATCATTCGAGCATTTTACAATATCTACAACGGCCTTGGATATGGGTTCCTTGAGAAGGTCTACGAGAATGCAATGAAGATTGAATTGGAACAAATGGGTTTGGCTGTTCAGACCCAAGTCCCGATTAACGTGCTATACAAAGGACAAGTTGTCGGTGAATACTTCGCCGACATCCTTGTAAACAACGATGTGATCGTGGAATTGAAAGCCGCAGACGCACTAACACCGGCCCATGAAGCGCAACTCCTAAACTACCTGCGGGGTGTCAAACGGGAAGTTGGCCTGCTTTTGAATTTTGGCCCTGAAGCGAAATTTGTCCGCAAGGTATTTGGTAAGAAAAATCCGTGAACATCCGATGAATCCGCGTCATCCGCGTTCTATTGTGAAACGATGATTCTCACCGTAACACCGAATCCGTGTGTTGATAAGACGGTCTTCATTGATGAGTTGAAGGTGGGGACGTTCATTCGCGCGCCGCGATATACGTGCATTCCCGGCGGCAAAGGGACCAACGTGTCGCGGGCGGTGAAGATTTTGGGGAGGGAAACGAAAGCGCTGGTCATCGTTGGGGGGCATACCGGCGCTCACGTCGTCGAGATGATCCGGGAGCAAGACGGCGTGGAACCGGTGCCGGTGTGGGTACAGTCGCCGACGCGGACCATTACAACGGTGCTCGAGGAACCCATTCACCGGCAGACTGCTTTCTTCGAGCCGGGATCGCGCGTGAGCCCGACCGAGCACGCTAACATTGCTGAACAGTTCACGGAGGCGGTGAAGAACGCGCGCGTGGTGACGTTCAATGGCACTGTCTCCGATCCCGCGATTAATCATCTGTATCGCGAACTGATCAGAATAGCGCAAGATTTCGGCGCATTGACGATACTCGATTCGCACGGCCCGGAATTTGCTCAGGGGTTGGAGGCCGTGCCGCACATGGTGAAGCCCAACGTCGCCGAGACCGAAGAGCTAGTCAAGTATTCGCTGGCGACGACGGAGGCGAAATGGCGGGCCATTGACTGGTACCACGAGCGGGGTGTGACGTTGGTGGTCCTTTCACTGGGCAAGGATGGCGCGTTGGTGTCGCAAGGCACGGAACGTTTTCACGTGATCCCGCCGACGATAAAGGAGGTCAACCCGGTCGGCAGCGGCGATGCGTTGGTGGCGGCGTTTGCCATCGGGCTGATGGAAAACCAACCCTTGCGGGAGATGGCGGTGTTGGGCGTAGCGGCGGGTACGGCGAATGCGATGTCCTGGGATATTGGCCATTTCACGCGGGCGGAGGTGGAGAAACTCGCGCAGGAGGTGCGAGTGGTACCGGTTTAGGCTTGGTCGGACGAGTCGCACCTATCCGACTTGTCAGACGGAAGAGTTGTGCGAAATATCTCTTGCTTACTGTCTCTCGACACGGGCTTCGGCCCAGGTGGCGAAGTCGTCCCAGTTCGAGTCGCCGGCGTCGGTGGTGCGAAGGGTCAGGATTTTGACGCCGCGGATGTCGGTTTCGACGGCGTAAGGCGGATCACCTTCTTTGCGCACGGGCGTTGTCAGGAGCGTTCTGCCGTCGCCTTCGACGATGAAACCGCAGCTACCGATTTTTGACCGGTCGGCCTTCTTTTCCGCGGGGATGCCGTGCAGGCCGACCTTCGCGCGAAAGTGGGCGAATTCGCCCGCAATATCGAAGACGAGCGTCGCCGGGGCATGAATGCCCATGCCGTTCCGATACTCCTCTCTCCCGATTCTCAGCCCGGGGTCATCGGTCCAGCCGGAAGCGTTCCAGCCGACGGTTCCGAAACCAGTGTTGGCTTCGACGCAGCGATTCGCAAGTTCGGACAAGTATAGAATCCGACGTTTTGGCACCGGACCCAACGCTATCGAGTAGTTGCCGGGTGCAAGCAACGTGCATATCTCACGGGTCTCGTTGGGCGCGTGAACCGGAAAGAGAGTTTCGTTCAGTTTCGCGGCGACAACGGTAGTTGTTGGCGCTAATTTGCGGGTGGCTACGCACCATGCTCCGACCTGCAGGTTTCCCTTACCGGGCACAGTGATTCTCAGTGTGTTCTTTCCCGGACGCAACGGGATGAGCGCCCAGGCATCGCCGCCCTTCTGGCGGTCGCGGCGGTGAAACTCGACCGCCGGGGAGGAACCATTGCAGAGGATCTTGGGCTCAGGGGGAGTCGAGCCGGAAGGCTTCAGCATTAGCTGCACCTCGGCCTCGGCAACATCGGACGGTACGGTAACCAACCCCGCGATGAAGATTTCTCCCGGCGCAGTTCGTGCTGTCAAGCGTCCAATCGGAACTTCTTCACCTTCAGGTTCGTCGAATACGAGGAGATTCCCGCTCGAATCCACATCCCATCTTTTATCCGCGGGTACGGCGGGAAACTGGCGTGACGCGGCCCGGACTTCGAGTAGCATGACCTCGTAGTCCTGCAACGAGACGTCCACGGTTTCGCCGTAGACCGCCGCTGGAAAGGTCTTTCGATAGGGATAGACCACGTTGACGAAGTAGTTTTCGGAAGATGGCTCAAGGCCCAGTTCTTCATTCAGTCTCAAGCGAAACACGCGTGGATCAATCCAGGGATTTCGCAACGCGACGAGGCACCTGCCTTGGCTGTCGCCGTGGCAATAACCGTAGGGTTGGCGAAGGGAAGGCGAGCCGCCTAACAGGCGAAAATCACGGTAAAGCAACACGTTCGTGCGCACCCAGTTTCCGACTTTGCCCAAAAACTCCAGCCCACTGCGAGAGTTTGCGAGGGTTTCCAAGTCGCAACAGATAATGTGATTGGAAATGGCGCCGCGACCCGCGAGGGCCATGACGTATTCGTCTTCCCAGCGCGCCGTCATATCTTCGCCGGTGACCGTGATACCGTCAATAAGGTGGTCGCGGCGGACCTGGGTGCCGTAAAGGTCTTCGGCCCAGAGCGGAAATTGTCGGCGCAGATTCCGGTGCTCGTCGAACACCTGGATATCGCGCACGGTGATGAGTTCGTCGCGGAGCCAAGGCGAGGGGATATCGCAACCCAACGTGTCACCGGCGACGGTGTGGACGCCATCCAACTGCGTGAGCCACCATGGACTGGCCCATTCGTTGCAGACAAAGAGGTCGAGCACGATGTTTGGGTTAATTCGGCGCAAGGCTTCGAATATCTTGAGCTTGTTTTCGACGACGCGGTCGGTCGCGTAAACACCGGCTTCGGAACCTTCCCCAATGAGATGTCCATGGCCCTCCGTGTTGCATCCGAAACCCTGACCCCAGTACATGCCATCGAAGTTGATGGCGCCAACGCCGTACTTGGAGACCACCTCCTCCAATCGGGATTTGATCGCCGCAAAGTACTTCGGTCCGGCGAGGCAATAGGCGTGGTCGTGCTGCAATTCGTAGCCTTGGGTTATGCCCCAGGCGTGCGTGGGCGTGTCGAAAATGCAGGAGAAACTCCACCAGATCCCGAGAGGAATGCCCAACGGTTTCAGGGCTTCTGCGGTGCGGTCCCAGATTTCGGGCTCGTTCGGCACAAACAGGTTGTCGGGCCGGTACATATCGAATCCGGCGTCGTAGGTCCAGCCGTCGAAGACAAAACCGGTATCTTCCTTCAAACGGCGGGCGTATTCGAGCATGTTTAGGCCTTGCGACAAACGGTTCGGCGGTTTGATCACGCGGAAACCATTCCAATAGATGCGAGCCTTCGGTACGTCGTTCCATTGCGGCAAGGTACCGACGTACGCTTGAAAGCCGTCGGCGATTTCGCCAGCTCTCACGGCTCCAATTACCGCCTGTTTCGTGGTGTAGCTCTGACCCGGAGCGATCTCGGTACCCGGGTAATGCCGGAGGAAGATCACTCCGTCGGGGGTGGCGCTGGACCGCGCTGCAGGGAATTCCAATCCAAACCAAAGAGACTCGGTGAAGACCGGTTGGCCCCAATCGCCGAGCAAAGGGAATCCCGGATTCACTGCAAACTTAATGGATTCGTCAGTCACCGCAAGATGCTCGACTTCGATGGTGCGGAGAAGAAACGGCTGGTCCCCGAGATTCGTGAGCTTCACTTCTTTGTAAATCCAAGGTCCGTCCGCTGCCGGGTAGTACGATAGCTCGGCACGTAGGCCGAGTTCGCGGCTTTCGAGGACGGCGCGAACCCCTGTACCGAACGCCTTGAGCTCTCGCACGTGGAAATCATCGCTGGTTGCCGTGTCGCCTTTTCCCCACGTTAAAACGAACTCGGGTCCGGCAGTACGAAGTTTACGGCCCGCGACCTCATTGCGAAACTCGACCGTGTGAAGCCGCTGCGCGCGGACTCCCAAAATTCGCGCGATTCCCCTTCCGCTGACAGCAAGTTGTTGGGGAATTTCGCCGGGAAGAGCGAGAAACAAGACCATTACCCAAACCGACGCCATGAGATTCATGATTCCCTTCCTATTAGATAAAGTGTAATTGTTGTTTCACACGTAGTCTTGCAATTCGACGCACAAAGCGAGGACGTTCTCCGCCGGCACATTCATGCGTATGGCATCTTTCTCCGTTGTGATCAGGAGCGAAGCCTTAGGAATGTCCCCCGGTTGATACGGGTGATGGTCGGGGAAGATGCGGTTCGCCGAAATCTTTGCGCCGAGCAGTTCCACGGTCTTAATAAACACATCGGGATTACCGATACCGCAGACAACCGCTACTTCCTGGCCCCGGATGGCGCTCAGAGGTAAGAACGAACCGTCGCTGGGCCGCCACAATCCGGTCGGCGCGTGATGCGTGCGCCGGATTGGTTTATCCGGACAGATTTCTCTGAGATTCTCCAAGAGTCTGTCGAGGTCTGAGGCCAAATCACAGTGGGTAATCATGATGTGACTGGCTCGGCGAAGCGCGCTGACCGGTTCTCGAAGGATGCCTCGTGGAAGAAGCCGGCCGTTGCCGAAGGGATTAGTCGCGTCAATCAGGACCACGTTTTCATCCCGTTCCAACCGCACGTATTGGAAGCCGTCGTCGAGCAACAGGACGTTGCACCCATAGCGTTCGATGGCGAGTTGCGCGGCCGCGATTCGGTCGGACCCTCTTACGATCACAGCGCTTGGCACTTTCCGGGCGATCAATGCCGGTTCGTCGCCAAAGACTTGCCAGTTGAGAGGTATCGAGGTGTCAGGTTCGCCAACAATGGGCGAACGCGATTCCCGACCCCCGTAGCCGCGCGTGAGAACGGCGACTCGACGTCCGGCGGCTATCTCGGCCCGAGCCCGCTCGATCACGGCCGGTGTCTTTCCCGTGCCGCCGACGGTCAGATTGCCGAAGCTAATGACCTGCGCCGGCACGCGCACGCGTGGCTTGCTAAGTCGGAGCCACATGCCGAAGCGGGTGACCGGTGTGGCCGCGGAAAGGATTGCGCGGAGAGTTCGGGGAATGGGTTCACCGCGTCGCACCTTTTCAGACAGAGCGTGCAACGGTGAATTACCGGGGCGCAAAACGTTTCCCACTGAATTGCCGGACAAGGCCCTTGAGTTCGAGAACGGTAAGAGAACTCAAGGCTTCGGACACGGAGATGCGACAGGTTGCTGCGATCTCATCCACGTATGAGCCACTCGGCGAAAGCGCCGACAAGACGCGTTTTTCGAGCGGCGAGCCAGGGGGCTGAACCACCGGCGGAGGGGGTGTCGGAGGGAGAGGCGCGACGGCCGTGGCTTTCCGGGGAACGGGAGCGGGTCGCGGGGTTTTGTCGGACTTGTCGGACCCGACGGACAGGTCAGACGCCATGGACATCTCTTCGGCGGGGGTCGGGGCAACAATAGATGGTGTAGGCCGAATCTCTTCCGGCAGGTCCAACTCGACCAGAATATCGTCTACGGTTTCGACCAACTTGGCGCCCTCGCGGATGAGCGCATGGGGGCCCTCGCTGTTTTTCATACCGACTTGACCGGGGATGGCGAAGACTTCGCGGCCTTGTTCGGCGGCCTGCCGGGCAGTAATGAGCGCGCCACTGTCGTGAGGCGCTTCCACGATGAGGGTTCCGAGCGAAAGTCCGCTGATGATACGGTTGCGATACGGGAAATGGCCGCGGGCCGGCCTGGTACCCATGGGAAACTGCGATAGGACGCATCCGTGCTGAATGATCTCGGCCATGAGCGCTTCGTTCTGCGGCGGATATACCACGTCTACGCCATTGCCCAGGACCGCGATGGTGCGGCCGCCGCCTTCAATAGCGCCGCGATGTGCGGCGGCGTCAATGCCGGTCGCCATACCGCTGACGACGGTGATGCCGCGTGCCCCCAGCTCGCGTCCGAATTTCTCGGCCATGCGAATGCCGTACGGACTCGCCCGGCGCGTACCCACGATGGCGACGCAATTCTGGTCTTCTTCGCGTAGATCGCCGCGGACGAATAGCAACAGCGGCGGGTCGTATATCTCGGCTAATCGAGGCGGATAGGGCGTGTCTTCCATGGTAATCAGCGTGGCCTGGCACTGCGCCATCGAACGCAGTTGCCCTTCTACGTCCGCCACTTGCACATAGGCTGCAATCCGCTCAGCAAGCGAAGGTCCAACCACTTCTTCGAGCGCGGCGCGTCCCGCATGGAGGACTTGTCCGGCGGTACGAAAACGTGCGAGGAGTCGGATAAAGTGCGCGGTGCCCACGCCCGGCACCAGCGCCAAGGCCAGCCAGTCGCGCTGCGCTTCGCTGACGCTCATGTCTCCATCCACCTAATCATGCGGAACCGTTTGGAAATGCGGCGCCTTCACCCCTGCCGCCGGAAACTGACTATAGCATGCGGGAAGTGGATTTGCATAGTCTCGATTACGGTGTCCGATTGCGAGTACGATCACGGACACGAGTTTCGATTGCGAGACTCGATTACGATAATTACCCGTAGAGTGAGATGTCGAGATGGGCGAAGCGCGGCTGAGATGGAGTGACCGCCTACGGCGGATGTTGACGTATCCCAAGTTTGCAGGCGAGACGCGGTTGTTGATTCTACACACGCAGTACTTCTTCGATCGGGGTTGGCGACATGCGGCGGAAAGCCTGGGTTGGCAGGTCGCTGAGGCGCCGTCGGTCATGGTCGGCGGCCTCACGCGCGAGCAGATTCGCGCCCTGTTTGTAACGATTGGCGAGTTCAAACCGGACTTCATCCTGGCCTCGAATTTTGCGGGTATGGACGAGGAAGGGCTGTTTGCGCGTTTTTTTGAGGACGCGCGCCTCCCGTACGTGAGTTGGTTCACGGACACGCCACGCATGATTCTGTTCCAGCGGAAGGTATATCCCTCCCATTATCTCGTCGCCGCGAGTTGGGAACGGGCCTATATCCCCCACTTTGAAAGGCTCGGATTTCAGCACGTGCTCTTCTTGCCTCTGGCGACGGACCCGAGCATCTTTCATGGCGGTCCATCCGATAGGTTCGAGCGCGACGTGGCCTTTGTCGGGCATTCGATGATTAACCACGCGCAGGACGCTTGGCGAAGGCTGGAACGGTGGCCGGAGGTCGCGGCAGCAGTACGAGAGGCGTTCGAATGCGGCCGCGTTACCCGGGAGGATTTCAGTCGGGGGATCGAGCACGTGGTCCACCTGGATGCGCGGCCGGATTGTTCCGAGGAGACGCTGCGCGACGTGGAACTGCTACTGGTTTACGAGGCTACGCGGCGCCAGCGGCGTGAACTGGTGCAATCACTGGAATCGCTTCGCATCGAGGTGCGCGGCGATCCGCACTGGAAGCAGGTAACCGAGCTTGCGGACGGGCCGGTGGGTTATTTCGACGATTTGGCGCCGTATTATCGGTCTACTGCGGTCAACCTGAATTCGACGAGTCTCCAGATGAAGTCTGCGGTGAATCAGCGCGTGTTCGATTGTCCCGCCGCCGGCGGATTCTTGATCACTGACGCGCAGGGCGATTTGGAAGAATTGTTCGACACGGGCCAAGAAGTTGTGACCTATTCCGACATCGGGGAACTCAAGGACAGAGTTACCTATTACCTCCGGCATCCCGAAGAGCGCAAGGGAGTCATCGAGCGGGCGCAGCGTCGCATCCTCGCGCGCCATACGCACCGACACCGGTTGCTGGCGCTGGAGAAGTTCCTCGAAGAGAGATACACTTGAGGCGGAAGAGATTCTTATACCGACGCTCAGAATGACGCAGGGTCGGGGTTGGTACGGGAGGTCCGGAAGCCCTAGGTTTGCCTCGCGACACGATTGGCAACACTCACATTGCAATGGGAGCTACGAAGGGCCGATGTCAGGAGAACCTTGGTTTGAGTAGCGACACCATCCTTTGTAGGCGGTGCGCGTAGGTGTGTTCGCCGAGAATTCGTTTGCGGGCCCGAGTGGTCAATTCCCGGCGGGCGCGGGGGTTGGTGCGATACGAGCGAAAGAGTTCCCGGCACTCGTCGAGGGAATGATAGCGGGCCACCTCCTTTTCGGCGTCGAATAACTCCTGCAGTTCTGCTTGGGCGTCGGTGAGCAGGAAACCACCGGTGGCGGGACAATCGAACACGCGCTGATTTGCGGTGGCGGGCATTTGTACACTGGTTACGTTCAAGTTGACTTCTGTTTCGCGGTAGTATCGCGGCAATTCCTTTTCGTAATTGACGAGCCCGCCGGCGGCGGGAAAATCGCGTCTCCATTCTGGGTCGCCGCGGATTTCGACGCCTTCCGGATGCGCGACCCGCAAGGTGGTGTGCCGCAGCCGCCGACTGCCTTCCAAGAACAGGAGATATTCGGCATGGCGTTTCTCGTCCCGGTCGAGCGTGGCAAGCAAATCGGCGGACAGTAGCGCTTCAAGGCCCGCGGCAAAATTTTCACGTGTCACGACGCCGCAATCCAGTACCGCACGTATCGCATCGGCCAGCGGAGGATGTTCATTGACCCAGAGCCATTCCCGCTCGGCCGGGGCAATACCAGAGTTTCCGACGAAGCCGCCCGGGCGCTCCCAAGTATCCGCCGGTTCCCTATTGAAGAGGGTGGGATCAACAGCCAACGGCAAGTGCTCGACCACGGGAAACCCGGCCTGAACGAGGAAATCGCGATAGGAGCGGTCCCAGGTCAGGGCCACCGTGAACAACGAAGCACAGCCGGTGCGTCCGCCGAGAATGGTGCGTGGGTTGTCCACGAACCATGTGACGTAGGGAATCCTGATATCTTCGAACAGCCGGGCGAACAAACCGTGATCGTCCATGCCGCTCAGATTGACGGTGAGGATAAAATCGGGCCGAAAGGTGGCGAGTGTTTCCAGGAAGTTGGCGATCATGTCGCGAGACAGGACACCTTCCATGACAACCGGTACGGACTGAACTTGCCAGTTTAGGGAACCCGCCGCGCGTCGCCAGGCATCGTCCAGCCAGTAGGAGCTCTTGGGAATCAAAATGCGCGGGACCGGGTCGGCAAACTTATCGTAGGCCAACAGTTTGCGAAATCGCTTGGTGACGGCGAGCCGAGGGCGCTCCTGGGCGCGAGAGTCTGCCATGAATCCAGGCCTGTGCGACTCATTATTGATTTGGTCCATGGTTGGTTATTATCTTCTGGGGGGCCATATCAGGCCAAACTCAGGTCTAGACGGTAATGGAGGCAGGATGTTTCGTGTATTGGGGGATTACCTCGCCGTAGCGGGACTCATGATCAGTTGCGTAGGGGGAGCGAGTGCGCTTGAGGATGTGACCACGTTCCAGATTTATCCGGGGTACGCGCCGGAAGTGGATATCGGGACCGATGAGGCCATTGTTTATGGCGTGAACGACAGCTTCGCGGCGCGTCTGAAATCGTGGCGAGATCGGGGCTATGTCGTGAGCATGATGACGGGAATTGCTTGGGGCGGATACGGCGACTACTTCGGCGTCGGAACGGAATTCAGGACCACCGAAGTGCAGACGATGAAAGATGGTCAGTCGCGGATGCACGGGACGGACTGCGGATATAACGTCCCCACGCCGGGCTACGTGGATTACATGAAAGGGCTGGTAGTACGCGCCGTTGACGAGGGCGTCCGCGCCGTTTATCTCGAAGAACCGGAATACTGGGCGAATACCGGCTGGAGCGAGGCATTCAAGAAAGAATGGGCTGCCTTCCACGGAGAGCCGTGGCAAGCCCCGGACAGCAGCGTGGGTGCGCAATACCGGGCCAGCAAGCTGAAGTACGAATTGTATTTCCGGGCGTTGCGGGAAGTATTCGCCGCGGCAAAACATCGCGCACAAGAAAAGAATACATCCGTGGAGTGCGTGGTACCGACTCACAGCATGATCAACTACGCGCACTGGGGCATCGTCAGCCCCGAATCCCATCTGGTAGACATACCGGAATTGGACGGCTACGTCGCCCAGGTGTGGACGGGCACGGCGCGGACACCGAATTTCTATCGGGGAGTACAGAAAGAGCGGACATTCGAGACGGCCTTCCTGGAATACGGCCAGATGCTGGCGATGGTGCGCCCCACCAGCAAGAAGCTTTGGTTTCTCGCCGACCCGGTGGAGGACAACCCGGACCGTAGTTGGAATGACTATAAGCGCAATTATGAATGCACGTTGATCGCGTCGTTGATGTGGCCGGAAGTCCATCGGTACGAGGTAATGC
>JACQVH010000111.1 GCA_016209895.1 Candidatus Hydrogenedentota bacterium | reverse complement strand
TTTCAGGTCCATGATCTTGATAGTGAGGGGAGGAAGCCGGTTAATGGGCAACGCCCCGCTGGTTTCGCAGAGGACCGTCATTCCGCATTCCTGCAGGCATTCGGCCAGCGTCCTACATTCTTTCTGCAGAAGCGGTTCGCCGCCGGTGATCTCGACCAAACTTCCCTCCAAGTCTCTACATTTGCTCAAGACTTCACCGATACTAATCTTCGTCCCGCCATAGAATGCGTACTGTGTATCACACCAGACGCAGCGAAGATTACAACCCGTGAAACGAATGAAGATACACGGCAAGCCGACCCACGTGGACTCGCCCTGGATACTCCTATAAATCTCCGTGACCGCGACCGTCCTGGCCAGACGCGAGTCCGGTCGAGCTAGAAGTTCAAACGTAATCGCCTGATCAGGGGCAGTTTTTCCGAACGCGCGTCGTCGAGTTTCCTGTACAAGATGGGCACAGATTTCAACGCATTCGTCGCAGATATTGCCGTCGGGCCCCGCAATCAATTTCAACACTTCGAAATGGCGTTTCCCACAGAACGCGCAAGTTGGCTCGTGCACTCGTCCTCCGAATTGCTCATCTTCCCGGCTTCTGTCATCGTCTTGTTGCAAAGCGCTTCTCACAATCAATCACGCCAATCTCAGCAAAATCCTCGGTAACATCTTGCCGGGCGTCGCGTCCGGAGCTTCGGCCAAACACACTTCTCATTGTTCCAACATCCAGGGTACTATTCTCCTTCCTTCTTCGGCGTCAATCAACCGAACGTCCAGCGGTTGCGGGAGACACTGGCAAACGCATATCTGTACTTTGGACTGCGGGAGCTTGCTGCAGCTCTTCTGTAGCGAGCTTGCTCGCGACCGGCGCGGAGGAACTTGGAAGCAGGAAAAGTCTTCCGATGAAGGACGGGGAGCAAGCTCCCCTTGGGAAAGCGGCAGCAAGCTGCCGCAGTCCAAAGGGGGCCTTGGCCGCGGGAGGTCACTGGATCGGGATGTTCTCTGACCCTTTGGCGCCTTCGCCTTTCTTGATGATAATCGTCAGTACGCCATTGTCGTACTGCGCGTCCATCCCGCCTGGTTCCGCAGGACCCGGCAACTCGACGCTCCGCTCAAAGCGGCCAATGCGGCGCTCGCTTCGCAATACCTTCCCGGGTTCCCCCTCGGTGATATCCTCTTTTCGCTCACCGGAAATCTTCAGGTTGCGGTCCTCCAACTTGACACTGATGTCGGCCTTGTTCGCGCCGGGGATATCCATCCGGACCACATACTGGTCGCCATCTTCCTTCAGGTCGAACGTAGGGCTGAATGGGAAACCCTCTTTCAGGGTCTCGAAGCCCGGGCTTCGCTCGAACCACGAGGTCGCATCGTTAATCAGGTCCTGCATCCGCTGTTCCATGGCTTTCCACTGATCGAACCAGTCCTCGCGTCCGAACGGAGCGCCGTGCGTCCGGTTCGGCGACTCGCCCTCAGACTCCGGGCTAACGCCCGCCTCCGCCGAAGTGTCCGGCTGAGCGTTGGCCAGCACCCGGTCTAACCGCCCTTCGAGCTGATACAGATACAGTCCCTGCGCGACGACCATCGCGAACAACACCAACAGAAATAGTTTCAGTATTTTGCTGGAGCGTCTCTTTTCACCGTTACTCATGGTTGATACCTCCGTGAATTTCGAATGCAGCGCCGGCTTCCCACTGGTACGCGCGCTAGCCCCGATTTTCAAATCGGGAACCCGCGCATCCGGGAAGCCGGCGCGGTAAGTTAAGTAACCTTTAGGTTCACGTGCCGAGGTCTCGCCGCGTGGGTTTTCGGCAGCGAAATCTTCAGCACGCCGTTCTGGTACTTGGCCTTTGCCTTCGTGTTGTCTACCTCGCAGGGCAACGTCACGACCCGCGAAAACGAACCGTAGCTGCGTTCCTGGTAGTAATAGTCGCGGTCCTTTTCCTCGCGCGACGCATTTTTTTCGCCCTGGATCGTCAGATGGTTGCCGGCAATTCCGACGGTGATATCTTTCTCGTCGAGTCCCGGCATTTCGGCGGTCACCCGCACCATGTCGTCTTCTTCCGTCACGTCAACGGCGGGGCCGCCGTGGGCTATCAACGAAGGCATCCGGAAATCCTCATCCGAAGACCCGCTGTGCGGTAGATGCGCGGGCAACCACCGTGTGAAAAATCCCATCACGTTGTCGCGTGCGCGGTCCACCGATTCTTTCCATTTTACCGGAAGCAGGTTTGACATAGGTCTACCTCGCTTTCTCCCGAAATGAAAGAGGGGGGCGGTCCAAACCGCAGCCCCTGGTTCTCCGTCGCGTTCACGATGGAACGTTGACGGCTATTCTCTTCGGCTGTACCTTTCTCTTTCTTACTCCTAACGCCCGAACCTATACCTTAATTCTACTACCTGCCAACGCTTTCTTGGCAAGTGTCACAATTAGTAGGAAGCTACAGATGAGCCAAACTCAGCAAATTGAAACAACCAGCGGTGAGCGCCCGTTGAGCGAACATAAGTCTCTTGTTCCTACTAAGTTACCAAGAACTACTCGAATTGACAGAAAGGGTAAGGACTAAGTTTAGGATACCTCAAATAAGGTGGGTTAGATATGTGTTTCAGATTAGAACAAGCCCGCGTCTTGTTTGAGTGGCCCACTTACCGCAGCGGTTAGGACAGGGGTGGTTCGCACGTCGGCGCAAGTCCGCACTAGCCAATCGCGGGAGGAAGTGATCCTTGCTTTCGACGCTCGTTACCCATCACTCGCCGCTCATCTCTCGTTGCTCATTGCTCGTTGCTCGTTGCCGCTTCAAACACCTCCCGCACCTTGCGGAGCAGTCCTTCGGAAGAATAGGGCTTCTGCAATAATGCGATTCCCGGTTCCAAGAGTCCGTGATTGATGATCGCATCGTCGGAGTACCCGGACGCAAACATGACGCGCAAGGTGGGTCGCGATTGCTTGACGCGTTCGGCGAGTTCCTTGCCGTTCATCTTCGGCATTACGACATCGGTAAACAGGAGGTCGATCGGTTCGTCATAGGCCTGGCTGGCGCGCAACGCTTCCTCGCCCGTTCTTGCGACCAGCACGCGATACCCTTGTTGCTCCAGAATGCGCTGGGCCAGGCGTCGCACGGATTCTTCATCTTCAACCAGTAGGATCGTCTTGTTGCCTCGCGGCTCCGGCTGGTTGCGGACCGCCTTGCCGATGGGACCGGCGACCTCGTCCACGCGCGGCAGGTACACCTTGAACGTTGCGCCGTGACCCAGCTCACTGTACACCCAGATATGGCCCCCACTCTGTTTCACGATGCCGTACACCGTGGCCAAACCCAGACCGGTACCGTACTCTTTGGTCGTAAAGAAGGGTTCGAATATTTTCTCGCGCACCTCGGGAGGCATGCCGCCGCCGGTATCGCTCACCGCGAGCAACGTGTAATGCCCGGGTTGCACCTCAGCATGCTCCTGGGCATAGTGTTCGTCTAATTCGACGTTCGCCGTTTGGATGGTCAGCGTCCCGCCGCGCGGCATCGCGTCCCGCGCGTTGACCGCCAGATTGAGGAGCACTTGTTCCATCTGCCCCGGATCGACTTTGACGGTGCCAAGAGTGGGATCAAGGACCGTCATCAGTTCGATGTCCTCGCCGATCAAACGCCGCAACATTTTTTCCGTGTCGGAGACAATAATGTTTAAGTTCACGATTTCGAGTTGCAACACCTGGCGCCGGCTGAATGCCAGTAGTTGGCGCGTCAGCGAGGCCGCCCGGTGCGCCGCCTTCTGAATCTCCTCCGCATCCCCGCGTCGCGCATCGCCCGCCGGCAGATCCGCCATCAGAAACTCCACGCTCGCCTGGATCACCGTCAACAAATTGTTAAAGTCGTGCGCGACGCCGCCGGCCAGGCGTCCGATCGCTTCCATCTTTTGCGCCTGGCGGAATTGGTCCTCGAGTCTTCGGCTCTCGGTGACGTCGCGCGAATTAATCACCGCGCCCTGGACCGCCGGGTCCTCGAGCAGCACGGTCATGGTGGACTCCAAATCCCGCCACGTGCCGTCGGTGTGTTGCACGCGATAGGCGTCGCGCACGCGCGCGCCTTCCCGCGGCAGGGCTTCCCTGAATACCCGGCGAATTCGCTCCACGTCGTGGGGATGCACGTAATCAAACACGTTCTTGCCCACGGCGGCGGCCGGCTCGTAGCCGAGCAGCGGCAGTAAGGCCGGGCTCTCGTAGAGCGTGTTCCCATCGCGGTCTACGATGCTGATCAAATCGGCGGCATTTTCGATCAGCGCCCGAAAATACGCCTCGCGCCGTTGTAGCGCCAGTTCCGCCTTCTTCCGCTCCGTAATATCCAGGTTGATGGCGAACGCGCCCACGATCTGCCCTTGCGCATCGCGAACCGGCGCGGCCGAATTCAGGACGATCCGGCGCTCGCCGTCGAAACGCTCGATCTCCAGTTCTTCGTTCACCGAAGTCTCACCATTGCGCACTGCGCGGGCCGCGGCCCAATCTTCGGGCGCGAGGGATTTCCCGGTATCCAGCCGCCAGGCCCGATACTCGCCGTATTGCTCGATGCCGACGTGGCGTGTGCCGCCCCAAATCCCCTCGGCGGCCGGGTTCGTCAGTACGATTTGGCCCCGCTCATCGGTAATCCATACGCCGACGGGCAAGGTCTGCAGCACCGTGCGAAACAACGCTTCATTGTGCTGGAGCGCCTCTTCCGCCTTCTTGCGTTCCGTGATATTCGTCCACGACCCGACAATCTCGACGGCGTTTCCGAGCAAATCGCGGTACACGTGCCGCTCATCGAGCAGCCAAATGTGCGTATCGTCCGACTTTCGGAAACGGTACTCGTCACGGCTGTACTCTTTGTAGGCGTGGACCCGCAGACCTTCCAGAACGCGGCGGCGGTCATCGGGATGAATACGTTCTTCCCACCACCCCGGCTGTTGAATTTCCTCGGGCTTACACGCGAGCAACTTGAACGTGTTTTCGCTGACCCAACTGGGCCGAAAACCTTCGATGCGCTGCAATGGCAGCGCGTAAATCGCCGTGGGACTCGCGTTGATTAATTGGTGCAGCCGCTCCCGCGTGAGCTGCAAGGTCTGTTGTGTTCGCTGGTATTCTCGCCGGGCGGCCGACTCGCGCAGTTCTCGCTCGATCGCGGGAATCAGGCGCGCCAGCCGATCCTTCAGAACAAAGTCGGCCGCGCCCGCCTTCAGGGCCGCCACGGCGGCCTCTTCGCCGATCGTACCGGAGACCAGGATGAACGGGATGTCGTATCCCGATTCTTTAAGCAGTTGCAGCGATCCCGATCCGCTGAAATCCGGCATACGATAGTCGGACAGTACCAAGTCCCACTCCGCCCCTGCCAGGGCCGCGCGCATGGCCAGCGCGGTCTCGACCCGCTGAAACTCGATCTCGAATCCTCCACGCTGCAATTCGCGAAGGATCAGTTCCGCATCGTCGTCAGAATCTTCCACCAGAAGCACGCGTATCGGTTTGCCCACGTCGGGTCTCCCTTCTCTTACGACACGACTTCATTTAGCACCAGCCAATAGAGCCCGAGTTGTTTTGCAGCTTCGCAGAATTGGTTGAAGTCCACGGGCTTGCGCACGTAGCTGTTCGCGCCCAATTGATAGCTCTCCACCAAATCCCGCTCCTCCTTCGACGAGGTGAGAATCACGACCGGCAGGAGCCGCGTGTGGTCATCAGCGCGAATGCGTCGCAGCACCTCGAGACCGTCGAGGCGCGGCAATTTCAAATCCAGCAGGATCAGGGCCGGCTGTTCGGCCAGATTGCGGTTCGCGTGCGGACCGGTCCCGAACAGATACTCCAACGCCTCGACGCCGTCGTGCGCCACCACGATGTCGTTGGCGATGTTGTTCGTCCGCAGACCCCGCAGCGTCAATTCCTCATCATCCGGGTTGTCTTCCACCAAAAGAATCGCCTTCTTATTCATGGTCATTCCACGTTCCTTTCAAACACATTCACCTTCACCACTGAGGACACAGCGGACACAGAGGACTGATCAGTTAATCATCCTCTTAATTCCATCTTTCAATTGAACCCGATATATCGTTGATATCCATCTCAATCTCCTTTCCGCGTTTCCGTCCTCCGTGTCCTCCGTGTCCTCTGTGGTGATCATTTCCCTAACGTAAAGTAGAACGTCGCGCCTTTTTCGACTGCCGCCTCCGCGCGAATGTCGCCGCCGTGGCGCCGGACGATGCGCTGCACCGTGGCCAAGCCGATCCCGGACCCGTCAAACTCGCGCGTGCCGTGCAGCCGCTGGAATGGAGCGAAGAGTTTGTTCGTGTAAGAAGGGTCGAAGCCGGCCCCGTCGTCTTTCACGAAGTACACGGTCTGTCCGTTAAGATGCATCGCGCCGAACTCGATCCGCGCCATCGGATGCTTGCTCGTGAATTTCCACGCGTTATTCAAGAGGTTCGTAAGCGCGGCCCGGAGCAAACCGACGTCGCCTTGAACGTGGTGACCATCGGCGATCACAAATTCCACTCTGCGATAAGGGTCGCTCTGGTGCAGTTCCGCGGCAATGGCGGCGGCCAATCCGCTCAAGTCCACGGTTTCCGACTTCACCTCCGTGCGCGACAGTCGCGATAGCGAAAGCAAGTCGTCAATCAGCCGGCCCAAACGTTGGCTCGCCGCCCGGATGCGCTCCAGCCGCCGCCGGCCCTCCTCGTCCAGCTTCTCTACATAATCCTCCAGAAGCATCTGGCTGAATCCGTCCAAAGTACGGAGCGGCGCCCGCAGATCGTGCGAGACGGAATAACTGAACGCCTCGAGTTCCTTGTTTACTGCGGCCAACTCCTCCGCCCGCTGAAGCAATACCCGGTTCAGCTCGACCCGCTTCTCATCGGCCCGGTTCAGCGCGCGCGCCATGCGCCAGACTACAAAGGACAGCACCGCTATGTTGGAGACGACCATCACGGACAGGCCGACTTCCGTACCGTAAAGCCCGATGGCCTGTCCTTCCAGACGGAGCCAGCCCAAGACGAAGAGCGCGACCATCGTTGTGGGAAGCATCCATCGGGCTACAACCCCGCCCACGCGCTCGCTCAGAATTTCGCGAATCAAACCCTGCCGGGGACGAGCCAGGAGGATTCCCGCGCAAAGCAATAGGAACGTGATTGCCGTATGCAAAGCCATAGAGGTGGTGTAATTGACGGCGCCCGGGAATTGGATGTCATACACGTAAGTGACGAGGATCAGAAACGGAACGAATGCGCCAAGTAAAGCCAATACCTGCGCCAACCGCACCCCTCTCGAGGTTTCAACGTCCATCACACGTAGCGCAATCCCCACCATGGCAAAACTGAGCGCCGTGTGGATCGCCATTCGGCCCGGACTGGAAGTGGCGACCGCTTCCGCCGAATCGGTGAATATGAGTTGATCAATATGCAGGTCCAGCTTGGCAAGATATTCGACGATGGTAAGGCCACTCACCAGCGCCACGGCCGCACCCAGACTTTTGCCAAGTCGCCGCTGGACTGGTGGCATTGCTTCCTGACGGAGGAACCACAGGGAAAGCCCGGCCAGGATGAAACCGAGCGCGGTGTTGGCCTTCATGGCGACCCAAATGGGAAGCACACTCTTGAGGAAGGCGATGTCGGCTGCCCAGCCCACCAGCACCGCGGCCCCGATCGCGATTGAGAAGAGACTCGCCCCTCCCGGAATCGCGCCGACCACCTTTCGCCACGCGCCACCCGACTCGCGCCGCTCCATCCGAATGACCTGCCTTTCGTTGAATCTTCGTTCCTACGTGGAACGCTGCGCTCGTGTCATAACCATGGGACCGGATAGCGTTGAGGATAAGGTGGCTCGACAGGTGTGCAGCCACCGTTCCCCAAGCTAACGTCGCATTTCCTGTCAAGTATCAAATAAATAGTACCGCTTAAGCTTCGGAAAAGTCAATGGATTCGTGCCGTTCACAGGTCGGTCTGATTCAATAAAATCCATAAAAGCAACAAATCTTCTGGATGATTTATTCCCCAGTGTAGTCCTTCAAGGTGCCTTATTGACGGCCCACTCAACAATTTATGCCGATAACTCGTGGAGGCCGCCGACTCTTGAAAAATGACCTAGAATGGAACGACTCGTCCGGGGGTGCGCCCCCTGACCCGCCCCGCCAGTCCAGTGGGTTCAGTACCAACGAGGACGCCTGACGGCGTCACTACGAACGTGGTTTTTGTCGAGAAATTGGTTGGCAATGTTCGCGCCACGGCCGAAGTTGGTAGGCATCAACTCGACGGAAAACAGCGAATCCGAAATCAAAAATAATCTTCCCGTTCTCCGTGTGTTATACTGGGTCGCATTATGTCTCCGACCTTTTGGCGATTCCTGCGGTATACGCGCCCATACTGGCTGCTCATTGCCGGGGCCATTGCTTGCGGATGGCTTAAGTTCTCGCTGGCCCTGATGGACCCGTGGCTGTTCGGATACGCCATTGACCACATTCTGCTTCAGGCTGACCTTTCGTACGAGACCCGCATTTTCAGACTCGAGGTGGTCCTGGGGATTCTAACTCTGGGATTCATTGTGCGCGCCGTGGTGACCTACTACCGGTCGTATCTCGCCGCCGTGGCCGGCAACCGCACCATTTTCGATATCCGCCGGGACCTCTATCGCCACCTGCAACGGCTCAGTCTCAAATACCATTCCACGCGGCGAACCGGCGGCACGACTTCGCGCCTGATTAACGACCTTAGCACCGCGCAGGGCGCATTGGACCGGGGCGTCGTGGCGTTGGTCATGGACACCGTGTTTTTGTGCGTCGTCGTGGCCTTTCTTTTTTTCATGAACTGGCGCCTGGCTACGATCAGCCTATTTACGTTGCCGTTCTATGGCCTCGTGTTCCGGGCCATGAATCCCCGGCTGCGCGCGGTAAGCACTGATGTGCAGCGCGAGATGGAGGAAATGTCCGGCGAAGTTACGGAGAAGATTTCGGGACTCCAGGTAGTCATGTCTTTCGTGCGGGAGAAAACCGAGGAGATGCGTTTTTTCCGCCGGCATAGGCTTTATTACAACAAGGTGTTGGCCCAGTCGCGGCTGCAAGTCACGTTGACTTCCATTGCCGAGTTCCTGACCGAGTTCGGTCCCATCCTGGTGATCTTCTACGGCGGATACTTGGTGATGACGGACCCGCTCTTCACGGTCGGGGCGTTGGTTACGTTCAAGGGTTTTCTGGGACACCTGTATCTGCCGACTCGACGCCTGGCGGACTACTCCGCCGAATTGCAGGTACGGCTCGCCGCGCTCGACCGCGTATTTAATGTCCTCGACAGCGAACCCGACATCGCCGATCTCCCGGGCGCGACGCCTTTGACGCAACCCGTGGGTCGCCTCGAGTTCAAAGACGTCAGCTTCGCCTATCAAGCGGACCAACCCGTTCTCAAGGATATCTCCTTCACGATCGAGCCCGGGCAAGCCGTGGCCGTGGTCGGACGCAGCGGCGCGGGCAAGTCTACGCTGGCCAATTTGCTGCCGCGTTTTTACGATGTCATCGGCGGCGGCGTATGCGTAGACGGGCGCGACGTGCGAGAGGTCGCAGTGCGGTCGCTTCGCGAACATATCGGCATGGTGCTTCAGGACACCATCCTGTTCAGCGGCACGATTCGAGAGAACATCCTCTACGGGCGACATAACGCCACGGAGGCGGAAATGCTGCGCGCCGCACAGATGGCGCACGTTCACGAGTTTGTCTCGGCGCTCCCGGACGGCTACGACACCATCATCGGCGAACGCGGCATGACGCTCAGCGGGGGCCAGAAGCAACGCGTCAGCATTGCGCGCGCGTTTCTCCGCGATCCGCGCATCCTGATCCTCGACGAGGCCACCTCGAACCTGGATTCCGGCGCGGAATTGATTATTCAGGAGGCCCTGCGCGAACTGATGCGAGGCCGCACCACGCTGGTTATCGCGCACCGCCTGTCTACCATCGTGAACTGTGATTACGTACTCGTGCTCGACCACGGCCGGATTGTGCAGCGCGGGCCCCATAACGAACTTATCCGGAGCAAAGGCCCTTACCGCCAGTTCTGCAAAGAACAGTTCGGCGAAATCCACCTCGAAGACCTGTCCCTCCAAGCGGTGTGAGCGCTGGGCGCACCCCGCGCAATTTGAAGCCGCAACCGAAAATATGCTAGTTTCGCTCTCTCTGGGGGTGACTTGGGCTTCATTTATCACGGAAAGGAGATTCCCATAATGTCTAAACTCGCCATCAACGGGGGCAAACCCCTCCGGTCGAAATCGGCGAAGTGGCCGGCGTGGCCGATCAGCGATGCCGCCGACGCCAAACTCGTGGCGAAGATCACGGCCTCGAACCGATGGTCGTTCGATGGTCCGACGGAATGGAAGTTCGCGGAGGATTTCGCAAAATACTGCGGCGCGCCGTACGGCCTCTGCTGCGCCAACGGCACGGTGGCGATCCAATTGGCGCTCGAAGCCTTGGACATCGGCGCGTACGACGAGGTCATCGTACCGGGGATGACGTGGCAAGCTACCGCGGCGGCGTGTCTCGACGTCAATGCGATCCCCGTGCTCGTGGACGTGGAACCCGATACCTGGTGCATAGACCTCGATCTGGCCGAGGCCGCCATTACCAGGAAGACGAAAGCCATGATCGTCGTACACCTTTACGGCTGCATGCCGGACATGGACCGGGCGCGGGCCATCTGCAAAAAACACAATCTGTATCTGATCGAAGATTGCGCGCACCAGCACGGCTCGGAATGGAAAGGCAAGCGTGTCGGCAGCCTCGGCGAGATCGGATGCTTTAGTTTCCAGGAAAGCAAGGTACTGCCCAGCGGCGAAGGCGGGTTCAATACCTGCCAGACCCAGAGGACTTTTGAACGGATTTATTCGCTCCGCAACTGCGGCCGCGGCTGGAAAGGTGACCTCAGCAACACGATTCAGTCCGGTAACTTCCGCCTGACCGAGTGGCAGGCGGCCCTCCTGGCCGGCGGACTCAAACGGCTGGATAAACAGTTGAAGTTGCGCGACCAGAATGCGATGTATCTCAACTCGTTGCTGGCGGAAATCCCGGGCGTCAAACCGATGCGGCGCCGCAAACAAGTTACGTTGCAGAGCTATTTCAATTTCGTGTTTCGTATTGACACCGCGCGACTGAACCGCGTATCCAACCTGAAAGTGTGCCAGGCGCTGAATGCAGAACTACACCTGCCGTCTCACGCGGACCTCGATTGTCCGTACCAACCGCTCAACCACTGCGTGCTCTACAAGCCGCACACCAAGCGCCGGCATCGCATCAGCGCCGACTACTGGAAGGCCATCAACCCCAAACGGTTCAAGCTGCCGGTCTGCGAAGATGCTCACTTCAAGACCGGTATTGCCGTCCATCACAGCATCCTCATGGGCTCGAGGAATGACATGGAAGACTTCGCCTGCGGCGTCGAAAAGGTCCTGGATAATATCGCGGAACCGAAATAACCCCGCACCTCAAGATTGAAAGCCCGCTAATCTCTAGCGGGCCTTTTCTTTTTGCGGACCTTGGTGTCCTTTGTGCCTTCGTGATGAAAGAATCGGAATCGTTTCAGTGCTTCGCGGGAGCGCGCTCGAGCCGGGACGGCTTTGAAACTACGGCTTCCGCCGACTCCGGGTAGATGGCCTCTTCGTGCCAGATTTTCCACATAAGTTCGTACCGTTCCAGGGGCAAACCGGTGTAGGCACAGTTGCTGGTGGAGAAGATGTAGCCGTAGCCCGGCATGCCGTGGCGGATGCAGTAGCGTGCGGACTCGATGACTTCTTCATCCGTGCCCGACTGCAGCAGGCCGCAGTTGACGTTGCCGATCAGGCAGAGTTGATCGCCGTAGAGTCGTTTCACCTCGGCGATGTCCACGCCGCCCTGCGGGTCCAGCGAGTGGAGCGCATGCGGCTTGGCGCTCGCCAGTTGATCAACTATCGGCATGATGTTGCCATCGGTGTGTTTGATTACGTAGAAGCCTAAATCGCGCAGCCCCTTGCACAGTCGGACGAGATACGGTGTGACGAGCTCGGAAAACATCTCCGGATTGAGGAATGGCCCGGTGTTGAAGCAATAGTCCGCACACAGGGCGAAACCGTCTAAGCCACCTTGCTTGGCCAGGCGCTCCGCGCGCTCGAGCATACGATTCACGTTTTCATCGGCCTGGGCCTTGGCCTCATCGAAGTTTTCATAGAACCAGACGGCCATCTTCTGCATTTCCTGGCCGTTGGGAATGGAAAACGTGGCATCCCCGTGCAACATCAGAAAGAATTCGTCACCGCTCTTCTCGCGGACGAGGTCTATCATTCGCAGTTGCTCTTCCTCACGACCCGGATTCGGATGCAGAAAGATCGCCCCATGTTCGTAGCGGCGCGCGGTCATAACAAACAGATCCGCCTGGTCTTCGCGGTGGAGTTGCCGCTCCCGTTCCGACATCTGCTCCCACTGGCCGTAATGGCGGTGGCTCGGATGCACCTTGCCGAAGGCCTCCATGGTCAGAAAAAAGACCAACTCGAAATGCGGTACCCGGCCCACAATGGGACGCCGTTCCAATGCCACAATAAATCGTTCACGTGGTGTCATAGAGTAATGTTCCCTTCCCAACTAATCTGACGGCCCGACCATCTTACTGGGGTCCACAAGCTGTCGGAACTCCGCTTCTGAAAGCAACCCCGAAGCGACGGCCTCTTCGAGCAAGGTCGTGTTGTTCCGGTAGGCCGCCTTGGCGATTTTCGCCGCGTTGTCATAACCAATCTTGCGATTCAACGCGGTCACCAGCATCAGAGATTTGTGAAGCAATTCCGCGATGCGCGTCTCGTTGGCTTCGATGCCGACGGCGCAATGCTCGCGGAACGAGTTCGCGGCGTCGGCCAGCAGCCGGATGGATTGCAGCAGATTGTGAATGATCACCGGCTTGAACACGTTCAACTCGAAATTGCCCGACACGCCGGCAATGTTGATTGTAGTGTCGTTGCCAATCACTTGCGCCGCGACCATGGTCACGGCCTCGCATTGGGTCGGGTTCACTTTGCCGGGCATGATCGAAGAACCCGGTTCGTTCTCGGGAATCCGGATTTCGCCCAGACCGCAGCGCGGACCGCTCGCGAGCCAGCGGACGTCGTTCGCGATCTTCGTCAGGCTGCACGCTACCGTCTTCAGAGCGCCGGACGCCATGACCATCGCATCGTGCGCGGCCAGCGACTCGAACTTGTTCGGGGCGGTCTTAAACGGCAGGCCAGTGAGCTCGCTGATTTTTCGGGCGACCTTTACGTCGTAGCCCTTCTTCGTGTTCAGTCCGGTACCGACCGCCGTGCCGCCCAGGGCCAATTCGCTCAGCTTCGGCATGACGGACTCGACGCGTTCGACGCCGTTCGTCAGTTGCTGGACGTAGCCCGAAAACTCCTGGCCCAGCGTGAGCGGCGT
>JACQVH010000115.1 GCA_016209895.1 Candidatus Hydrogenedentota bacterium | reverse complement strand
TGTCCAGCCCGACGATGTCGGCGGTGCGGAAGGTGGCCGATTTCGCGTGCCCGATTTCGGGTCCGGTCAAGGCGTCAACGTCCTCGACGGTCAAGCCATCCTTGGTCATTTCGTGCATGATGAATTGCGAGGCAAAAGTGAGAATGCGGTTCGCTACGAAGTTGGGCGTATCCTTGGCGTAGACGACGCCCTTACCCAGCACGTTTTCGACGAAGTCCGCCATGAATTTGATGAGCCGTGGGGACGTGTCCGGGCCGGGAATGATCTCGACAAGCTTGAGGTAGCGCGGCGGGTTGAAGAAATGGGTGCCGAGGAAATTCCGCCGCAGGTCCTGGCTCATGACCTCGACCAGCGAATGGAGCGGCACGCCGCTGGTGTTGGTGGTGACAATCGAGCCACGAGCGCGATGGCGCGAGACTTTCTTGAACAGCGCGCGCTTGACTTCGGGGTCTTCCTTTACGACTTCGATGATCCAATCGCAATCGCCGATTTTATCGAGGTCGTCTTCGAGATTGCCGATTTCGATGAGATCGAGGCCGGACTTCTGGAAAATGGGAGAGGGCTTAAGGCGAAGCAGGTTCTCTTTGGCCTTGATCGCGAAGCCGTTCCGTTTGGTTTTGTCCTTGGCGTCTTCTTTCGAGAGCCCGGGCGGTACAATGTCCAACATGAGACTTGGAATGCCGCAATTGGCGAGATGGGCCGCGATCTGACTGCCCATCACCCCCGAACCCAGCACTGCTACACGCTTGATTTCCCTGACCATGATATGCTCCTTCCCGCGGGTACTTGCCAGTCCGAATTGGTGGCAGCAGTTCCCCCGCAGCTTGCCTGCTGCCCGTGCACTAGCCCAAAAATCAGCGTTCTTATCAGCCCGTTATCTAATCACCCCGTACCAGACCTGCACAAACATGCATCCTACAACTAATTCATGAGATGATCAAGGCTCACTTGGAGGAGGGTCGAGTCGGACCGGTCGGACGCGTCGGACCGGTCGGACGCGTCGGACCCGTCAGACGAGTCCGGACCCTTGGATGGGAAAGAATCGGGACAGATGTTGACCTCGGAATTAGACTACGAACTGCCGGCGGAACGGATCGCGCAGCACCCGGTGGAGCAACGCGATCAGTCCCGGCTTATGGTCTTGGACCGCCAACCACGGACGATTCGCACGGGGGTATTTCGCGAACTCGCGACGCATTTACGCGCCGGAGACTGCCTGGTGCTGAACGATACGCGGGTGATTCGGGCGCGGTTGCGGGGATTTAAGCTTGCGACCCGGGGCAAGGTCGAATTACTGCTGTTGCGGGAAATGGCGCCCGGCGAGTGGGACGTATTGGTGCGCCCCTCGCGACAAGTCCGGCCGGGGACGGCCGTGCAACTTTCCGGCGGAGTTCGCGCGACTATCGAAGACATCCTGCCGGGCGGCCATCGCCGGGTGGTCTTTGAGAAGCCGAACGTTTTGGAATTGCTGGAGGAGGCTGGCGAGGTGCCATTGCCTCCCTACATTCATCGGGACCGTCCCGATGACGCCGACCGGACGCGCTATCAAACGATCTACGCGCGCGTCCCAGGAGCGGTGGCGGCGCCCACGGCCGGGCTTCACTTCACGGAGGAAGTGTTCGCTTCGTTAACGCAGGCGGGCATCGCTACTTCTTATCTTACGTTGCACGTGGGTTACGGCACGTTCCGCCCCATCAAGACCGACCGCTTAGAAGACCACGTCGTGGAATCGGAGGAGTTCGACTTGCCGGAAGGTACTGCTGAACGGCTCAACCAGACCCGCGCGGGCGGCGGGCGGGTAGTGGCCGTGGGCACGACCGCAGCCCGGGTCCTCGAGACCCGATTCCGCAACCATTCGTACCAGCCCGGACGCGGAAGTACGGATCGTTATATGTACCCCCCGTATGCTTTTCACGCGGTGGACGCTCTAGTCACCAATTTTCACCTTCCCCGGTCGAGTCTGTTGGCTTTGGTTTGCGCCTTCGCAGGAAGGGGATTCATCCTGGAGGCATACCGGATGGCGATTCGGGAGCGGTACCGCTTCTATTCTTATGGGGACGCGATGCTGATCTTGTAGGATCGGAAAGAAATGCAAACCGACCTCGGGATTGTTACTACCAAATATTGAAGTGCAGCCACCGGGAACACGGGACCGTGATTATAGTCGCCAGTATGATGGGGAAGGGATAATGCCAAAAGTCTATTGTGGCGTAGATTTCGGGACCACCAATTCCAGCGTCGCCTTTGGTAATGGGGCCTCCGTGCGGGTTCTCGAACTGGATCGCACCAACGATAATCCTTTGGCGCTTCCTTCCTTACTCTATATTACGCGGGAAGGGGAGCGGATCGTGGGCCGGTCCGCGGCGAATGCGTTCATTGACCGTAACGTCGGCCGGGAGGTGGTCCTCCGAAAGGTGGACCTGGGTGTGGCCATTGAAGCTTACGTACCGTCCGAACCGGACAAGTCGGAAGGCTACCGCCCCAGAGAGTACGCCGGCGATATCCGGGAAGCGGTCCGGACGCAGGCATTAGTCGAGGTCAATTCGCCGGGCCGCCTGTTCCAATCACTGAAGAGTGCTTTGCGCTACGTGGGTTTTCAAGGCACCGAAGTCTTCGGCGAGCAGTTTCAGATCGAAGAGTTGACGGCGATGATCCTGCGGCATATTAAACAGGCCGTGGATGCGGTCGCGGGCGAGGCCGTGGACAC
>JACQVH010000112.1 GCA_016209895.1 Candidatus Hydrogenedentota bacterium | reverse complement strand
GGCCAGCACTGTCTCCAACGTTCGGCGAATGTAGTTCATAGCAACGATTGTAATCCCGTGCAATTTTGCATTTCAAATGCAAATTTGCATGGAGACGAAACTCTCGTTCCGCCCAATCGGCAACGTCGGGAAACTGCTGGATAGAAGAACGCGGGGAAAGCGACAAAGCGCCGGAAAACCTAAAGCGGTCACTAATCATCAAACCGATAATGACAATCAGCCTCTATCCCGATTCCTTTGCTTCCCGGTCGGAAGGCGTCGGTCTGACGGTGTCGTAAAGCGCTAACAGAGGTAGACAGATGCCGTACGCGCCGCTCCGAAAATCGGCTACATGCAGTTAGCGCCCTCTCCAAATGCCCCGCGTCGACGCGTGTGCTTCCGATACGGATGATCACGTGGGCTTTTGGCGATAATACCGTGCCGAGGCTTCGCCACATATCGGCAATAAACGACCAATAAGATTGCTCATAGGTGTGTCGATCGTCTCGCGAAACCCTGTTCCGCGTTGGGTAAGGTGGCCCTCCCAACAACCAGAGCCGAAGCCATTGGTCTTCTTCGAAATTGGTTACGTCAAAGTAGGGTGGCGACGTAATGGCGGCACGGATATGTCCGGGGAGTTTGTTTCGCAGCCTGGGTAGTTCTCGCATATCCTTGTGGAATACCAGCGCTTTTCCCTTGGGAGGATCAGACTCGTAGCGGAAGGCCGCCCTGTCCCGAAGAACCCGGAACACGTCGCGGTCCGGAGGGGTAAGGCCGTGCTGTTTCCAGTACCGTACCGAATACGCCGGTTTCGTCGAAATCGTGCGTGGCATTTGGTTGCTCAAGTACGTCTGAGATGCGTCAATTTCACCATGTAGCGACCCAAGAATGAGCGCGGCGATCATGGCATCCACGTTGCTTTCGCGCCATTTGACGACGTCGCGGAGATAGAGCAATTGCTCGAGAGTTCGTGGCGCGAAAGCGTGTCGAAAGAACTCTCCATTTTCTTCCACCCGTGGACGATATGCCCCGCTGTCGAACTGCCGCTCAAGCTGCGTGATGCGCCTTCGCAGTGCGAACAGTTTTGGAGCGTTGGTTTTTGCCTTAGTCAGACAGAACGCCACATCGTTTACGTCGCAGGCTACACTTCGTCTACCCATTAACAACGCTTGAAAAGCTGTCGTTCCCCGCCCGCTGAACGGGTCCAGAACAACATCGCCAGGTGCGGTCAAACTATCGATCCACTCCGCCGCGAATGACTCTGGAAACATGGCGAAGTATGGGCAAAGGGAATGGAAGCGGTGTCTCATGGCAGTTTTAGTTCATGGATTTTGCAGGCCGCGCGAACCCACATGTCAATACGTCTCAGAAGTCCGGGAGGCAAATCGCCGGCATATTCAACGATGCGACACCGGTCGAAGAGGATTCCCCCGTCAACGCAGCGTTCGTACCACTCCGATAGCAGTACTCGGTCTGAGATAAAATACAGTCGGACTGGCTTTACCGCGGGTGGCTTTCTCATCCACTTCTGGCAAAAGTCTTCAGGCTGAAGCTTGGTTAAGTCGTCCCGCCAGTGTTTTCCCGTTTTGCATTGGCCGAATGCGATTAGCTGTCCCGATCTTCTGTCTGTGAATCCTCTCCAAACAACCACGTCGAGTTTTCCATCGCGAGCTCTCAAACGCGTATTTGGGTGTGGGTTGAAATCCAAACCTTCGCACAGTTGCTGGCAAAGACTGTTCACCCTACGCGCGAATGCAGTCTTACTAAGATCAGCCTCATCACTGAGCATTCCCGCACGCCTGCCCGTACCAAAAACTAGACCCCTGACGCTGCCGTTTGGACCTCCTAAGAAGCGGACCCCAACTTCCTTGGAGAGTTCCTCGAAAATTCTTGTTGCGTCCTTGCCACCTTGCACGCGATCAGTTCGCATATCCATACGCGTAATCAGCAAAAGGTAGAGATACAATTGAACGGGGGGCGCGTAGCTCGGCATTCCCAGAGACCTCATCCGCAAAAGTGTGCCGTCTTCAGAAAGCTCGAAAGGATACCCGCTGCCGTCGTGTCCACAGTGCCGAAAACGAAGCTCCATATCGCCGAAGGAATCGGATACGTACTGCTCGATTCCCGTGTGAAATTGAATATCATTGGCATCGGCTTCGCGTTGTATCATGTGCACGATGTCATTGATCGATACACTCCAATCATTCCGCCGTAGGCACTCGATTTCGGCGAAATCAGCAATTGCAGAGATATTGTCTCGGTGAGCTGCCGGTACAGTGAGTAGGTCGCTCATTCGTTCGCAGTTCGGCGTACCGGCCTTAGTCTGCGCGGAGTTTTCTTGAGTTCCATCTCTTGCACGAGATCGAGGGCCAATTTGTACACATCATCTCCCAATCGCAGCAGGTCATCTTCGCCTTGGAATCCGGTCGAAAGGGTAGCCCTCGCCTTTTGAAGCGCCTCCTTCGCCCGGATGAGTGCATCGCGAAATACCCGCTCATCACCATAGCTTACGTCCAATGCTAGAAGTAGCGGCAACCCCGCGCGTAATGCCGCGGTAGCTTTCTTTTCGCGAAGCACCTCGTTCAGCCGTCGCAAGTCTGGATTTTGTGTCTCTACAACTGGTGGCAGATCACGAGACTTGTCGCCGTAAAGCCAAGTGCAGAGCTCGCTAAGCTCCTTTAAACGTTTTTCAGGAACGGGCTTACGTGACTCATGCGACTCAGACCGAAGATCGATGAACTCCGCGATCCCATCGTAGTCCAAGCCCGTGTATAAGTGAGAGAAGGAGAAATGTCTCTTGTATCGATCATCTCGCCTGAAAACCTTCGCGTTCTCTGCCTGCTCGATGACCATCAAGGCTCTGTACAGGCGTTGTACGGTCCTATGTTTGTCGCCAATCTGACGAGCTATTTCATTCAAAGAGATTTCAAAGTCGTTTCGCACCCGGGCAATGTACTGGGCTTTCGCGTATGCATCCCATCTTGCCGGTCCGTTGACATGTTTGAAGCCAAGGTATTGCCACGCCCCCTTCCGGGTAGTGCGAATGACGGGCAGTAACTCTAGGGATCTTGCCCGGGTAGCGGAGATCTTAGGCAGGTCGGTGGCCCGGAGCCGTTCGCGCGCATCTTTGTCCAGCAGTAGCTTCACTGCGGCCAGTCGCCGGTTCCCCTCGATGACAACCAGAGTCTTCTCTTCCTCCAAAACGAACAATGGCTCATGATCGAAATACCCGCTAGCCGCAATTGACATGGCAATCTCATCCACCGCCATGTTTTCCCAAAGTACTTCCAGCAACCGTTCCTGTGAAGCCTCCTCTCCTTCAAGATACTCCACAAGCCTTGGGTTCTTTCGATCAAAATGGAGATCGCCCACGCGCACCCGCTCGTATCCAGGGGCCCCGGATTCGCGCGCCTCAGGGGTTTCTTGTGGTCGTCTCTTTTGCATATCGAACTCCGCCGTTTCCTAGTCCGTAGACCACACAGCCTCGCCAAACAAATCGTACTTTGAGTTTCCCAATCTCAATGATAGCACTTGTTCTGAATGGGCACAAAAGAGCGATATCCCGATACCCATACTCTCGATCCTGCCTATTCCAGGTCAAAGGTAAGCACAGAAACTTCATCATGATGTTCCATAAGATCTGCAGAACGGCTTTGGCCATTCGATCGCTTATGCAGAATCAGCCTGACAGAAATGTCATATCCGCCGGTAGACGGCGGCGGGGATGGTTTGTTTGCGCTCGGTGAGTGCGGCGCCGATGACTTTGCCCTTGGCCTCGGTGAGCATGCCGGCGGCGCGCTCCACCACTTCGCGGCGCGTGCTGTCGGCGCGGATGACCAGGAGAATGCCGTCGGCCGCGCGCGCCAGAGCCAGCGCGTCGTGCGATTGCTGCAGCACCGGCGAGACGTTGAACACGATGCTGTCGAATTGGTCGCGCAATTCCTGAAGCATCGTCTTCATCCGGTCCGAGTTCAGCAGGTACGTGTAACCTTCGCCCGCCGACCCGCGACCGACCACGGTGAGATTACCGACCCGCGCGACCACTTCGCTTAAACTTGTGCCGCCTTGGAGCACCTCCAGAACCCCGGGCCCTTTGGGCAAATCGTCCCCGCCGTTTCCTGCAAAATCAATGAAGATCGCTTTCGAATAGGGATTCTCGGCGCGCGCCTCCGCCAGCGCACGCGCTACACGCTCCGCGCTTTCGCCGGTCACGGAGCTCGTTACCTGTAGGAGTTGCAGCGGCGCGTCGAAGAGTGTATTGAGCATGCTGGCCAGCCGTTGCGCCTCCCGAGAATCCAGTTTGCCCGCAGCGGAGTGGAGGAATGAGGCCATTGGCGGAATCTTCAAGAAGTGCTGCACGTCTTCCGGCGTCTTGATCCCGTGGTCCAGGTACTCGAGGAAAAACGCTATCCCCAGACCGCCCACCAGGCCCGAAACCAGCGCCGCCGCCAGATTAAGCAATTTGCGCGGCAGGATCGGACTTGTCGGCAAACTCGCCGCCGACACAATCTTGATATTCGAAATGCCGGCCTTGGCCATCGCGTCCGTGACCCGCGCTTCTTCCCGCTTCTGCGCGTAGTACTCGTAGGCCGTGGCCTGAATCCGAACCTCGCGCTCCAACTCATCCAGTTTTGCCGCGAGTTCGTTCAGCGTTTTCAGCCGTTCGTCCAGTTCGCGGACTTTGCTTTCCGTAGTCGTCCGCGTAGTCGAGATCGCCTCTCTCAGGCGCGCCTGCGCGTTCTCGATCTCGCTGGTCACCGCGACCACGTCCGGATGCTTGGGTCCCAGCGATTGCATGATCCGGTTCCGTTCCAGCACCGACTCCAGCAGGCGCAACTGCATCTCGGTCACGACGGTGTTGTCCGTAGCGCGCGACAGCGCCGCCGTGATCGCGGAGTCGCCCGCGCCAGCGCTAACGGCCTCGGTCGCGGTTTCCGATTCCGCCAACTGGACCAGGAGCTTTTTTCCATCGGAAATCTGCTCCAGCAGAAGCTGCTTCTCGGCCTCGACGGAAGTAATTTGGTGCCCTTGGCGGAAAACTTCGAGCGCCGATTGCGCTTTGGCGAGGTCCACTTCCACCCGCCGCATTTGCTCCACGAAAAACGGACTGCCCTGGGGCGAGGCGAAGACTTCCAGATGCTTCTTGGTATACGCGTCAATCGTTTCCCTCAAAACGTTCCGCGCAAGGATCGGATCGCCGAGCCGGCACCGAATTTCCAACACGTGTGAGTTCTTTACCGGCTCGACCAGTATCGCCTCGTGCAACCCTTCCACCGCACCCTGGAGTGCCTCGGGGGCCGTCTTGAACTGCAGCGCGTACTGGATGGCATCCCAGACGCGTTTCACGCCGTTAAACAGGATCTTAAGCGGACCGCCGCCTACCGGCAAACCCTTCTCCAGCTCGAGTCGTTTCGCCACCTGCTCGAGCACATCCTGGCTGTAGATGAGTTCGATTTCCGAATTGACGTCCTCCGGCGTCATCTGCACCATCGCGATACTGGCCGCCGACCGCATCACCGTCGGTTCCGGCTGCGACACTTCGCGCCCCCGCATCAACCGCACTTTGGCCGAGGATTCGTACGTCGGCGGCCAGGCATAGTTCCCCACGAAAACGACGCCGACGACGCCGACCGTAAACAGTAGAATCAGCGCCTTGCGCTTGAACAGGATGGTCAGAATGTCGCGCAGGAAAATCTGACGTTGGTCCATTCCCTTTGTCCTCGTGGTCCCGGCCTACGGAAATCCCGGGATTGCGGTGAGGCCCAGCGTAGTGCTGCGGCTCTTCGAATCCACCTTCTGCTCGTTGATGTAATACGCGGCGTTCACCCCCAGATTGTTGTCAAACGGCACAATCTCCTCGATGTACTGCTCGACAAACAGATTCGCTTTCGCGATCGGCTTCTTGGGTACGTACACGATGTCGAACGCCCGGAGAGGAAAGTCGTTTTCAGTAAGTCCCTTGAACAGTGCGGCGTGCAGATTGGTCTGAAATACGAAAGGCTTGCCTTCCGAATTCCTTCGGATGACCAACACCTGGTTCATTCGCGCGGTGTTCTTCGGCCCCTGTGCCAACAAGATCGCCTGCAATACCGTGGGGTTCGCATCCAACGGATACACGCCCGACGCGTTGACCTCCCCCCCGACGTACACGCGGGAACCGGTCGCGGCAAGCAGATTTGCGGCAACGTCCACTGGATTATGCGCCACTTGCGCGCACTTTTCGCGAAGATTCTTGCTGAATTCCTCCAGGCTGAAACCCGCCGCCTGGACATCGCCCAACCGCGGAATCGAGATTCTACCATCCGGCCGCACCGCGAACGTCCCGCCCATGCCGGAAAGTACCGTCGCGGTGGCCGGAAACACGACCAAGCCGACTACCGGCGGATTCCGCAACACTTGCGACGCCGCCTTGCGCACTACTTCGGACGCTTCGCCCAAAGTCAGTCCGGCCACGTGCACGTCCTCTTTCAACATCGGCAGACGGATGCCGCCGTCGGGGCGCACCACCACGTTGCGACTCATCGCGTCCAGGCGGTCGCCATTAACAAAGTCCACATTCACGGTCAGCTTCGGCTCGCCTTGGATCAGACCGCTCGCCGCATACGCGTCGGTCAATCGCCGGCGCAATTGCTCCGCCGTCAGCCCGGCCGCTTGCATGTCCCCGACTTCCGTCACGGTAATTTTCCCGTCAGGCCGCACCGTACGCGTGACATTCAACGGCCAATTGTTCAGGAAGCTAATCCCGACGACGTCGCCGACGTCAATCCGGTATTTTTCGCGGTCCGCCGAATCCTCGGACAGCCGCACCTCCATGCTGTCACCGACCTCGATGCGGTAATCCCACGGGACTTCCCCCTGACGTAGCGTGTGTTGAGCAAAGCTAAGGGCGATTTGATCGCCCACTTGCAGCAAATAGGGCTGCTCCGTCGCGCCGCATGTAGAGACTTCTTCAGGCGTGATCGTTTTGGGCCGACCCTTCGCATCCAGCACCCGTATGCCGCTCGTCGTCGCACAACCGCACAGCACCCCGAGAAGAAATATGATCGCCGCGCCTCGATACCGCCTTCCGCACCGCATCAAAAGCATTATGCGTTACTCCGCTACTTCACCCCCGTTGGTCTTCGCTTCACCGCTTCCGCCACGGCCCGCCGGAAATTGTGCCGCCGGCTTCTTCTTATCACGAATCTTGGTTTGAGCTACGTGGCTCTTCTTTACAGTCAGGGAAAGGTCGGCCGGCAGGAACCCGGCGTCGCTCAAGATGCCGAGAGCGAGTTGCCCTCCGTGCCACAGGGCATCGTTCTGCAGACCGTGGGTGCGCACACGAAGTTTCTCCACTTGGGCCCACACGGTCTCGCGCGCCTTATCCGCCGATACTTCCACGACCGATGCGTAACCGGGCTCCACGGCGACTCCTTCCACCGTAATTCTATACCGCTCCCCGGGGTTTCGCAACAGGTTCGGCGCCGCCGGCTTAAGCACCTCGGTGCGCACCTGCGCCAGAACTTCCAAGTCCGAAAGCCGTCCCCCTTTCGCACTGGACTCGCCCGCGACGAGTTCCAGGCTCGAACTACCTGCGGGCCGAGTCCGCTTCAATAGGCACACGCGGACGACGTTCTTCTCCTGCTCGATAACCAGGCGGTTCCGCTCGTCCATCTGAAAACCGTGGTAACGGACCTCATCGGCCCGAACCCAGACACCGCACATCAACATCAAGGCGAAGCAAAAGAAGCCCCCCACTCTTGTATGGGTCCTATACGTCCAATTCCCTCTCACGGCCACCGCCCTTTATACAACATCACCTTGTCATATCCGCCATCCGCGATCCAGTCAATGGTTTTCCGCAGACCGTCCTCCAAACCCACTTTGGGTACCCATTGCAGCAAACTGCGCGCCTTCGACGTATCGGCTACGGTCACCTGAATCTCGCTCTTCGGCGGACGGAACCGCTGCGGATCAGAAACGATACGCACATTTTCGCGGCCCATCAGCCGGGCAATCAGCGCCAGCAACTCGCCGACGGTGATGACCTCCGCCGAACCAAAATTGACGACTTCTCCGATTACCTCTTCCGACTCAGCCATGCGGATGAACGCGCTCACGATGTCGCTCACGTACGTAAAATTCCGCGCGGGCGTCAGGTCGCCCAACTTGACCTCATTCTCCTCCAGAAGCTGCAAAATTACCGTGGGTATGATGAGAAATTTGCCGACGCGCGGACCGTATACGTTGAAGATGCGACACGTCGTCACCGGCACATCGTACGAACGATAGAAACTTTCGACGACATTGTCCGCCGCTAGTTTGGACGCGGTATACGGATTATGCGCCGTCAGCGGATGGGTCTCGCTGATCGGCCGAGCATCCCGCGCGCTCCCGTACACGCCGCCGGACGACGTGTGCACCAAGCGCCGCACTTTTTCATGCCGCGCCGCCGAGCACACGTTCAGCGTCCCAAGCACATTCGTCAGAATAGTCTCCCCGGGATTCGAGTGCGCATACGCCACACTGGTGATTGCGGCCAAGTGAAACACCGTGTCACAACCGACCGTCGCCTCGCGCGTAAATGGCGCGTCCAGGATGCTGCCGCTGAATATCGTCAAATGCTTGTGCAGTTCCGCCGGCAAGTCGGCCAGATACCCAATTCGCCCCTGCATGTTCCCCCGCACCATGCCCTGCACTTCCGCGCCCATTGCCAGCAACCGTTCACACAGATGACTCCCAATGAAGCCACCCGCCCCAGTGACCATTACCTTTCGCCCTTGCCAATCCATGTCGTTTAGTTGCTCGTTGCTAGTTGTTAGTTACTGGTCCCTGGTTCTGAGTTTCCAGTTTCCGGTCTCCCGTTTCCAGTTTGGCGCACGATACTTCGTAATCGCGCTTCATTTCTGGTTGCTCAATTCGGCAATGCTCGGTTCTCGGTACTCGCTACTCGGAACTCGTCACTTGGTACTTATTTTCTCCATACCCCCATTATATGCGTGCTCATGAGTCGTAGGCCCGGCGTGTGGAGTTGCACGTATTCCATTGCCCGCACGGCCAGCGCCAGCGGTTTCAAGAAAATGAAAAAGGCCCATATGCCCGGCAGCGGTGCGATCCGCTCTTCAACGAAGGCGGCGGCCGTCATCGTCCGGCGCAGCGCCCGTATCGTATTCGCACGGTACAACGTCGGATGCGTGTCTTCCTCGTGGCCTCCAAACAAATACGCCTTGAATGCCTGTTTGAGCCTGTAGGGAACGAGTCGCGCAACGAGCGCAAACATGCTGAAACGATTCGGCGTCAGGATGGCCACCACGCCGCCCGGACGCAACACACGCCAGAATTCGCGGAAGATGCGCCGCGGCGCGCTGAGGTGCTCGACGACCCACTTGCAGACCACCACGTCGAACGATTCGTCCGCGAACGGCAGTGCCTCGAGTCCCGCGAGCACGCGGTCACGTTCGAGTGTATTTCCTCGCAGTCCGGCCAAATCCACGTCGCAACCCACGGCCTGCCGCGCACGCTGGATTGAAGGGATGTCCGGGTCGCCCCGGCTGCATCCCGCATCGAGCAATACGGTCGGATTCGACACATGTGGCGCGAGCGCCGCCTCGAACGGACCGTTCACATCCTGCACCCAAAGCTTAATCAGGCGATACCGAGTATCCCCCAGCCGTGCCCGAATATTCGGGTCCAGCGCCAAACTCCGCTTACCGCCAGAACTCACCTTTGACGACTCACCCGCCATCTCGCACTCCATCCCCCGTCCACACGGGGATTACACGAGAGGTACTGCACGCCTTGCACTTCGTACTTCGCACGTTGCACTTTGAACCTCGCACTACCTCACCAGACTTTCAAACAACCGCTCATACTCGTCCACCACTCGGTCCCAATTGTAATGCTCTCGAATCCGCTCCCTCGCCAGTTCGCCCAGCCGCCGCGCCTCCGCCGGGTTGTCCAATAGCCACTGCATTTTGTCCCGCAAATCGTCGGCGTCGCGATTCCGGAACGTGACCCCGGCGTCGCTCAACACCTCGGTATTGTACGGAATATCACTTACTAGCACGCAGTTCCCCGCGCCCATCGCCTCGAGGATCGCCGGGTGCGTCCCGCCGACTTCCATCGCGTTAATATAGAGATACGCGTTCGCCCGCAAGGCATGGTACATCTCGCCATACAACGCGCCCGGAAAGAGAATTCTCGAGTCCTTCGTGGACTTGAGCGACTGAATATATTCATTTGCGAACGGCGCGCTGCCGACGATCAACAATTTCTTGTCCGTCTTCACCTGTTCGAAGGCCTTCACCAAAAGGTGCGCGTTATTCTCCGGTTCCAGCCGGCTGACAAACAGCAGATACTCCTCCGACTCGACCCCGACCTGTGACAACAATTCCCGGCCTGTTCCCCGCTCGACCACGTCCGCACCGTACGCCACGTATGCGCTATCCGTGTTGAATTTCCTCTTATAGTAATCCTGAATGGCGCGCGAGTCCGAGACGATCACGTTCGGGAACCGCATGGCCAGATATTCCGATGCCTTCAGATAAGCCTTCGCAAACCCGCTCCACTTCGCTCGCTCCCATTCCAGACCGTCGGTATTCAAGAGGACTTTGACACCCAGCAACCGCGGCATCCAGGTCAGACAACTGTTCCCGCAATTGCAGACGTATGCGATGTCGCCGGAGTGAAAGAGAAAATGCAACATCGAAACGAAGGTGTGCGACAGGGTATCAAAATGCTTCGTGTGCACGCTGGAAAGCGTGACCAGCTTGACGCCCTTGTACTCCTGGATGGGATGCGGATAGTTCGCCTTGCGACAGTAGACCGTCACCTCATGCCCGCGCGCCGCGAGTCGCACACTCAACTGCTCGGCAAAAGTCTCGAATCCCCCATAATTCGCGGGTATCCCCCGCGTCCCGAGTATGGCAATCTTCATACCCCGGTTCCCGGCGTATCCCGCCCGAAGTTCCCCCCTCTGAACTGTGATTCGCTACCGTCCATCACGACTCCAACCCGACCCAACTTCACTGCCCGCCCATACTAATTTCCCCGCAACCCCAATTCAAGCCCACACCTCGATCTCGCTCCTAATCGAGCCTGATGCGCGTACGCGCAATCGCGAATCGTAATCGAGATTCATAATCGGGTGGGTGGCATAGGCAAGTTTACTTGACTGCGCACTTCACGACTCGCCCAACCCAACAGACCGAGCGTAGGCCAAGCTAGTTTGCCCGCGTTCCCACTGCCCAACTACAATTTCCTCTGCATGCAGCTATTTCCGAAATGCTTTACAGCGTCACTCCTCGCCTCCCTCCTCTGCGGGTGCGAGATCATCCGTCCCGCGCCTTCCGCCGCCGACCCGGTGAAGACTATCGAGGTGGCTATCTTCGAAGGCGGCTACGGAATTGATTGGCACGAGAAGATGGCCCGCCTCTATAGCGAACAGCACGCGAGCGACGGCATCCGCATCGAGCTCTGGGGCGACCCGCGCGTGGTCGAGAAGATCAAACCCCGCTTGTTGCGACGCGACCCACCCGAAGTCGTCCTCGTCACCGGTCTTCCCATGTGGCGGCTTATTGCCGATGGGAAGCTCTACCCGATTGACTCCGCGCTCGACCAACCGGCCTACGGCGATCCCGAACACCGCTGGCGCGACCTCTTCATCGCCGGCACACTCGACACCTACCGCAGCGGCGATAACGTTTACGCGATTCCCAGCGCGTTTGCCGCATGGTCTTGTTGGTACAGCGCCCGGCTTTTCCGCGAACATGGCTGGACGCCGCCGCGGACTTGGTCCGAGTTTGACGCGCTATGCGATAAAATCAAACGCGACGGAATCGCCCCTCTGGCCTTCCAAGGCAAGTATCCATTCTACGCGTGGTACACCTATTTCTCGCTCGTCCAGCGCTGCGGCGGCCTGGCGGCGATCAACCGTATCAACGCGCTCGAACCCGATGCGTTTTCCCACCCCGACGCAATCCGAGCAGCAACGTTGCTTCAGGACATGGCCGTCCATCATTTCCAACGCGGCGCGCTGGCCATGACGCACACCGAAAGCCAACTCCAGTTCGTGAACGATCAAGCGGCGATGATCTTCTGCGGTATCTGGCTCGAAAACGAGATGAAAAACACCACCCCGCCGGACTTTGAAATGCGCGCCTTCAACGTCCCCGCCGTCGAAGGCGGCAAAGGGAATCCGCGGCTGTTCAACGGGCAGGGGAGCGAACTCTTCTTTGTTCCTGCCGAATCGCGCTATCCCGAATTGGCCCTCGATTTCCTACGCTTTCTAATTTCGCCCCCCTACGCGCCCGATATCGGCTCGAGTATCGGAATCATTTCCCCGCTCAAAGGCGCCGTGCCGCGCGAAGCGCTTTCCCCGGCCCTCCAGTCCGTACTCGACATGATGGACGTGGCTCCGGGCATCTTTCAGGACCGCATTACCTCGCTATTGCCGGAATGGTTGTCGCAGGTGCTCAATCCCAACTTGTCGTCGCTGATGCGCGGCGAGATTTCGCCGGAGGAATTCGGGCGGCGGCTCGATGCCGGCGTGCGCCAGGCGCGACACGACCCGGACCTGATTATCCCGCCGTTTGTCCCGTTTAACCCGGTCGAGTTTGGAGAGCCGTCGTGAAGCGGAACCGCGAACGCAGCCTCTTCATCGTCAGTTTCCTTGCGCCGGCGTTTATTCTCTTCACCGCCTTCGTCGCGGTCCCCTGTGTGCGCGCCCTTCTCTACAGTCTCGAGAAATGGGACGGCTTCTCCGAACCGAAATGGGTGGGATACGAAAACTTCGTGCTCCTTTTCAACGAGAGCGACATTTTCCTGATTGCGTTGCGACATAATCTGATCCTCATCGTTGCCGGCGCGACCTGTATCACTGCGCTCTCGCTCTTCTTCGCGGCACTGCTCCACCGGCGCGTGCACGGCGCCGGGCTGTTCCGCGTAACGTTCTTCTTCCCCAACGTAATCTCGTCGGTCGCCATCTCGCTCCTCTGGGTGCTGCTGTATAGCACCACGGACTTCGGCGTGATCAATGGCTTCTTGAAATGGCTGGCCGGCGGCGCGTCGCAGTTGCGCCTGCCGCTTCAGTGGCTGGGACGGGGCGACGTCACCGTGGACTTGCCCTACCCGTTCGTGGACTCGAAGCACCTCATCTACGCGGTCATCCCCATGATGGTCTGGGCCGCCACCGGCTTTTACCTGGTCCTGTTCCTCGCGGCCATGGAAAATATCCCGGAGACCTTCTACGAGGCCGCCGTGCTCGATGGCGCTTCCGGCGTCGCCCAGTTCTTCTATATCACATTGCCGCTGATCCGGGAAGTGTTGACCGTCGGTCTCGTGTTCCTGCTCATCGGTTGTCTCAAGTTCTTTGACCCGATTTGGATTATGGAGAACCAGTTTCCCTCCAAGGATTCCCACGTCCTGGCCACGTTGCTCTATCAAAAAGTTTTTTCCGAGTACAACGTCGGATATGGCTCCGCCGTGGCCGTGCTGCTTTTCGTCCTCGTGTTCCTGTCCACACTGATTACGCTGCGGCTGTCCCGCCGGGAGGCATTGGAATACTGATGGCCGCAAATTTTCGAAAGACCTTGACGTACGCCATCTTGATTGTCTGGTTCCTCGCGGTGGTATTGCCCCTCTGGTGGGTGTTCCAGAACTCTCTGCGCAGTTCACAGGAAATCTTCCGCAACCCCTTCGGCACACCTTGGCTGTTCACGGGCGCCCCGCCCGACGTCTCCCCGGACGCCCCGGTCCAAGCCATCCGCGACAACTACTTCAACGCCTGGGTCAAGTCCCAATTCAGCAGCTATTTTCTAAACAGCCTCGTCGTGACCGCCGCATCGCTCGCCGGGATTCTCGCGTTTTCCGCCATGGCCGCCTACGTCATCGCCCGCTTCCCGTTCCGCGGCAACCGCGCCGTCTTTCTCTACTTCATCAGCGGCATGATGGTGCCGGCCCAACTGGTCCTCGTCCCGCTCTTCTTCGAGTTCACCTATCTCTCGCGATGGGGCAGTCGCCTGCTCGCGCCGCTCGGCCTCGAAGTCCAGCTTCACGACACGATTACCGGCCTCGTCACCATTTACATCGCGCTCAGCTTGCCGTTTACCATCCTCGTCCTGACCGGCTTCTTCAAATCGCTTCCCGGCGAACTCCGCGAAGCCGGCATCATGGACGGCTGCGGCGAGTACCGCGTGTTCTGGCACGTCATGTTGCCCCTCGCCAAGCCGGGGATCGTCACCGCCGCCATCTTCAATTTCCTCGGCATCTGGAACGAGTACCTGTTCGCCCTTGTCTTCGTGAACTCCTCCGATAACAAGACCCTGCCCCTCGGCCTCGCTGCCGTCAGCATCCAAGCCCAATACAAGACCGACTTCGGCCTCATGTTCGCCGGCCTCGTCATCGTCATGATTCCCACCCTGTTCGTCTATCTGCTCCTCCAACGGCACCTCACTCGCGGCATCACCCTCGGCGCCCTCAAGGGCTGACACCGGCCTGGCGTCCTTGCGGTCGTCCTTGCCCTACCTGCGAGCGCCAGGAACCGAGAAACCGGAAACTGGAAACCGCCGTTACTGCTCCCCAAGCCCCTCTTCTTCCGGACGCTGCCGAGTTGGAATGATCAACTTCGCGCCCCCGACCTGCCGCGCAATATCAATGGCGCGCACCACCCACCCAAAATCCGCCGCTTGATCCGCGCGCAGGACCAGTGCCGCCTCCGGGTCGGACTTGAGCAAGGCGGCGATGGCTTCCCGCAGTCCCGCCTCATCTACCAGTTTTTCACCGAAGAAGAATTCCCCCTCGCGGGTAATGGTAATCTCATGAGACGTCATTTCCTGATTCGCCGCCGTGGCCGCTTCCGGTAACGACACGTCAATCCCCAGATGCTCGCGGAACGTCGAAGAAATCATGAAGAAAATCAGCAACAAAAACATCACGTCAATCAACGACGTAATGTTAATCGTAGGCCGCCGGCGATGCCGCCGAGCATTAAACGCGCTAGTCATCAGAAACCGATATGCCTTTCGGGTGAAGCAACTGATAATTTTAGTGTGCTGATACCCAGCCGTCAACATTGACAAAGTGCTTTGGCGATGGAACACTAACGTCACTTTCAAGGAGGAAGGTTAGAAAAAGGAGAGCCACGGTCTATGGAATTTGTATGGTGCGCCGTTCAAATGATGGTCCTGTGTGGCCACAGTCCTTTGAATTCCGACCGGCCGGGGGATGAATTCAATCGCTACCAGCCGGTTCCCGGGGGTTGGCGCATTCAGATTTCTCCGGACGCGCCGGTGTTGACGCAGGGGACACCCGTTCTCGGCGGCGTGTTGGATGACCCGCGCAAGCATCGCCGTCCGCTCTATCCACCCGCGGGCCGCGGCCTCATTTGGAGCGCCGAGCAGTTGGAGAAGATTCCACGGTGCTCGTTTCGTCCCTTGGTGTTGGCGTACAACGAACCGCGGTTCCTGTTCGATTACCATTCAGCGGGAGGATTGTTAGGCCATCTCTTTATCGGCGTGACGAATGGGGCTGCCAGTAAGTGGCTTCATGATTGGTCGGAAATCGAGGCCGTCTACGTGGATGGCCGAATGAAGTACTGCCTGCGCGACCAGGAGTTTCCGGGGGTCACCGTGAAACTGAGCGCGGCCGCGCTCGCGAAAGCTGTCGGCGTGGTCGTAAAGGTCCAAGTCGAGGGAGGCCTGGAAAGCGATGCATCGCTGACGTGGGTCTACGGCGGGGCGTCGGGGTTCTTCACGAACTACGCGATGACGGCGCCGGAATTCAAGTTCGCGCCGGAACAATGCGTTAAAGATGACTTGAGTTGGCAAGGGTCCCGTTTTGCTTTGCGTCGGGGATTCGATAAGTCGGACGTCATCTTGAACGAAGTGTTCGCGGCGGCGCGGTATATGCCGGATTGGCAGGCCGTGATCGCCGGCGGGAGTTCATGGTCGGGGCCGGTGGGGTTCGGGGACCCGAGTGCCTTGGCGGGGATTGGGCAGACTGGAAAGTCTGCTCCACAGGATTTGGTAAAGACCGTGGAATGGTGTTTTGGTTCCGAAAAGAAAGAAGCTCGAGGACGCGTGGCGATGCAGAACGTCGCGCTGGGCGGCGGTTCACGCGGAGGATACATCGTGGTCGGGATGGGGGGCGACATCAAGAAGGGCATCCGCCGTCCTCGCAAGGCTTGGTACGCGGCTCTGGAGCGGAACGAGGAGATTGCGCAGCGCATCGTGACCCGTACCCCGGACCCGTATCTCGATGCGGCGGTGACCATGATGGCCTTCGCGAACGACGGCACCTGGGGCGATACGGCGATTGTCCACGGCGGTTGGTCGTGGCGGTTCGCCTATCTCGGCTGGAGGACCTGGTACGGACCGAATTGCTACGGCTGGACCGAGCGCATCAAGAAGTCTATTCAGAATCACACCACGCTGGGCCTCGTGCGCGAAGGCGACGATGCCGGCGCGTTGGGCGCGTTACTCGAATATCCGCCGGGCGTGTTCTACAACATGAACGAGGTGTTCCTGGACCACGTCCGGCATTATTTCGATTACACCGCTGACCTCGACCTGATGCGCGAAATCTTCCCCGTGCTCGAAGGCATTGTCGGTTGGGAGAACCGCCGTCTCCAGCCCAAGAATGAATTCCTCTACGAAAATGCGTTGAACACGTGGATCAGCGATTCGCACTGGTATATCGAGGGCCAGTGCGCCCAGGCTTCGGCGTACATGTACCGTGCGCACATGTTTCTGGCGGATTTGGCGCGAAGACTGGGCAAGGACGGGTCGAGCCACTTTGAACGCGCGCAGAACATCCACAAGGCCATGCGGTCCAAACTGTGGATGCCGGATCAGGGCGTGTTCGCCGAATACCTCGACACGCGTGGCAATGGACTGCTCCATCCTGAGCCGGAACTGCCTACCATATATCACGCAGCCGAATTTGGAACGGCGGACGCGGACCAAATCCGCCGGATGCTTCACTGGGCCGATACGCATCTCAGGTCGGAAAGCGTTCCCGGCGGAGGGAAGTTGGTCTGGAGCTCCAATTGGTATCCCAATCGCGGACGTTCGTACACGCACAGCACGTACGAAATGGCTTACGGCGAGAACCTCAATTACGCCCTCACCAACTATCTGGCCGGGCGAGCCGATGCCGGCTATGCGCTGATCCGAGGTTCACTGTGCGGCATCTTCAATGGCCCAACTCCGGGCGGGCTGGCGTGTCATTCGTACGTGGATGGACGGCAGCGCGCCAACGACGAGTTCGCGGACGCCAGCAGCATGTGGGCGCGGGCCGTCATCGAGGGGCTGTTTGGAATCGTGCCGAAGCGGCCGGACCACGTGGTCGAGTTGTCTCCACAGTTTCCTGACGGCTGGAAACACGCTTCCATTCAGACTCCGCACTTTGGCTATAGCTGGAACCAGGACGGCGGCAACGTCAGGATTGACTGGACCTCTCCGATACCGGCGGCGGTCCGACTGCGGCTGCCGCTGCAAGCGGCGAGCGTGAATAAGGTACTGCTCGATCGCAAGCCGGTCCTGGCTGAAATCGAACCCGATGTCGAAGGACTCCGATGGGTCCGAGTCCAAACGCCCGTCGCGTTGAAGGGCCGCGTCGAAGTCCAGTACACCCCCGCCACGCGTCTTGAAACCACCGAAACGCTATCTCAACCTCCGGCGCCACCGGACAAGGTGTGGACTCCGCCCCAAGTTTCCGACCGCGACCTGAAACATTGGACCCTCGTGGACCTTACTCCGGTTTTCAATGACTCCGTGACGCAGGTGCTGCAACACGTCACCGAACGCGCCGTGCCTCCTGCCATGCCCGCCAGCCAAGTGGGATTCGGCTACTGGAAAGACCATTTGCTCCAGTATCACGGGAGCCGCAATCAGCCCATCAGCGACGCCGCGTGGCGCACGAAGGTCGGATCGGATGGTGTGGCGTGGACGACCGACGGGATTCCATTCAAGACCGCTAAGGAAGGGTCGAACATCGGCGTCGTGACGTTGGCCGGCGGTTTTCCAACGAAACTGGAGTTTCCGGTGAATGCCTCCGGCACGTCGCTCTACCTCATGCTCAGCGGCATGACGTTCCCGGCCCAGAGCCACGTCGTGAATCTGCGCGTAATGCTGCGTTACGAGGACGGCCAGGAAGAAACTAACGACTTGGTCAACCCGTTTACGATTGGCGATTGCTGGAGCACCTGGTGCGGTCGTTTTCACGATACCGCCGCGAACGGCTTCGAAAACATCGGCGGCCGTTCCGGTCCCGCCGGCTCCAACGAAGTGGCCGATCTTACGCAGCCGGTCGAACTGGACACCGAAGCGCATCTCGTGGCCTTCGATCTGCGGCCGGGAGCACAGCTCCAATCGGTCCAAATCGAAGCGATTGCCAACGACGTGGTCTTCGGCATGATGGGCGCAAGTGTCTTGCGATAGGTTGCATCCAGGGGGAAAACATGAAACCAGCAAACACTCTGACGTTTCCACCGCCTATTCCCATCGCGGAATTGGGAGAATGGTCGCAGCAACTTGGTGCGATCTCCGCGCAACCATTGGAATTCTGTGAGGAATTCCCAAAGATTGCACAGCGATTCGAGGCATGGTGGTCCCACGACGTACTAGACCGGCCCATTTTTCTTGCCACGGCCAACCGCGATCCCAGTCGTCCGATCACGCGCCGGCTCGAATTCCTGGAGAACGCCGACGCCTGGTTCGAGACCAAATTTCGCGACCTGCAGCAGACCCATCGCGTGGGCGACGCGCTGCCCAACATCCGCGTAGACTTCGGTCCCGTGCTGTTGGGCGGCATGCTCGGCGGGCGCCTCGAATTCGGCGCGGGGACGGGCTGGACGCACGCCTTTGTCAACGACGATTGGTCGAATGCGCCTGACTGGGTCCTCCGCGACGACAACCACTGGTGGCAAATTCTGCTGAACTTGACACGCCTTGTGGCCGAACACGCCCGCGGCCGGTATCTCGTTTGTACCCCGGACTTGGGCGGCTCGGCCGATGTCTTGTTGAACCTGCGCGGCTCCGCGACGCTGTGCACGGACGTGATCGAACAGCCGGAGCAAATTACGAGAGCCGTCGAAGCCATTTATCCGTCCTGGCACAAGGCGTTCACGGAACTGTATCGTAGTGCCTTGGGGCCGGGCGCGGGTCTGATTCATTGGCTCGGCTTGTGGTCAAACCGACCGTACCTGGTGCCCGCGTGCGACTTCAACTTTATGATTGGCCCCGACGAGTTCAATCGCCTCTTCCTGCCCGATATTGCCCGCCAGGCCACCACGGTGGAACGAAGCGTCTTTCACCTCGATGGTCCCGGCGCGGCAAAACACATTGACGCCTTGCTCGAAGTTGCCGACATGCAGGCCATCCAGTTCACGCCCGGGACCGGCACGCCGTCCGCGCTCGCCTGGCTCGACATGTTCCGCAAGATACAAGCCCACGGGAAATCGCTCCTGATCTTCTGCCCTGCTGATGAAGTCCTCCCACTGTGCGAAGAACTCCACCCCGAAGGCTTGGCCCTCCAACTGGACGCTGTCCTTTCTCCCGCCGAACTTGACCAGTTGTTTACGGCCTTCTGTGGGACTTCCACGGCGCAGTGTGGCTATTAGATGGAGATGCCCATGAGATCCCTAACCCTCGATTGGATACGGGAATGAGTGCAGCGAGCAGAATACATTATTACAAAGCACGCGGAGGCAGAAAGGCAAAACGAGGACATCGGCATAGACGAACTTGAACGGGTTTTGAAGTCCGGTACAATAATTGAGGATTATCCGGATGATCCACGTGGTCCATCCTGTTTGAACCTTGGTATGGTTAGCGGGAGGCCGCTCCATGTTGTCTGCGGTCGAAATCGCCACGACTATCTTGTCAGAATCACAGCATATATACCGCGCCTTCCGAAATGGAGGACGCCGACCGAAAGGAATAGGCCATGAAACCCTACGGTGATTGCGTTTATTGTGGCGGAGAAATCGAAGAAAAGAAGCAACGCATAGACTATCGGTTTCACGGCCAACTCTATATCCTCGAAAACGTCCCAACCGGCGTATGTTGTCAGTGTGGCGAACAGTACTTCACGGCCCGAATCGCGAAGAAAATGGAGGCGGCCGTAAGTAAGGCACGCGGTAAACTGACTACGATCCCTGTCCCCGTGATTTCGGTGGGTTGATCGAAAGTTCGAGCCGGACGACACTGTAGTATGCGGTTCGTTTTCCGGGGTGTACATGGCAACGGGTGAGGGGACCAGTCTCGGAAAAGATTTCTGAGGGGGGGTGGTCTTGGCTTGAAATCTTGACTTTTATAATCATTTATGTAATGATTCTTAAGTTGCTTTTGGCAATTGGCTTATGCTATGTTTAAT
>JACQVH010000107.1 GCA_016209895.1 Candidatus Hydrogenedentota bacterium | reverse complement strand
GCGGTCGAACGCGGCGATCAGTTGGAACGGGGCAATCAAATTGCAGGTCTGGGGCGCGGCGAAGGCTCGGGTCCGCGGGTCGTAGTAGCCGTAGAAGGCGCCCACGTCGTTGTTGAATTGTTTCAGCAGCCACTCGTAGGTATTTTTGCGCGCGCGCAACTCGAGTTGGGCCTTGGGCAGCCCCATCGTGTCCAGATATCTACTATCTCGACGATCGGACGGGGCCAGTCCCCAGCACCGGGGGGAAACCGTCGTGTTAACTCGGTCCTTCGTCGGCTCCATTGGCGTACCCTCTAGCGAGCGCGCCCGGCCGCTCTGGGCGACTCGGGCGCGCACACTCTAATGGTGGTGGTTTTTGATATCGAATACCACGAGTTAGAAATTCTGGGCAACGGCGGGCCTCCACGTCCGAGTCCAACCGCGCGCGAGCGCCCGCTGGTAGAGGGCGACGGTCTCGCGCGCCATGCGCTCGCGCGAGAATGATTTCTTGACGTGTTCGCGACCATTACGTCCGAACTCTCGAGCGAGCACCGCGACCTTGAGTAGAGCCCGTATTTTTTCGGCGAGGAGTTCCGGATTCCGTTTCTCGATGATGAATCCCGTTTCACCGTCCACTACGGATTCCACCATGCCGCCACTACGAGTTACAACAACGGGTTTGGAGCAGGCCATTCCCTCGACGGGGACCAACCCAAAGGGCTCCTCTTCGATGGTGGGATAAACGACCACGTCGCAGAAGTTGTAGACCCAGGGCAGTTCCACATACGGGAAGGGCTGAGTGATCACGTTTGGTTCGAGGCCACGGTCACGGATGAGTTTCAGAATTTCCTCTTTGTAGCCCTTGAGTTCGCGCACCCAGTCCACGATGTCTTCCGTGTCCGTGATGATCAACAGGATGTTTGGGAACTCCTTGCGGAGGATTTCCGTCGCGTACACACTGTACACCACGCCTTTCCACGGCAGCATACGGGCGGGGTGGATAATTACCGGTCGTCCTTCGAGGCCGAGCTTGTCCGCCCACTTGCGATTGCGATTCGCGGGCGAGAAGAGATCGGTGTCAATGCCCGGATAGACGAGCTCGAGATTCCGCAACTGCGGCGCCTGGTCGTGAATTCCCTCCATGACATGTTTGCAGAAATTGATGATGTAGTCCCATTTGGCCCGCTTCAGCAAGTCATGACAGATAAACTCGCTCCAGACCTCATGGACGGTGAGCAGGTTGGGCACGCCGAGTCGCCACAGTTCCGTCAAGGCCAGTGCGTGCTCCGGCACGAAATGGTGGAAGTTGTGGCCGTGCACCACGTCAATGCCGTGTTCCTCGATGAAGTCCGCGTACATCAATTTGATGGCGCGGAGCAGACCCTTGTCCTCTTTGTCCGCCGGCAATCCGCGCGCGGCCTTCTGATCGCGAATCCATTCCGGATTCATGAGATCGTTGCGGTGGATGTGGATGCCCTCGTTCTCCGAATACGATGGCTGACCTGCCATTGAACCTACGAGCGCGTGGACCTCGTGGCCCTGCCGGACCAATTCCGCACTCAAGTCGAGGAGATGCGACTCAACTCCCCCCGTGGTGGGATAGAATGCGTAGTGCGTCATGCAGATATTCATGGTACTTCTCCCGTTTCTCTTTTTTAACTTCTCATGCGCGGGAGCCAGACGAGTGAGGAACCCGCTCTTGCACTAACCCTTTCCTCATGCGGGCAGCAGAAGAGCAATCCCCGTGCCGCTTGAGCCCTCAAACGACTTACGCACCATCCCCTTTTCGAATTGTGAGAATGGTGTGAGAAGAGGGTCGCTCGGCGGCCCAGTGGGGGTAGAAGTGATACAGATGAGTAACGGATCGTTACGAAAAGGGTATCCAATCGTGCCGTCACAGACTCTGAAATCCATTTTCCGACAGACGTTGTCAGACAATTCGGACAACACAAATTCCGAATTCGGGAAATCTGTCGGAGAAAAGAATGGGCATTGCCGGTCGGCGCTAAACTCTGAATCCTAGACTCTGAACCCTATCCCCGAGACCCTTGCCCCTCACTGCTCCAATCGCTACAATTCGCGCCGTGGGATCATTCTTCATGAGGAGGAGCGTTTGTGGAATATCGTCAATTGGGCCATAGCGACTTGAAATTGCCGGTCGTCTCATTCGGCGCGTGGGCCATCGGCGGCTGGTTGTGGGGCGGGACCGATGATGCCGCGGCGATTCGCGCCATCCATTGTGCGACTGACGTCGGGATTACGTGTATTGACACTGCGCCGACGTATGGAATGGGGCACAGCGAGACGATTGTCGGAAAGGCGATTGCCGGTCGGCGCGACAAAGTGATCGTTGCCACGAAGTGCGGCGTCCGTTGGGATTTGGCGGAAGGGCAGTTTTCGATGGACACCAAGATGAACGACGGCACGTCGTGTAAGTTGTACCGGAACCTTCGTCCTAACGCGATCAAATACGAGTGTGACCAAAGCCTGAGGCGGCTGGGCGTAGACGTTATTGATCTTGGAATGGTGATGACCCAAATGG
>JACQVH010000106.1 GCA_016209895.1 Candidatus Hydrogenedentota bacterium | reverse complement strand
GGCTCGACCACGGGCCGGTCATTGACTTTTGGGTATGACGCCGCTAAAAACTTGACGAGCGTGACCGATCCCGAAAACAAGACCGCCACGTATGTTTATGACAGCGCGCACAAGATCATCGAGTTGAAGGACCCTTTGAACCGATCCATCGCCAAAAACTTTTACAACACCCTCGGGCAGGCCATCCAGCAGCAAGGTCAGGGTGACCCAAACAAAACGTGGAACTATTACTATTCCGGCTTTTGCAACGTGGAAGAGGACCCGACCGGCGCCCGCAGCAGCTATTACTTCGATGCCCGCGGCCGTACCCTGGGGCAAAAAGACGCCAACGGAAACCGCAACTACCTCGTGTATGACGGCCAGGATCACGTCATTGAGCGGAAAACCCCGAACAACGAAGTGACGACTTTTACCTACGACGTAAATCACAATCTCTTGTCCGTAACCGATCCCTTGGGCCACACGACCACGATGACCTACGATGCCGGGTTTCACCTGAAGACCTCCACGGACCCGCGGCTCAAGACCACCCTTTGGGACTACAACGCCCAGCACCGGGTGATCAAGATGACGTATCCGGACACCGCTTTCGTGACGTTCACCTTCAACGCCGGTGATGGCACGCTCAGTTCCCAGGCCGACCAGGCTGGGAATGCGACCAGTTACACCTATGACAATTTCGGCCAGGTGCAGACCAAGACCTATCCCACGGTGGGCGGGGTGACGGCGGTGGAAAGCTTCACCACTACGGACCGCGGCGATGTCATCTCACACACGGACGCCAATGGCAATATCAGCACGACCGCGTACAACAAACGCCGACAGGTGACCCAGGTCACGGCGCCCGGGAACATCATCACCACCACGGCGCATGACGATGCTGGGAATCTGGCTTCCGTGACGGACGCGCGCGGGAACACGGCCACTTACACTTATAGCCCGACGGGCAAGGTGCTCACGAAGACGCTGCCGCCGGCCTTGGCGGGGCTACCTGCTCCGGTCGTCACCCAGTCCTACGACAGCCGCGACTGGCTTGGCAGCATTCAGGACCCGTTGACCCACACGACGACTTACGCCTATGACGCGGGTGGACGGCGAACCCAGACCACGGATGCGCTGAATCGCACGGTGACTTCGGGCTACGACGTGGATAGCCGGCTGATCTCAACCACCGACCCGCTGAGCCGCGTGACGCAGTATGGCTATAATGCCCGGAGCGAACGCACGACCCTGACGGACGCAGCCGGCTTTCCCATCACCTACAGTTACGACGCCGCCGGCAATCAACAAAGCATCCAAAACCGCAACAACGGCCTCACGGCGTTCACTTACGACAATCTTAACCGTCTGTTGACCACCACCACGCCCAGTGGGCGCCTGACCAGTCAGACGTGGAACAGCCGCGGATTGGTGGCCACGCTCACCGAGCCCTCCAGCCAGCAAACCACCTTCACTTACGATGCCCGCCACCGGCTCCAGACCAGGGCCGATTCGGTCGGCACCTCGACGTTCACGTATGACAAGAACCACAACCTGTTGACCCACAGCGAGAACGGCCGGACCATCACCCGGAGCTACGATGCGCTGAATCGGCTCGTCAGTTATCAGGATGAAAACGGCAACCTGCTCGGATACCAGTACGATAACAACGGCAACCTGACCCAACTGACCTATCCGGATGGCAGGGCGGTCACATATGCCTATAACAATCACAACCAGTTGGTCCAAGTGACCGATTGGGCGGGCCGCGTCACCAGCTTCAGCTACGACCTGGCCGGGCGGTTGACCCAGATCACGCGGCCCAATGGCACCCAGCGTTTGATCACCTTGGATGCAGTCGGCCAAGTCACGCAGGTGGAGGAGCGGTACCCCGCCCACGGAATGATCAACCAATTCAAGTACACTTACGACGCAGCCGGGCAGGTGGAGACGGAGTTCACGGCGCCGATTCCGCCGGCCTACACCCAGCCGTCGGCGCTGGTCACGCATGGCTTCGATAACGAGATGGCGACGTTTAATGGGAACAGCGTGGGCCATGATTTGGATCTGAACATGACGATCGGACCGTTAACCAGCAGCACACCAGTGGCTTACGCGTACGACGCGCGGAATCGGCTGACTTCGGTGGGAGGCATCAGCTACAGTTACGACAGCGAAGGCCGGCGCACGGCGGTGACGCAGAACGGGCAGACGACGCGCTATGCCATCAATCCGGTGCCGAGTCTATCGCAGGTGCTGATTCGGACGCGACCGGACGGGACGAAGACGTATTACGTGTACGGCTTGGGGCTGCTTTACGAGGTGGAGATGACGGCAGGGGGCACGGAGACGGGAGTCCGGCGCACGTACCATTATGATTATCGGGGCAGCACGGTGGCGTTGACGGATGGGCAGGGGCAAATTCTGGAGCGGTTGGCGTATAGCGCCTACGGCACTCTGACTTGGCGCAGCGGCAGTGCCGACACGCCGTTCCTGTTCAATGGGAAGTATGGGGTGCAGAGCGACGCCAATGGCTTGCTCTACATGCGGGCACGATACTACAACCCGTATCTGTGCCGGTTCCTCAATGCTGACCCGGTTGGTTTTTCGGGTGGACTGAACTTTTATGCTTACGCCGACGGGAATCCGATTTCGTATTTAGACCCGTTCGGTCTCGGAGCAATTGGAGAGAATCAAAGCTGGTTTTGGTTAAATCCTGAAGGACTTGTTGGCTCGGCTGGTGTCCTGGAGCAGGCTGGTCAAGTTCGCTACAACTACAACGCTTGGGTTGCGCAATACGTGACTGACACCGGCGGCTACTCACCCACCAGGGATGCGATTCGCACCTACTTTAACCAACCGGGGAACTCAACAGGCCTTTCGCGAGGTTTTGCGGAGATGTATCGCTGGGAACAAGGTTTGGCCAACGCGTCGCCAAGTTTGGCAAATCCGACCGCCACGGCATCAGCAGTAAATAACGCCGCTGCGATTGCTAGATTCGGGGGACAGGGACTGATCGTAGTGGGGACGGGATTGAGCGTTTACAACATCAGCACCGCCCCTGATCCATACCGGGCAACGGTGCAGAATGGCGCTGCCGTTGTCGGCGGTGCTGGTGGCGCATCGGCTGGCGCTTGGGCTGGCGCTGGAATCGGTTCTTTCTTTGGCCCAGGTCCGGGCACGGCAATCGGTGCAGTAGTTGGCGCTTTCGTGGGGGGCGTCGGCGGAGGCGTTGGCGGCAACGCGCTAGGTGGTGCAGCATACGATGCGAACTATGGCCCTAACTCGCCGTAGTTTCCGCCGAACCCCTGACGCGGAGAAGAACATGAAACCAACAGTGCCGATGCCGTTGCGGAAAAAAGACATCATCGAGAAGATTGTTGACGTTGTATTCCTTCGCGGGCCTATGACCCGGCTAGGCCGTTGGCTCGACCATGAGCTCTTCAAGATTGATGTTTACAAATTGCGCGACGACGAGGTTGTCCCTGGCGGACGCCGACAGCCGCGATTCAAAGTTCAGGATGTGTCCACATGGCAGCAAGTCTTCATCTGCTTTGGCGTTCCTCTCATCGTCATCAAGTTTGCCGATGGACGGACAGTAGAATTGAGCGACAAGCACGAAGACCTTCTTCACATTTTGCAGCACGCTGTTCCAGAGAGAGAGTTGCCGTGGAAAGCGGTCTAACCCTAGGCACGGTGTCCCGCCAAACGGTGTAAGGAATCTAGCGGCGCTCAGGCCGCACGGGAGGAAGGTCGGCCACCCGCCTGTCTGCCGTGCCCGGCACAGGCAGACGCCTGCCGCACAGCACTGGACTCACCGTGATCCGCTGCGAAAAGGTATCAGCCAATGGCATTGACACATTCTTACCGCCGGTTGACGATGCGGCGTGGCGCGAAAACTGAAAGTGCAGTTTCCGGCGGTGATTTATTATCTGATGAATCATTAAAGGGGTCGGTCAATAGTATTGACAAGTCCGTGGCGGATTGAGAGGGTTTGGCTCAGAAAGGGGTCAGTCCCGCAGATCATGGCGTTGAGGAGTTGCCGTCAGGTGCGAGAAGCGGGTGCGGATATGGATTCTGCGGGACTGACCCCTTTACGAAGGATCGCATTACGCGAACGCTCCGCACGGTGGTAAACGACCCGGGTCTGAATGCAGATGTCGTAAAGGGGTCGGTCAATAGTATTGACAAGACCGTGGCGGATTGAGAGGGTTTGGCTCGTGGCACGCAAGTTAAGAGTTCAATATCCGGGGGCAATTTATCACGTCATGAATCGCGGAGACCGGCGCGAACCGATTTTCCAGGATGACACTGATCGCGAGCGTTTCCTGGCCACGCTGGGCGAGGCTTGTGTGAAAACCGGTTGGCAGGTGCAGGCGTATTGTTTGATGGGCAATCATTTTCATCTGGTGGTCGAGACGCCCCAGGCCAATCTGGTGGCGGGCATGAAGTGGTTTCTGGGCACTTACACCAGCCGGTTCAATCGCCGGCACAAGCTCTTCGGGCATCTGTTCAGCGGACGTTACAAGTCGTTGATCGTGGACGGCAGCGGCAACGGCTATGTGCGGACGGTGTGCGATTACGTGCATTTGAATCCGGCGCGGGCGAAGTTGGTTGCGCCGGAGCATCCGTTGCGGGAGTATCGCTGGAGCAGTTGGCCGGCGTATTTGATGTCGTCGGGCAAACGGCCGGGCTGGTTGAGGGTGCAACGGTTGCTGGGAGAGTATCGGATTGCTGCGGACAGCGCGGCGGGCCGGAGACGATTAGAGGAAGCGCTGGAGGCGCGGCGCGCGGCGGACGAGGGAAGCGACTACAAACCGATTCGGCGCGGCTGGTTTTTCGGGGACAAGACACTCAAGGAAGAATTGTTGGTGGCGGTGAACGCACAGGCGGGCGGCTGGCATTACGGAGAGGAGTTGCGGGAATCCGCGGAAGCGAAGGCCGAGCGGATCGTGGCCGAGGAATTGAAGCGGCACCAGTGGGAGGCGAGCACATTGGCGGAGCGGCGCAAGGGTGATGCGGTCAAACTGGCGATCGCCCGAAGGCTGCGCGAAGAAAGCACGATGACGCTGGCGTGGATTGCGGAGCGATTGAACATGGGAACCAAGACGCACCTGGCGCACCTGCTTTACTGGCAGCACCGAGACAAATGAAAAGGCACGATACTATTGACTGACCCCTTTACGACCGCCAGCCGGAAGGGAGAGTATTACCATCGGGAAATCACCGTGGCCAATGGGGCGGGGCCGGTTTGGCAGGAGGTCACGGTCAGCGCGGGCAGCCAGAGCCAAACCAAGAAGCTGTTGTTCCCGCCGCAGACGCAGAATGGCGGTTCAGCCAATCCGCTGAGTTATGACCCGGATGGCAATCTCAAGAGCGACGGGCTCTGGAACTATGTTTGGGACGCGGAGAATCGGTTGATCAAGATGACCAGCGCGCCGCAAGTGGCGGACGCGGCCAAGCGGGAACTGGAGTTACGGTACGACGACCTAGGGCGACGGATTAAGAAGACAGTCAAAACTTGGACGGGAAGCGATTATGGCAATGCGGTTACCATCCGGTATCTTTACGACGGTTGGCGGCTGGTGGCGGAATTGAACGGGAACACGGTGTTGCGCAGCTACTTGTGGGGGAATGACTTAAGCGGGAGTCTGGATGGCGCCGGAGGGGTGGGCGGATTGGTGGCGGTGACGGACCACACGACCGGCGCGGTCTATTTTCCGGCGTATGATGGGAACGGGAACGTGACGGCGTTGGTCAAGGGAACGGGGCAGAGTGTTTCGGCGCGCTATGAGTATGGCCCATTGGGGGAACTGATCCGTTCGACCGGGCCACTGGCGCATAACAATCCGTTCCGCTGGAGCACGAAGTTTACTGACCGGGAGTCCGATCTGGTTTATTATGGCTACAGATACTACAGCCCGAGCACTGGGAGGTGGCTATCACGTGATCCAGTCGGTGAGGAGGGAGGACTGAATCTCTATGCCTTGGTCGGCAACAATCCGATTAATCGACTCGATCCATTTGGATTGGATGATGATAATGATTATGAACTGGATTTAAGGCTCGCGCTGGCGGCCGAGGGTTCTGGCTTTGTCGCCACCTATGCCTATGATGCAGATCTCCTCGCTTGGCACTCGGGAATCATGGAGGAGGGTTGGGATTCCCTGCAGGAAGGAGGAAAAGAAATAGCGTTTGCCGTAGGGATGTCTGTCGGTCCAGGTGTCGCCGGTAGGTTGGTAGGCAAAGGACTTGGTAGTGTCGCTAGCTCGGTCGCAAAGTACGTCTCAAGAGGCGGACATCATCCGATCGCAAAATTCGCAGGGGGTAATCCCTTCCAAATCCTGATTCCAGGGCTTACCAAGGACGCGACGGGAAAAGCGATCCACAAGGAGCTTCACGATCTCATCAGGGCCAACCTGAAAGCGGCGGGGATTCCGCTTGACGCGTCGAATACGAGTGCGAAAGCATGGGAAGCGTATTTCAGAGCGAATCCCGGCGCTCAGCGGAGAGTGTTTGATGTAATACTGAATGCGTCTAAGTCGATGGACGCGAAGCATGGCACCGAAATCACGCAGAGTGTCTGGCGCAACATAATGGAAGAGCGTTTTGAGAGTTACCCATGAAGCTGGCCAGTGAAGAGTATTACTATTGGCTTTCCTCGAGCAGCCGGTCTGCGTTGCACTTGACCCGGGAAGCCTATGACCAAGCACGACATACTTGGTTGTGTGCGGGTTGCGTTTTACCTAAGCCCGATGTGATGAAAGTTGACGCGATGATCGGGTACATGCCGGAGAACATTCCGCTCAACTTCGTGTCTGGAACCGGTGTTGGAGTCGCGCGAAAGGATTTTCTTTTCTCCCTCGGTGAAGACAAGGTTGGACGCGATCTTTGTTTCGGGCGGGTGTTCGGACCGGAAGGTCAATTACTGGACGACTGGATAACGTTTATCGGCAAGCACCGAATCATCGTTCGGGGCACGAAGCATGTGAGCGCGCGAATCTGTGAGGAGTGCGGTCGCCAGATTTATTTTGCGATGGGCCGCCGGTACCTTTATCCACGCCCGCCTGAGGGAATCTCAATTTTCGATGAGGGAAGCAGTGGGCTAGTTGTAAGGGAGGCGCTCGTTGGGCGCGTAAAGCTAAATCAGTGGCGAGGTCTGGCCTGCCTTAAGTTACCTGTGCTGAGTGCCCCTCGGGACGGGCTTGGAGACTTAGCCGACCCGTGAACGAACCGGCAGATGCCCAAAATGGTGTCAGTTAGTGGTATTGACCTATTTTTCAGCGTCGGCGCGGGCTGCGGCACGGCTCGCAAGTCGAGAGTGCGCTTTCCAGTTGCGAT
>JACQVH010000109.1 GCA_016209895.1 Candidatus Hydrogenedentota bacterium | reverse complement strand
CGCCGACGCCGATGGTCGCGCGCACGCGATACGTTTCCGTGTCAATCACACTGACGCTGTCGCTGGCCCAGTTCGAACAATATAGCGTCTTCGCGTCCGGCGAGAGGACGAGGTCATAGGGATTGACTTCGGTTGGTATGCGTTGCAGCAATTTGCCCGAATCGGTGTCGAATACGACGACATTGCCGGCGGTCCGATTAGCCGCGAAAAGAATGCTACGGCTGGGATGATGCACCAGTCCCGACCAGTAAATCTGCGCCGGCTCGATATCTTCCATCAGTTGACCGACCGGCGCGTCCGATAAACGCCCGTTGTTGTAGGAGAAAATGTAGATTGGCGCTCGGATGCCTTTCGCGTCATTGTTGTTGCCGCCCGATACGTACAACTTATCTCGGGCCGGATGCCATGCCAGCCCGCTCCACGCCGTGGGCACGATGATGCGCTGTACGGCTTCGGGGCGCGCCGCGTCAATCACGACGAGGCCGTGCGGGTTGTAACCGCCGTTTACGGCTACCAGCACCTTGTCGTCCGGCGCGGGCACGATGTTCAGAACCAGGTCCTCGATCGGGATCGGCGTGCCCACCGGCGTGATGCGCCATCCATTCGGCAAGTAGTACCCGCCCGCAACGGGCCCCGGCCATTCCGCCGCGCCCAGACCGGAGCAAAGACAGACCGTGATCAGAAACATATTCATTTCCGTATTCCTCCTTGACCCCCACTATCGGGAATCGTAATTGACACGCGTAATCGTATTCGAGTCTGCTTCGAAAATCATCCCACGCTACGGCGCGCACGAGACCCCGGGGAGGACTGTCTTGGCAACGCAGAGTTCAGCGACGGCTCGATGGCCGCGCAGCGGCGCTAACCTGGGCGCCAGTCCGGCGTGACGCGCGTGTAACGCCGATTCAAATTCTTTGCGGTATAGTTCGCAGTGTTCGAAAAGACCACCGGCGAGAAACACGGGTGACTCCGTGGGAAACGAGAAACGTCGAAGAGCGGTGGATACCAGTTCTGCGAGCATCGTCGCTTGATCTCGGACACAACGAGCCGCTACCGCGTCTCCTGAAACTGCGGCCGTGGTCACAACTTTTGCCAACGCCGCCACCTGGTGTTTCAGTGCGGTCGCGGACCACGCTGAGAAGTCCGCGAAGTCACGCAGTCTCGCGGCTACGGGTAGGGTACGCGTGAGCGCCGTTTCCGGACCTATGCCATCCAATGCGTGGGCTGCCGCGCGCAAACCGCTGACGGCGATTTGATAGGCACTGCCTTCATCGCTGAACACTGCACCTCGGCCGCCGAGCAAAACGATTTCGCCGGCCTTGGTTTGCGCCAGCACGCTGGACCCCGTGCCCGCCACTACGAGAATCGCTGGTGTCGTTGCCGCATTGGCGAACAGGACAGGTCGCAGGTCGTCCGTGACGAGGACCCGTTCTGCGCCGAGACGCCATAGCGATTCGGCGATTTCGCCCCGGAACGAGGGACGCGCCGCGCCCGAAATGCCGCCGGCAATTGTGAACGACGCATCGGCGTGGGCATTCAGAAATCCTTTCGCTAGCGATCCGAGGAGTTTGAGGGCGGCTTCCATTCCGCACGCGACCGGATTGCAGGGACCGGTCTCCGTCTCGGCCAAAAGAGAGCGGTCCGCGTCGTACAAGCCGGCGCGGGTTCGAGTCGCTCCGCCCTCGATGGCCAGGTGAAGCCTCATTTCCCTCTTCCTTCCGAGGCGTTGTGCCAACCAGGGCAGAATTTCGACACCGTTCCCGGACGCACGGTACCGGTCTCACCGATTTCCTTGTACAGATACGCGCTCGGATTCGGCGTCCGTACCAGGGTTGTTCGGTCCACGTGAATCAGTCCGTATTGTCGTGAATAACCATGCGTCCACTCGAAGCCGTCTAGAAACGACTGGTAGAAGAAACCGCGAATGTCCGCGCCAGCGTGAATGCATTCCGCTACCGTCGCCACGTGGTCTAACAAATACCGACAACGCGCGGAATCATCGGGGGATGCGACTCCGTTACCGGTGATCAGGAGTGGAAGCCCATACTGAGACAACTCGGCCAGTACCTCACGCAGTCCCTGTGCGCTTCGGGCGATGGACGAATTGGACAGAGGCTCTGGCTGCGATGTCCGCACGAATAACTGGTGCGGCTTGGCCGGCGCAAACTGTACCATCTCCGTACCCAAATACGTGATGCCGAGGAAATCCAAAGTAGCGCGGAGTTCTTCGCGCTCTTTCCAGGAATACGGCCGGCAACCTTGGGCGAGCGCGCGCGGAATCCAGTGGTTGAACCGCACCTGCTCACGACGGGCGGCGCGTACATCCCAGGAACTATTCAGGTTGGTGGGCGCGAGTGACCGCGCGTGCAGCGCGGTTCCGACCATGGCATTCGGAACGAGCGCGTGAATTACGCGATACGCTTTCGCGTGGGCGAGTAGTTGCTGCCGCCACGCGCGATAGGCCAGCCAGGGATTGCGCCGACCGGGTGGCCAGGTTCCGTTCAGGTATCCCTCCTGAACGGCGCGCGTTGTCTCGGCAATCGGAATCCACCACCGACATCCTCCGCCGATTTCCGAAATGACGGCGTGGATATAGCGCTCGAAAATCGCGGCCGCTTGCCGATGGTGCCAGCCGTAACGCTCGGCGAACCACAATGGACATGTTACATGATGCAGGACACACACCGGCTCGAGACCGCGCGCGCGTAACGCCTCGACTACCGCCGCGTCGTGCGCCAACGCTTCGTAGTCCGTTACGCCCTCGTCCGGTTGGACCCGGCTCCACTCGATGGAAAACAGATGCGCGCTATGGCCCAGGCGGCGTGCCAGTTCGAAATCTGCCTCGTAGCGATGGAAGTGGTCGGCGGCAACCTCTGCGGAGACGCGTTCCCGAATCCGGCCCGGGCGTTGTTCCCAGCGCCACCAGTCGGCGTGAAAATTTCCCCCTTCCACCTGATATGAGGAGAGCGAAGCGCCCCACAGAAAATCCTTCGGAAAGGAAAACACCACCGGCCCTCAGCACAAACGCGCACCCTAACAGAACGAATGTACGCGGCATGGTAGCATGAGATAGGGCGTTCCGGATAATCTGTAACGCATGTCAGGGGAAATCCGTACCATTCTTGCGCTGTTGCTCACACCCGGCGTGGGCAATGTGACCACCAATCGTTTGTTGGCCGCAGCCCTTCGCCTCGGGAAGTCGTTAGAGGATTTGCGATCGAAGTCTCCCCGCGCGCTGGCCGAACTTTTCCCCGCCGAGCAAGCGGCCCTGGCCCATGCGCTAACACGGGCCGGCGATTGTAGCGCCTCGGCGGAAGAACTTCTGCAGAAGACACGAACCACGGGGGCTCGAACCCTGGTGATTACGGAATCGCAATACCCTAAGTCCGTACGCGCAGCATTGGGTTTTGGTGCGCCGCCCTTGCTGTTCATATCCGGCAATACTGATCTGCTTTCGGCATCCGGGATGGCCATCGTCGGTACGCGACGTCCCACGCCGCGAGGACTGCGACTCGCCACCGAGTGTGCCAAGGCCGCAGCAAGTCGTAGTATCACGGTGGTGAGCGGGGGCGCCATGGGCGTGGACACGCGTGCGCACGTTACTGCGTTAAGCCGTGAAGGGAAAACGGTCGTGGTCCTGCCGCAAGGCTTGCTTACGTATCGGCCTCCATCCTTCCTACAAACGGCCCTCGAGGAGCAGCGCGCGGCCCTCGTCAGCGAGTTTGCACCGGACGTACCCTGGCAAACCCATGCCGCGGTCACGCGCAACGCCACGGTCAGTGCGTTATCCAAGCTGGTGTGCGTGATCGAACCCAAGAGAACCGGTGGAAGCATCCGCACGGGCCGTTGCGCCCTCGCCGCCGGGAAACCGGTGCTGGTGCAAGGCGCACGCGCTCGCGACCCCGCCGCCACGCTGCTCATTCGCGAAGGCGCAGACCCGCTGTTGGATGGTCCCGACGGCTTTCATGCCGAACGACTGGTCAAATTATGGGAGGAAGCCCCCGATACTACTTCCCCGGATCAAGGTTGGCTCTTCGAATAGCGTGTGTTCGAATTTCGGGTTTCGGGTACAGGGTTCAGGGTAGAGGGTCTGATCGTGCCGTCAGAATCGAGCCCGGATTGACTGCGAGGGTGATCCGGGAGAATCCGGTCTATCCAATTCATCCGCGTTCTATTCAATCCGTCACTGGACAGGCCGCCGGCGAGATGGTTAGACTCCACCAAGCCATCGCTTGGAGGCGCAAGGGAAGGACAGGGCCGTGCTTTTCGTCAAGTCATTCAAGGGATACGAAGACAAGACTGCGCAACTGGACGCTGCGGTGAATCAGTGGATTGTGTCCAAACGCGTGGAAGCGGTGGACATCAAGGCGGTATTGAGCCACGAACCCGCGGGCCGCGCCGGTTCGGGGGACTTGATCTACGTGGTCCTGTATCGCGCGGCCGCGCCGCTCGAATAGAGCAACGGGGAATTCTTCACAGAAGGGAGGGTGCAGACCGTGGGAATCGTTTCCGTCCTGACCATACTGGCGGCGGTCGCTGCGGCCGAGCCGCTGACACTGGACCTCGCCGAAGGTTGGCGATTTCAACCCGATCCGCAGGAGAGCGGAGAGCCGCAGCGATGGCACGAGCCCGGATTTGACGACGCTAGTTGGGCGCTACTGCGGGCCGGGAAACGCTGGGAAGAGCAAGGGTTCCCGGAGGTGAATGGCGTTGCTTGGTACCGCCGCCATGTAGACGTGCCGGCCGCGTGGGCCGGCAAGACCATCTGGTTCACCACCGGTGGCGTGAACGACTCTTACGTCCTCTACTGCAATGGGCAACGCGTGAATTCCTACGGCGACCGGAACGAGCATTCGATGTACGAGACGCCCTCCATAGCGGATCTCACTTCTTATCTCAAACCGGGCGCGTCAAATCTTATAGCCGTTCGGGTCTTGGATTGGGGCGCGAGTGGAGGATTGTGGCGGCTTCCCTGCAAGCTGACCGTGGACCGCGAGCAACTGCCGGCCATGCCGCAATGCGCGTGCGCGATCAGTTACGAACGGAAAGAAGTTCAAGTCGAAGTGGACTGCTCCGGACTTGGCAACGAGGGCGGCGAGCAGGATGTCAGGATTGCATTGTCTCCGGTCCTCGCCTCATCGCACGCCGTGCGCGCGATGGCGGAGCAACGACTGACTATGGCCAAAGGACAAACGGTGGCCGCGGCGTCGTTCCGACTACCGCGCGCCCAAACGCCGGTCGAGTTCGAGGTGCTGGCAGAGTTGAAGGATAAAGATGGGACCACAATCGGCAAGCCGTTCACCGTGAGCGTTCAGCCTATGGTTCGTCCCGGATGGCCGGCAGAGTATGGCGCTTTGCGAATTCGAAATAACTTTGTCACGGAACTGTTGTCCGCGCGCATTTCGCGGGCCGCTGAATCCGCGTATTCGTTCCCAAACCCGCGTGAGGGATGGGTCTTTCTTTCCGTGTCCCGGTCAGGTAAAGGCGCTGATGCCGCAGATGCCTCGGCTTGGCTGGACCACGAGACCGAGCCAATCGTGTGGCGGCCGAATCCGGATAGCGGCGCGCTGGAGGCGATGCGTTTCCTCAAAGCGGGCCGACACGAACTCAAGATTCGAGACGCGGCTTCGTGCAAGATATCGGTGCGGGCCGTGCCCGAACTGGCCTTTTGCTATTATCCCGCTTCGTTTCATATCACCGCCCAAGGCCGACTCGATCGCGCGTTCATGGACCTCCATGTGTTTTCCCACGTCAACACGCTGGTCGCGCCCGGCTCGCCGCCGGACCCTGCGGACTTCGCGCAGTGGATTCGCGAAGGGCGTCACTGGTTGGGTAATTCGAGCTTGCCCGGCTTGAGTAGCGCCGCTGCGCCGACGGTGGACGAAGTATACGCGGCCTGGAGCAGCGTGCCCGGCGCGGCTGAATCCGGCTACGCGGGGATCATTGTGGACGAATTCCTGAACTCCGGCGAAGACCATTATCGCGCCTGGACGGAAGGCATTCGGCGGCTCGTCGCAGACCCGAAATTCGCGGGCAAGAAATTCTACGCCTTCTGCGGCGACCTCTTGCACGATCCCGATGCGCCCAGCGCGGCGTTCGCGCGCACCCTGAAAGAATGGAACCATCGCTTCGCGTTCGAACGGTATCTCGCCGAGGCGCCGACCGAAGCGTCCGCAGCGCAGATGCTGCTACGGGAATTGCAGCATCCGCACCAGACGTGGGTTCAGAGAGTTCCCGGCATCGAACAGCATACGGTCTATTGCCTGGGCTACATGTCGTCGCCGCCGGAAAGCCTCAACGTGAATCCGGGCGTGGATTACAAGGTCTTCATGGACATGCAGTTTCATCTCCTGGCGACGGACCCGACCTTCTGGGGGCTCTACGGTGTGATGGAATACAGCGCCAGCTACGCCGACGAAGAGATTATCCGCTGGTCACACCGCCTGTTTCGCCATTATTGCCTCGAGGGGAATACGGAACGATTGTCGCGCGATGCGTATCTTCTATCGCACTTGCAGAACCCCGATTTCAAAGACGGACTGAACGGGTGGCGACTCGAACCCGCTGCCGAAGGGACCATCGCGGTGAAGACGATGGAAGGTTTCAGTTGGCTGCAGGGACGCTACCCGCGCACCTCCGATGGCGATCAGTTTCTTTGGATGAAAAGCGCCGCGGGCATTCCGAATCGGGTGCGACAGACGCTCCGAAATCTCCAACCCGGTCGCCTGTATTCGCTGAAACTGATCTGTGCGGACCTCCAACGCTTGGACGAGAAGCAGCATTTGCCATTGTCCGTCGAGATCGAGGGATCAACCGTCCGCGAGGACCTCTCGTTCCATACGGAGTATCCCAGCAATTACGCCCACGAACTCGACCCATACAATCGCAACCATCCTGCTTGGCTCAATTATTATCGCGTCGTATTCTGCCCAACCGCCCGCGAAGCGGAGCTTACGATATCCGACGGGGCCGTTGCCGGACACGAGCTCGCGGTGAACTTCATCGAGGTGCAACCGTTCTTTAAATAGGGACAGTCACCTATTATTTGCTTCCAATAATAGGTGACTGTCCCTATTTAAAAGCCAAACGCCCCACGTCCGGAAATCCGTTTCGGACGCGGGGCGCTTATCGCGCTCAGCGAATGAATACTTGCCCTACTTTTTGGCTTTCTTCTTGGCGCTCTTCTTCGTCGCTTTCTTGGCGGCTTTCTTCTTCGCGGCCATGCAGTTTCTCCTTCTTTTTATACTGACCTAGCCTTCGATGTTTATAGCGGTCGTCATCACGACAACGGGTCGTGTCCCGCTAATACGACAGTACGCAACGAGCTCACCCACCATGAATTTCATGTGTGGCCACGAGCCCGTTCTCGCATTCTTCCGAGTCTCCATTTTCCGACCCAGGAGACTTTGAAATCCGATTCAACTTTGCCTCGATTGTCACTTTTCTTTGACCTGCTTACTACATATTGTATCACGTCTCATCCCAAAACGCAATATCTTGATCTACGAATTCTGCTGGGCAGTCTTCGGGACCTGCCCACTCGTCAATTACGCACGCGACACGAGGGTTTCCTCGAAATATTCCCCTGCAAAAGAGTATGGCACGGAATTCCGAAATTGAAGAGATTGGAGCCAGATTAGACACCAAAAGACGACTCATTCATCCATTTTTATCATTCACAGGACAGCGCCCCCCCCCAGCCGCAAAATTTCTCTTGACATAGGTTTCCGGATACGGTAAGATGAAGTTTGCGCAAACAATATTGGGCGTGGACAACCAGGGGGCTGTTCGGTGAAGCCGGAACGCCAGAGAGCGCATGGGGCAAACAGGGGATGAGCTTACGCACTGTATCTTTTCACACCGTTGCCTTCGAAGATATCCCTCGAATTCTTTTGGATAACCCACCTTCTCGAATGTGAACGGGAGGGCGCGCGACGAATAATAGGAAGTTGGTGGGTAATCACGAAGAAAGGAGGACGTCATGAAAAGGGTGCTGAGAACCAAACGAGTCGTTCTGTTCGGGGCCGTTGTTGTCTTTGGGACGCTACTGGGCCTGTTCTTCGGCCCGTATCTCCTGAAAGCAAGTGCCTGTTGGAAGCAAGGCTACATTGAGTGTCCCTACGATACGAACGAGACATGCGACTTGTACTGCAAGCTTCCGTCGTATTGTAGTCATTACTGCGGCTTTGACTCCAAGAATCAAGGATTCCCGTGGGTGGAAGTGGGTTCCCCGGGCAGACAAGAGTACGTGAACACGCCGGTCCAATACGAGTGCTGGTATTTCAAAGAATGTGATGGAAACCCATACGACCCGACCTGCACCATACCCCCAAGTTCGAAAGTCACATGTTTTAACGGTCAGTATTTCTGTGACACCACATACAAATTCGGGACTATGCCGGATTCAAGCTCGCCTTCGTGCTGAATTACTGCCTAGCCAAATTCCACGTGGTAAAGCTCGCTTTGTATTCGCAAAGGCCAGTCGAATCGAATGGATGAAAGGAATGGCTTCATTCGGAGACGCTTGAAATGCAGACACGAATGTGTCTTCCAGAGTGGGCAGTGCCGACCTTGAATAGGGCACGCACATGGAGCCTAGTAGTGGCATCACTGGTCGCTTTAGGTTTCCACGCTGTGAACGCCGAGGCTTCTCCGGGTATCTCAGACGCGGATCTGAACGTGCTACGATTGATCATGGCCGAGCAATCGAAGAGCTTGGCCAAAATCAACAATGTTCGGGTCGAGGCGAAAAGTCACGGGCTTAACCCGTGGGACCGTGATGTGCGGCTGCCGAGGCCGCGAGAACTATTCACCACCCACACAACAATTCTGGTCGGAAAGTGTGGTTGGGTCGAGAGGCATGACCGCTTTATCAACCCGCGTCCCGGTGCCCAAGCGGAAACGCGAATGCGGACCGTGTGGAATGAACAAGGCGTCCTCCGCTACCCGTTCGGGACAGGTGCAGGGTACCTTTGGGAGTATCGTTCGCCGGAAACGATGTCGAAGGTAGCCGCAGAACAAATCTTGCTACCCTCGCCGTGGATGCATCTCACTTTCGCGCTGGGCACTGGTCGTGACGATGGTCGGAACGAGGGTCTCAAGATTGTGCTCGATGCCGTTGAGGACGGCAAGGTAAAGGCGGAGGTAATCCGGGACCAGGCTGCAGGGCCACAATCTCCTTACAGCATCAAGGTTTGGCGCAACGATTCCATGAATAAGTATCCGGTGGAAGAGTTCAATATCGAACCGACCATGGGATACTTCTCCACTGGCGGTCGCGATCGTGACCCGGAGTCCGGCTTCGTTTGGAAAGAATGGTCCGTGCAATTGAAGGAAATTGAGCCGGGTATCTGGTTTCCGATGAAGTTCGAGGAAAAGCACTTCGAGAAGGGGCTCGGAGGAGCAGATACAAGGAAACCTGATTCCTACCACGAGTATGAGGTTACACGGGTCGAGGTTAATCCTGAAGTTCCCGACGGTCAGTTTGAATGGACAGCGGCGGGCATTCCGCCCGGTATCGAGGTATTCCGCACCGATGCCGATGGCGAATTCGAGGTGATGCTGCTGGTCAACGGCGAACTGGTCCCGAAGGCTTTGGTGGGTACGCAACCCGGGACGGCGCCACCTGGGGGGAAGGGTGGGGACAGCGGTGGGCGCTAACATGCGACGCGGTGAAGCGGGGCTCGCCGTCCTAGCGGATTCCCGATTTGGAAATCAGGGCTGCTGGACGTGCCAACCGCACGGTGGTGTGTCGAAGAATTCCCGGTCATGGCGGGCAATAGTGATCGTCGTGCTCATGTTGCAAAGCGTATGGTTAACCGATTGCCGCAAGGCGCCGCTTACTCCGGAAGAACGCGCCGAAGCCTTGAAGCGACTGAGTACGACCTACGTCTTTCCATTGGCCCGGCAAGGACAGGTCGTGCGGCACACGTTTGACGTCCACAACCCGCTCTCCGAACCCTTGAAAATCGCCGAAGTATCCACGAGTTGTGGGTGTACCGTCGCCGAGGTTAAACCGGACACGCCAATCCCTCCCGGTAAGACGCTGCCGGTTCCCGTACAACTGGACCTGACGGCGAAGGGCGCGGAAGTGGAGGCGACTGTAAACCTCAAACTTGAAGGCGAGTCGGAGGCGGTCGTATTGACGCTCAAGGGGAATATCGCACAAGACTGTCCCACGGCCCTGGATTTTGCAGACGTAAAACGGGGTCCGGGCAACGCGAAGACGTTCGAAGTGCGTACGTTTCCAGGCCAGCCGCCGGTGTCCATCTCCGGAGCGAAGTACGACGAGTCACTTATGACCGTGGCTTTTCATACGTCCGAAGCAGACCCGGGTATCCAGGTGGCGACGGTCACTTTACGCGACGACGTGCCGTTCGGTGCGTTCAATACTCCGATTGAGATGCAAACCAACGATACCGAAGTACCCGTGAAGAGAATAAGAGTCAAAGGGCGTGTACTACCCCTACTTGCCTTGTCCAAGAAGTCCATTTACTTCGGCGAACTTAAACCTGATCAGCCCGTAGAAGAATCGGTGGAACTTACTGCTCCTTACGGCGGACCATTAGAGATTGTAAACGTCGAGAACTCGAAGCCGGACGTGTTCGCCTGGGAAGCGTCAGCGACCGAACGTCCGGATGAAGTGCAATTGCGCGTGCGCACCACCGGCCAAATTCACCAAAACGCGTCGGGCGGCATCATTAAAGGCGAATTGATACTTCACGCGCGGGCGGCTGGAGCGGAACACAGCACCCGCGTGGAACTATATGGCCTAGTACCGTAACGCCAAGCTAAGTTTCGCTTGCGGGTGATGGTCCGTTTCTTGGAGGGCGGTGGCCATGACACCGCTTTCACATGGTGCGGAGCGCCCTCCGCGAAGGAGACCGGGTACGCCACCAAAACTCGGATGTTGGTCTGAAGCGGCTCCACCGTGCACAAAATCCGGCTGGGGCGGGATGCACTCCAAGGCACTTGCGCGTGCGCGGCGGTCGTAAGGGAAAGAAGGTAACAGCATGAGGCGACTTGCGGCTATCTTCACAGCGCTGGCAGTGATAGTTGTTATCCTGGCTGTGTGGTTGTGGTTTAGTAATGTGCCCGAATCGCAGCGTGCGGCACCTTCGGCGGCGCCCGGCCGGCCAGTTCCTACCGTGAAAGACCAGCCTGCGGTTCCACCGATGCCGGTGGTTTCACCGGTCGCTGAAGCAGTTGAAAGGAAGCCCTTGGAAAAGGGCCGCGGCGCGATCTTCGGCCGCGCTTACACTATGGAAGCCGCACCGGCTTCCGGCGCAGCGATCACGGCCCAGTGGACGGGCGCATGGGAGTCCACAGCGATGGCCGAGGAATTGCCGGGCCCCGTTTCCGTGAACGCTGATGACCGAGGGTTTTTCGAATTTCACGAATTGCCTTGGGGTCGGTACATCGTGCAAGCCCGACTCGGCAACTCTACGGCTGTGGAGTCGGCGATGCTCTATCCAAGGCTGGTCGGCAATCGAATCAAGCTCATCTTGAAATCCCGGGTGAGCGGTATCGGCGGCGAGATCGTGGACTCTGAAGATCGTCCGGTGAGCAATGCGGAAATTACTCCGGTGTTGCACGACGGCGAAGAAGTCTCCCCCAATCGCCGCTTGTCCTATCTGGCGCACAGCGATTCCGATGGTCATTTCCTGGTCGCGGCGTTGGGACCCAAGATGTGGGCGTTTTACGTGGTTGCCGACGATTACGCGCCGCTATGCGGGGAACCCATCGAGGCGGGTACGTCCGATGCACGACTCATTCTGACGCAAGGCGGGGCTATCGTCGGTACGGTGGTTCATGCCGAGACCGGCGAGCCCATGCCCAAATTCGAGTTGCTGGCCCGGTTGGAAGGATTCACGGTAAACCCGTGTGTAACGATGACCGACGAGACCGGCCGTTTTGCATTCGAGCGGTTGGCGGTACGCCCCCATACCGTGACGCCGAAGAACAAACGGCTGATAGTCGCGGAAGGACCCGGCACGATTCCGGTGGCGGAAGGCCAAACCGTCCGTGACGTGATTTTGAAAGTAACGGAAGGCGGTGTCGTCCGCGGCCGGGTGTTCGATGCGGACTCCGGCAAAGGACTGGCCGAGTCAAAGGTAGATGCCCGGGCCATGGACCCGAACGCGCCCCCGGACTGGATGGTGTCGCCGTTGACCGACGCGGACGGGCGCTACGAACTGTCCGGGCTGGCGAAAGCCAACTACGCCGTCACCGTAAATCCGCCGGCCGGCTATCAGAATGCGGTCGGACCGGAAAGCCGTCGAACCCTTGCGGTCACACCTGGAAAATTGATCGAGGGCGTGGACTTTCCCCTGCATCGGGGCATTGTCATCACAGGTATTGTGGTAGACGCGCAGGAACGGCCCGTTCCCTATGCCGAGGTGGCCGCCGTGGCGGTTCCCCCAGCAACGCAGCGGGACAACGGTTCCGCCGACGAGGCCGGCGGCTTTGAATTGGCGGGTTTCGTGCCGGAGCAACAAGTAACGATGTATGCTTCGTCTCCGGATCTGCGAAGTCGGCTGCAAGGGCCCTTTACCATCCCAGCCGACGGTCTGCGAGACCTTCGCATCGTCCTGGAACTGGAGGCCGACGCCGCGCTATCGGGCGTAGTCGTGGACCACCGTGGGTACCCTAAGCCCGCCGTGGTGCTGGCCATGCCCGAAGACAAAAGTCTTCTGCTGGCGGAGGCGCGCATGTCCGCTCGTACCGACGCGGAAGGACGATTTGTGATGACTGGTCTGGTACCGGCTACGTATGACGTGCAACTCGGTCCGTACGGGCACTATGTGCATGGAATTCTAACTGCGACGACACTGACCCTGCGTTCGCACGAGGTGCGGTCGGGCTTGCGACTCGTTTTTGATGACAGTCACATACTCCGAATCTCCGGGCGGGTAACGGATACCGAAGGTAAACCTATCGAGCTTGCGGAAGTCTTCGCTTCCGGCGAGGACGGCTCCGGGCGTCACGCCTCGACGGACCGCAACGGGCGATATACGATAGACAATGTCGCCGAGATCGAGAGAGACGTCAGCGCCCGACACGACCGCTATGGCTCGGCCATATTGCGTGACGTGCGCGCTGGCACTGAGAATGCTGATTTCGTGCTCCAGGCGCGGCCGCGAATGGAAGGCCAAGTCGTGGATGCCAAGACCGGTAGACCGGTGCCTGAGTACGAAATCGGTATTGGTCCGGCCTATGGGCGCGCCGTAACCATGCAGAAGGTAGCAAATCCCGAAGGCCGATTTTCACTGGAGACGCAGCCGGGGCGCTGGACGCTCCTGGTGCGGGCTTCGAATTATCGTCCGACGGAAACACCGGAACAGCCGATCGAGCCGGGCCAAACGCTCCGTGACGTGGTGATTCCTTTGGAGGCAGGCCAGTCGCGCGTCGAAGGATTGGTGCGCCGCGCCGACGGTTCCCCCGTGCCTGGGGCGAGAATCATCTTGGGCAATCTACCGCCGGCAGCCCTTACTGCGGTCCCGGGCGGCGCCCAGCCAATGGCCACTGACGTGGCGGCCCACACGGATGATGCCGGTCGGTTCGTGGTCGAAAGTCTTCCGCCGGAGTGCACTCGGTTATTCGTGGTCTCCCCAGGCTACGCCACCGGTTCAGCAGAGTTTGATCCGCAGGCGCAAAGCGTGCAGCAAGTGGAAATCGTCTTGGTCGTTGGCGGTAGCCTTGAAGGGACCGTGACTGACGCTGGGAAGCCAGTCGAACATACGGCGGTCAGCGTGCGTACCCAGGACGGAGTCCGGGGACTGGCCTTTACCGACGCTGACGGGCGCTACCTCATCGAGAACCTGACCCCTGGCGATGTTACCGTTCGCGTCCGCCTGCGGCCACCCGATCCCGATTCCGAAGAGCCGCCGCCGATGATGGAGCAGCCGGCCACGATCACCTCGGATAATGTAATCACGCTCGATTTCCCGTTCTCGCCGAAATGAATTGAATCAGGAAACCAGGAAATCAGGAAAGGCTTTGTAAGGCGGCGCGATAGAAGAGTCTCACACACCCAAGGCCTCGGGTGTGAGAGATGCTTCGGCTTCGCTCAGCATGACAGGGGGGCGGGGGTTTGGGTGGAAAAGATGTTTCGGCTTCGCTCGGCATGACAGGGGGGGACGGGCTTCTTGGAGGAAACACCGGACGCGATAACATGCCATCATGATGATTCAGTCCACTACCGAGACGACTCTTCGAAGACGACGTCAAGAATTTCATCCACAATGGCTTCGGCGGCGTTGGGGTAGGCAAGGGTGTTCGCGGCTTCTCCCATTCGCCGTAGTCGGTCAGTAGCGCCGAGCAATTCTCGCACGATCTCCAGGAGACGCGTGCCACTGCACTCCTGGTCGGACAGTACCAGCGCTGCGCCTGCTTGCTCGAAGGCGCGGGCGTTTTGTTCCTGGTGATTGTCGGTGGCGTAGGGATACGGAATCAGGACGGATGGCTTGCCGAGCATGGCGATCTCGGCGGTCGTCGAGGCGCCGGCTCGGCAGACGAGCAGGTCGGCTGCGGCGCATGCCACGGCCATTTGATCGGTGAAGGCGTACGCCCGAGTGCGCACGGCCGCGCTTTCGGTGGTACGGCGGGCTTCCGCAAAATCCGCTTGCCCGGTGACCCAGATAATTTGCACTTCTTCCGGCTGAAGTTGTGGGAGACATTCCTGGACCGCCCGGTTGAGCGTATGTGCGCCTTGACTCCCGCCGCTCACGAGCACGACCGCGATGGTTTCTTCCAGGCCCAATTGCTTCCGGGCTTCGTGCGTTGGAAGTGGATGGGCGAATCCGGCGCGGACAGGATTTCCCACGACTCGCGCCTTCTCGACGGGATACTCTCCAATGGTGTCGCGGTAACTGAGTAGTACTCGCGCGGCCCGAGGCGCGAGTACGCGGTTCGCCATTCCGAGCCGCTTGTTCTGTTCATGGAGAATCGTTGGAATCTTCCGCTGTTGCGCGGTCCAAACCAGCGGCAGTGAGACGTAGCCTCCGACACCGACCACGATTTGCGGCCGAAACTTCCAGAGATAAATCCCGCTCCGTACTATGGCCACTGCCAGCTTCGCCCCGACCCAAAGCCGCCGCCACGCCCGTTTCCGCGGCCAGCCTTCGACAGGTACGGAACGAAAGGGCACGGCCAGGCCCGTGGCGATCCGCTCTTCCAAGCCGCCGCGCCGTCCTACCCACTGCACGTGGAGTTGCGGGTCGCGCCGCTGCAATTCCTCGAGGATGGCGACGGCCGGCGAGGTATGGCCTCCCGTTCCGCCGCCGGTAATCATAATTCGCATGAGGTGATTCCCTGACCCCTGACGGGATGGGCTATCGCACCGTGACCGCGCCAGCTAGGTGGCCAAGACGGGCTGCCCGCGCCGTTCCGGTTCTCGAGCCCGCAGCCCGATACTCAGAAGGATTCCGACCAATGTGAAGTTGACGATGAGCGCGCTACCGCCGGCGCTGATAAAGGGCAACGGCAGACCCTTGGTCGGAAGCAGTCCCGTGGTCACGGCCATATTAATTACCGTCTGAATGGAAAGCAATGCCAGTATTCCGACCGCCAGCAAACTGCCAAACAGGTCCGGCGCGCAAACGGCAATCCGCGTGGCGACCACCAGTAGCACGATAAAAGCTGCGACCAACGCAATCGTCCCGATCAGACCCATCTCTTCGGCCCACACCGCGAAAATGAAGTCCGTGTGCGCGAACGGCAGATAGCTCAACTTCTGTTCGCCCGCCCCCGGTCCTCGACCCCAGACCGCCCCGTATGCGAACGCGGCCAGGGACTGGATCAACTGAAATCCTTTGTCGTCGTGGTAGTCCCACGGATTCAAATAGGCGATCAGCCGTTGCCAGCGGTATGGCGTCGTCACGATCATGGCAAGCACACCGCCCACCGCAGCGAGACCAATCCCGACGAGATAGACGGCGCGCGCGCCCGCTACATAGACCATCACCATGGCCACCAAACACAGCACCACCGGCACACCCAGGTCCGGCTCTATGAGTATCGCCGTCAAGAAGACCGCGACCACTGCCATCGGCGGAATGAACCCCCGCCAAAACGTGGTAATCTGTTCCTGGTTTTCGGTCAGCTTCGCGGCCAACAGCACGATCACCGCCAGCTTGGCCAGCTCGGAAGGCTGAAACCGGAACCCGGCCAGCTGAATCCAGCGTGACGCGCCGCCGACTTCCACTCCAATGCCCGGAACAAATACCAATCCGAGCAGCGATAAGCTAGTCAGCGCCAACAGGCGATACACTCCCGGCTTCTGAAAATAGTGATAATCGAAGCGTGCCGCGAAGAACATACACACCAGCCCGACCAGCGCGTACAAGCATTGATGCCGCAAGTAGTAAAAGACGTCGGGATTCTTAAGTCGGTTGGCAGCCATCGTACCGACGGTACTTGCGCTGTACACGGTGAGAATGCCGACGAGCGTCAGCGTCAACACCACATTAATGAGCAAAACCGTGTCGCGTTTCATGATATCTCCTTTCGGCGTCGCGCCACGGCCGCCTTGAACACGCGGCCGCGGTGCTCAAAATTCTCGTACATGTCAAAGCTGGCGCAAGCCGGCGAAAGTAGGACCACGTCGTTGGGTACGGCCACATCGAACGCCACGCGGACGGCTTCGTCCATATCCTCAGCGCGCGCAGTCCTTACGAGATCGCCGAACGCGGCCTCCAACTTCGGTGCATCTTCGCCGATCACGATGAGCCGCTTCACGCGGCTCCGCACCAAATCGCGAAGTACGCGGTAATCGGCTCCTTTGCCCCGTCCGCCTGCGATTAAAATGACCGGAACTTCAAAACTTTCCAAGGCAACCTTCAGACTGTCAATGTTTGTAGACTTGGAATCGTTGTAGAACGCTGTTCCCCGAATCTCGGCGACGAATTCGATCCGATGTTCCACACCGCGGAACGCGCGAAGTCCCGCCAGCGACTTTTCCCAGTCGAATTCGCCGGCTCGGATCATGCTCAAAGTCGCCAACACGTTCTGTAAATTGTGGCGGCCACGCAACGGGCTATCGGCAACCAACGCCACGGCATTCTCGCCCTCATAAATTTTCGTGCCGTCCGCCCAAAGACCGGAGGAAAGTCTCGTTTCGAGACTGAACCACCGCTTCCCAATCGCCTTCGGCGCGGGCATGTCCCGCACCAGCGGATCGTCGTAATTCAACACGGCCGTGTCTCCTGCTTCCATACTCTCAAACAGCCGGGCTTTCACTCCGGTATAATTGGCGACGGAGCCATGTCGCGCGAGATGGTCGGGCGTCACATTCAAAACCACGCCGATCCACGGCCGAAACGTTTGAACGGTCTCGAGTTGATAGCTGCTCACTTCGAGGACGATGAATTCCGGCGCGGGACTCGCTTGTACGGCGGCCGAGAATGGGAACGCGTTGTTGCCGGCCAGGAGCACACTGTGACCGCACGACGCGATCAGGACGCGGAGCAACTCGGTAGTGGTGGTCTTGCCGTTAGTGCCCGTTACGGCCAGAATACGACTCCGGCAGAAACGGAACGCGTACTCCATCTCGCCCAGCACCTCGGCGCCTCGCTCCTGCGCGCGACGAATCGGCGCCAGGTCGAGTGGCACGCCCGGACTCGGAATGATCAATGACGCGCCATCGAACGCCCGTTCCGTGTGGCCTCCGCATTCGAACGGCACCCCGAGCAATTCCAGTTCCCGACAACCAATTTCCAACTTTTCCCGCGGCGCACAATCCGTCACAAACGGACGCGCCCCCTCCCGCAACAGCAATCGCACCAGCGCCAAGGCGGTGCGACCTAATCCGACTACGGCGACTGCTTTTCCGCGTAGGTCAATCATAGAACCGGTCTTCATGCTCGTCGCCAAATCAATCATCTCAATTTCAAGGTAGCCAGACTCATCAATGCGAATAGAATGGCCAGAATCCAGAAGCGGATCGTGACCTTGCTCTCGGACCATCCCAGGAGTTCAAAGTGGTGATGCAGCGGCGCCATGCGAAAGACCCGCTTGCCCAGAAGCTTGAACGAGGCTACCTGGAGAAGCACGCTGCCGGCTTCGAGCACGAACAATCCGCCCACCAGCACGAGCAGCAGTTCCTGCTTGGTAAGGATCGCCATGGCGCCGATCGCGCCGCCGAGGGCCAGGGAACCGGTGTCCCCCATGAAGACCTCCGCCGGATGCGAGTTGTACCACAGGAATCCGAGTCCGGCGCCGAGCAACGCCGCGCCGAACACGGTCAATTCGCTCGCCTCCGGCACATAGATCAGGAAGAGATATTGCGACCAGTCGGCCCGACTGACTACATAGGCGATGCCGGTGTAGGCCACCAGCGATATCACGGAGGCCCCAATCGCCAGTCCGTCCAAACCATCGGTCAGGTTCACAGCGTTCGACGAGGCCACAATGATAAGCATCACGAAGACGACGTAGAACCCGCCCAGCGGGATGAGCACGTTCTTAAGCCCGGGCACCTCCAATTTTGTGTGCACGTTGCGGGCGCTCCGCACGATGGCGTCGGGGAATGCAGTTTCGAGCACCAGACGATTCAGCCGCACAATTTCGCGCGCCTTAAGACCGGACACGCCATTCGCCAAAAGGCTATGCGCCTCACCGTTGAGATTCGCTTCCCGCCAAACTTTCTCGCCAAAGATATCGCGCAGCTTCAGCACTTCGTTAATGGACTCGATAAGCTCCGCCCGCACGGCGACATCCAAGTCGTTACCTGTCGAGGCGACCAGAACCTGTTCCTGGACGTTTCCCGGCAACGCTTTCCAAAATATTTGATCCGGTTCCGAGGTCTCGGAACTCGCGGCACGCTTCAGGGAGTCTGTGAACGCTGACCAGTTCACGACGTCGCCCGTTCCAAACTCGCGAGCGCCGACCGTGATCGGGTCGTTCAGGAGATACAGACCCAGACACAAGCCGACCACCATTTGTCCGATGACCTTGGCTTTCGCGCTGAGACCCCGATTGTGTTTTCGCCGGAGCTTCGTGTAGTCGTCCAGAAAGCCGACCGCGCCCAACGCGCAGAGCACCAGCAGCGCGACCCCCAGCAACGAATTGCTCAATCGGCCCCACAATAGGAGGCTGAATACCGTGGCCAATAGGATCAGCGTTCCACCCATGGTCGGCGTGCCGCTCTTCCCTTGATGCAGCGCATGCAAGTCCTCGACGTATTCTTTGCGGATGTATTGTCCCACCTTGAGCCGCTGCAACCCGCGAATGAGAGCGGGGCCGATGATGAGGCAGAGCAAGAATGCGGTAAACGCCGCGCCGCCGGCGCGAACCGTATGATAAGTAAAGACGTTGAACGCGCTGATATGCGGTTTCAACACTATTGCCAGGTAATAGAGCATTATTCTCTGTATAGTTCTCTGAGTTGTGCGATGACCTGTTCCATGCGCGCGATCCGCGATCCTTTAACCAGGAGTACATCCCCCGGCTGAGCCACAGCGCGCACGGCGTTCGCGGCGGTCTGATGGTCCGATACGATCTCGGCGTGGTCCAGAGAGACCTCTCCGGCGCCGGCGATGGTATCACATGCGTAGCGACCCGTCGCAAACAGATGCTGAACGCCCAGCTTGCCCGCAAGGCGACCCAAGTCCCGATGTAAATCCCCGGCCGCGGCACCGAGTTCCCACATGTCACCGAGCACGGCGATTCGCGTGCCGTGACCCGGACGTTCCATCAGCGCATGCAGGGCGGCAGCCATGCTCGCGGGATTTGCATTGTAGGTATCGTCAAGAATCTCCAGAGGCCCCACGCGCAACACTTTCATCCGCGTCGAGGCGGCGCCGGCCGCGCGCAGGGGACCTTCAAACTCCGTGATACCATGGTTCACCCCCACCGCGACCGCGAGGAGCACATTGGTAGCGTGCGCTCGCGATTGAAGCGGTAATCGGAGTTCGCCCACCGGGGCCACGTGTAGTCGCAGTTCCTCCGCCGAGACAAATTCGCACGCCTCGAGCACGACCTCGCCGGAATGACCAAACCGGACCTTCTTGCCGGAGAACCGCTGGCCGATCGCGACGCAACGAGGGTCGTCTGCATTGACGTAGAATGTCCCGTCAACTGGTAGGCTCTCGACAATTTCAGCTTTTGCGCGGGCGACATTCGCCAGCGTGCCAAACCCTTCAAGGTGGGCCGGCGCAATCATCGTTATCGCGGATTCCGTGGGGCGCGCCAAGGCGCAGAGCCGTGCCACTTCGCCGAGGTGATTGGCGCCCATTTCGATTACGGCAAACTGGCTTTCGCCATTCAATTGCAACAACGAGAGCGGACAACCGATCTCGTTGTTGAGATTGCCCTGTGTCTTGACAACACGGTACTTCGAACTCAGGACCGCGGCGACTAAATCCTTGCTCATAGTTTTCCCGCACGATCCCGTAATCGCGAGGACCGGTATCTTCCACCGACGCCGGTGGTGTGCGGCAAAGACCTGAAGCGCGCGCAACGGCTCCGATACTACCAAGACGGGGCCGTTCTCCGATGGTCGCGACGAAACCGCGGCGCAGGCACCCTTTGCAAACGCATCCGGTACAAAGGACGCGCCGTCGAATCGTGCGCCGCTCAAGGCGAAGAAGAGATCGCCGGGGCACAATGTTCGAGTATCGGTAGAGATCGACTGAAACACTACGGACTTCGCGGGGGGCTCGGCGCCGATAATCTTGGCTAAGTCGGCCAGACTGTAACTCCAGTTCATAATGGCCTAGCGACCCTCCAGAACGTCGCGCGCGACCTCCCGGTCATCAAAGTGAATGCGTTGCGTTCCGAGAATTTGGTAGTCCTCGTGGCCCTTTCCGGCAATCATCACGAAGTCGCCGGCCTGAGCGGTGTCAATCGCGCGCCGGATCGCTTCCGCGCGATTCACAAAGACTAGGTAGTCTATGTTCTTCTTCTTGCCTACGCGCTGCATTCCGGTCTCGATGTCGAGCAGAATTCGCTCCGGGTCCTCCGTGCGCGGATTGTCCGACGTCAGAATGCTCAAATCGGCCAGAGCCGCCGCTACCGCCGCCATTTTGGGACGCTTGGAGCGATCGCGGTCACCGCCACAGCCAAAGACACAGATGATGCGGCCTTTGCAAATCTCCCGCGCCGCCTGGAGCACGTTGCGAAGACCGTCTTCCGTGTGCGCATAGTCTACGACGACTTGGAACGGCTGTCCCGTATCCACATGTTCAAACCGGCCCGGCGCGGGCGGCGCGCAACGGAGAGACTCCGCAATACCGTCCAGCGATACCCGCAGGCCTCCACAAGTCGCGATCGCGCAAAGCGCATTGGAAACGTTGTGGCGCCCCAGGAGCGGCAACGCGATTTCCGCGGCGCCCCAGGGCGTGGCAGCCCGAAATTCGGCGCCGCGCGTCGAGGTGCGGACTTGCGTGGCGCGACAGTCGCCTTTCGCGCCGAAGGTGACGCACGGCACCTGCGACGCGCTGATGAATGCGTCTGCGCTCGCATCATCGCGATTCACTACGGTGAATCGCTCCGGCCCGACGATTTCCTCGAACAAGCGCAACTTCGCGCGCCGATACGCGTCCATGTTTTGGTGGTAGTCCAGGTGGTCTTGTGTCAAGTTCGTGAACGCACCCACCTTGAACACGATTCCCGCCACGCGCTCCTGGTCCAAGGCATGCGAGCTCACTTCCATGACGGCGTGGCTGTGGCGCGCATCGGCCGCCCGGCGAAACAGAGTTGCGAGGTCCTCCCCGAACGGCGTCGTATGAGGCGCGGCGAGCAGTTCGCTCCCAATACGATAGCCCAAGGTGCCCAGACAAGCCGTGGAATGACCGCAGGCGTTCAGGATGTGGTGGACGAGGATGACGGTGCTGGACTTTCCGTTGGTTCCGGTGACGCCGATGACCGTCATGCGCTCCGTCGGATTTCCGGCCAAAGCGTGAGCCAGCGTGCCCAGCGCTTTTCGGGCATGAGGCACGCAAAGATAAGGCAGACCGTCGAGACTGGCGATGCCCGGACGTTCACCGATCACCGCGACGGCGCCCGCTCGTGCCGCGGCCGCGGCATAGTCATGCCCATCGGCGTGAATACCGCGCGCTGCTACAAACACTGATCCGGGAACCACGCGTCGCGAATCTTCCGTAACCACCGCAATCTCGGTCGCAGGCAACGCACGGGATGGGTCACATCCCAATAGAGAAGGCAGCTCGCAGAGTTTCATGATCGGGTCCATCCGGCGCCGGTGCAAACCATAGCCGGCACACAACAATTTCGTCGAGCGGCGTTCCGGGAGGGGGATATTGGTATATCACTCGGCCGGCTCCTTGCGGGTCCCAGGTTAATCCGAGCGTCGTGACTTCCCGCTGGGCTTGGCGCTTGGTCCGGCCGGTAAAGTCCGGGAGACACGGCTCATCAAAAGGCGCATCCGCGCTGTAGGAAGTCAAATCGAGACCATCGAGCGGTTGCAACAATTCCTCCGGCGTGCTCTCCGCTAGAGCCCCGACGGTCCGCGCCATCACGAGGTCGGCGTCCCCGGTGTCCATCGGCCCGGCGGGCAAGTCTTTACTCACGGGGTCTTCCGGACAATTCATCTGAATTAGGGCTTCGCGTACGATCCGCTTGAAGACCGGCCCACAGACAACGCCCCCCGTAGGCCGGTCGCAGTGCGGCTCCTGGACCACGATCACGGCGCAAATCCGAGGACGGTCCAAGGGCGCAAAACCGGCGAAAATCACCGTGTACCGGCCGGGGTCGTAGCCGCCGCCGCCAATGCGCGCCATTTGCGCCGTACCGGTCTTGCCCCCGACGCGATACTCGGTGATGTTGGCGTAGCGTCCCGTGCCGTGAGTCACCACCAGATGGCAAAGCTCCTTCATAGTCGCGGCCGTCTCGGGAGACAGTATGCGCTGCGGCGCATCGAACTCATGTTGGTAGGTCACCATTCCGTCTCGACTCACCGCTTTTTCCACGAGGTAAGGCTCGATCAGATAACCACCATTGGCAATCACGCTGAAGGCCCGCGCCAGTTGCGGCATCGTTACGGCAATTTCCTGGCCCATCGGCAATGAACCCATGGAATAGCCCGACCAATCCTTTAACGGGCGGAAGATGCCGCGGTCTTCGCCCGGAAGATCTATACCGGTAGTCGAACCGAAACCGAATTTGGTAATCCAAAGCTCCAGACGTTCCTTACCCAACATGGCTGCCACCTTCACGATGGCCACGTTGCTGGATTCAGCAAAGCAGGTCTCAAACGGCTCCGTGCCCAGAGGGTGATAGTTCCGAATCAAGTGGCCGTACGGGTTGAAGCCGACGCCTTCGCAATTGATCATGGTCTCGGGTACAAGCAGGTCGTGTTCGAGAGCTCCTGATGCCGTCACAATCTTAAAGGAGGAGCCCGGCTCGAACACCTCCACTAATGCCCGGTTCTTGCGCTCTTCCGGCGGGTATTTCCAGTATTCGTTCGGATCAAAAGCCGGTCGGCACGCCAGCGCCATGACTGCGCCGGTCTGCGGATCCAGTAGGATTCCCATGGCCCGCACCGCCTGCACCTTTGCCAGCACGGCATCCAACTCCCGCTCCAGCGAGTGCTGCATCACCGAGTCCAACGTCAGATATAAATTGTCGCCGCCGGTCGGCGGTTCATATTCGAGGGTGAGCGACGCCAGAAAATTCCGTTTCGCATCTACGCGCGACACGCGCCTTCCGGGGATACTCCGGAGGTAACGGTCGTAGGTAAGTTCGAGGCCCTCAGAGCCTATGCCGTCCAGGCTCGCGAATCCGAGCACGTGCGCGGCCAGTTGACCTTCCGGATAGAATCGGCCGGGCTCTTCTCTCAATAGTAAACCCCGCGGATATTGGGCCAGTACATCTCCCAGCAACTGTACTTCGTCTTCAGATAGCCGACGCTTGATCCAAACGAACTTGAGCGGTTCTCCCCGTTCGGTTCGCTTGGCCAACCGCGCGAGAACCTCGTCTTCGTTCATCCCGAGTCGCGCACTCAGTTGCAAGGCGAGAAGATACGGATCGGAAATGTGTCGCGGGTCGCCCCATAGCGAAACCACGCGACGATCCGTGGCGAGCAGGCGCTCATTTCGATCGAGAATTTCACCGCGGGGCACGTCAATGTTTATCCAGCTAATGTGCCGCAGATCTTCCTTGGTGAACTTCAAATCGGGATCGAGCTGCAATTGCAGCAAGCGGCCCACGATCCCCGCGTAGGCTGCGAGGAAAGCCCAAAGCACGACGCGGGAACGTCGCCGCCGCCGGGCGGCCAGAACTTCTCCGGAACCTCGCGGTTTACTGTAATGACTCATAGCTGATGCGACCTATCACTTCGTAATCGAGGCTTGTCCGCCCTTGGCAGAGTCGTAATCGAGCCTCGTAATCGAGCCTCGTGCTCGAAGGCCCGCGAGAAGTTCCCCTTTGAAAGGGGTGTAGGGGGATGTTTGAACGTGCCCCACGCCTCATGGGTCGCCACCTCCATTCGTGAGCGGAAGCTGCGCCACGGTGTAGTGCGGCTCGCGGGAAGGCGCCGTCGAGTCCGGCGGCGCGTAGATAATTTCGATCTGATTCGGTTCCGGTTCCACCAAACCCAAGTCGGGCGCCTTAGCGTGCACCCGATCCATCGCCTCTAACTTGGCAATCTCTGCGCGCAGCGCGTCCAATTCCTCGCGCAATTCCCGCACCCGCTTGTTGAGACGGCCGACCTCGTAATCGGCTTCCAGCGACTGTGTCGTGAGCCAGGTTTCCAGGAAAAGGACCGAAAACGGCAGCAGCAGCACGGGGAGCCATTTCGCCCAGCCGCTGATGCGAACTCGTTGTGGCCGTGCCCGGGTCATGATCTCCCTTTCCTCAGGCCACCGGTAAGCGTTCTGCCACCCGCAGCTTCGCGCTGTGGGCTCGTGGATTAGCCCGAACTTCGTCCGCATTGGGACCAATCGGCTTCCGCGTGAGAATGCGTAATTGCGGCGGAAAGCGGTACAGAATCCGGCCGTCCGGCCGCAACTCCTTCCGGCTGATCGCATATTCACGGAAGGTATTCTTGACGACCCGATCTTCTCCAGAATGAAAAGAAATGGCCACAACGCGTCCTTCCGGCGCTAAAGCGTTCACCGCCTGTGTGAGCCCGGCACGCAGGTTATTTAGCTCGTCGTTTACCGCCATACGTATTGCTTGGAAGACCGTTCGCACTTCCTCTGGAAACTCACGCTGGATACCCAAAGCCGCGCGCACCACTTCGACCACGTCTCGCGTGGTGCTAAGTTCTCCGCTAGCGCGCCGTTCGAGCAAGGCCCGCGCAATCCGCCTCGCCGGTCGAATGTCGCCGTAGTCGCGCAGGACGCGTGACAGTTCCACTTCGTCCACGTCTGCCAGCCATTCCGCCGCCGTAGTCCCGCGCGTCGGGTCCATGCGCATATCCAACGGACCTTCTTCTTGGAAGGAGAATCCTCGCTGCGGGTCATCCAGTTGCATGCTCGAGATTCCTACGTCGAATAGAACGCCATCCACGGCCTTGATTCGAAGTTCCGCCAGTGTTTCCGCCAATTCCGCATAATTGCGATGTAGTACGGTTGCCTGGGGCCAGTCCGCGACCCGGCGGCGAGTGAGTTCGACGGCTGCCGGGTCCCGGTCGAGGGCAATCAGTCGCCCGCGTTTCAACCATTCGACGATCAGCGCCATGTGACCGCCCGCCCCAGCGGTACAGTCCACGTACGTTCCATCCTCGCGAATCCGCAGCCATTCCAGGGCCGGTCCCGCGAGAACGGGCACGTGCACCGGTTACGCCGCCTCCTGATAGGCGCGTAGCGCCAGTGGTTCGCTGGCGTACGTCTCAAACAGGGAGGTGATGCCCGCCATGCGGAACAGCCGTTCCGCATGGAGATTCACGCCCACCAGCTTGATATCGCCGCCCCGCGCGCGTATCTTGCGCAGACGCTCCACGATAACACCCAGGCCCATGAAACTGATTTGGCCCACGCCGCCAAGGTTCATGACGATGTTACACCGCCCGGAGTCCAGACAGATCAGCAGCGCGTCCCGCAACGTGTCTACGCCGCTTTCATCGAGATTCCCTTCCATCCGCAACACCGTGACGTTTCCCACTTCCTTCCGCTTAATGGTCATGCTCCAGCCCGCCTTTCTCCGTTGCGGCCGGTTGCGGTTCGGCTCCCCCGAACAGCAACGAGGCCATCTCCTTGTACTCCGCTTGTTTTCCCTCCTGGAACGCGCGCCACGCGTCCCGGCTCCACAGCTCCAGGTGATCGTCTATCCCCAGGAGCACTGCTTCCTTTTCCAACCCCGCGTATTCGCGAAGGTGCGACGGCACTCCCAGTCGCCCCTGCGGGTCCGGCTTCGCCTCCGCGACGCTCCCAAAAAACAATCGCCGGAAATCGAGCGCCTTCCCGTCAATCGAAACACGCCGCCCGATATGGGCGCGGATACGGTTCCACTCGTCGCGATGAAACAGAAAAATGCAGCCGTCAAACCCCCGCGTCAGGTACCAGACCTGATGCCCGTAGACGTCCATGGCTTCACGGAATCGGCGCGGGACAGTGATCCGTCCTTTGTCATCAAGACTGGTAGAATGTTCGCCGAGATACACTCAAGTCTTCCTTCCGCGCCACGTAGCCCCACTTTATACCACGTAACAACCACCAATTTACCACCAAGCAGCGCAAATGTCAAGCCCTTTCTCCTTGTCCTGCAATGAGTTACGCTGATTGCGCTGACACCACTACACTTTGTATACCTAAAGCGTAATTCCATGAAATAACACAATATATAGTTCTAAAAAGAGCAAATCGTTGGTCGGATGGATTGCCTTGGACACGCCAGGACTAATGACTTTGCGGAAGTTGGGAAAAGATTGAGTGAGGGCGCTCCGCTCCGAGTAAGAGTCCGCCGCGGAGGACCACAGCCGCCACACCCCATATAGAGAAGTGGGGTATAGGCTGTGCCCTGGTGGGCACTCGAGTCACTGGGCCGATTTCTCGACGACCCGCACTGGCATCTCTGACATCATGCCGGTTATTACCTCCCGCGCGCGGACTTTGTAGAAGCCGGGGCGTTCGTTGAGGGCGAGGGGGAGGTAGGTGTCGCCTTCGCCGTTCTTGCAAAGCAGGTTGTGTTCGTAGTGGCGGAGCGATTGGCCGGTGGGGCCGAGCAGCTTGACGTGTACGACGTGGTCTCCGGGTAGCGACTCGCGTGCGCGGATGGCTACGTGGATCGACAGCCGCTTTCCGGCCTCGATAATCTTCGGGACAACGCACAGCAGGTTTTCGATCTGGTAGGGCAAGGTACCGATGAGGGCGGCTTCGCCGCGCGCCAGCCGCAGCGTCACTCGCGAGCCGTGCACGGGCATTCCCTGCAACAGGTCGAACGTATACTGCTCTTTCGGCAAACGCACGGTCAACTTCTGCGTGCGGGCTTCGGCGTCCGGGTCCACCACCACGCCGATGATTTCGCCCTTGCCGAATTGAAAGCGGAATTGCTCTCCTTCCAAGACGGAATCCTTGCCACGGGCTACATCCACGATGGGATCGATCCCGCACGTTTTGAGAAACTCTCCCACCACGCCTTGGCAAATCGGTTCATTCGCATTCTCGGCAATGTCCGAACTGGCCAAAGCATGATTGACGAGCAAGGCGCAACGGTCACGATCATGATACGAAATCCAGATGGGAGTCCCGTTTGCTGTTCCCGCGGGATTCGCGCCCGCGGCCTTCACCGAGGTATCGGCAAGGACACCGGAAAGCGCAAATTCCTTGGAGGTTTCTTCCGAGGAGACCGTGATATGTGCTTCGGTGGGCGTCCCGGCGGTGACGGCACCGGTTCGTTCGATTCCGAAAAGATCGTCCAAGGCCGGCGCGGACCGCGGCGCTCCGTGTTCATCGAACTGACCGGGTGCCACGTCGGCTATTAGATGACCGCCCGCCTGCGCAAATGCGCGAATCGCGTCCACCTCGTCATTACTCAACGCGCGGGTGAGCGGCAGCGCCAACGCCTTGTACTCCTTCAGCCGCCCGGCGCGAACGGTTTCCGGCGCGACAAAATCAAAGGCGTAACCGAGTTGCTTCAGAATACGCGTCCAGTCCCGTTCCGCGTCCTCGGAGCCGGCTCCGAACGATGCGTCCAGACAATTCACGTAGAAGCTCGGTTGACTCGTATATATGGCGATGTCCGCTTTCTTGCGCTCGGCGAGTCGCAGCAACTCCCCCGGACCGGACTTCAACACTTCCAATTGGCGGGCCAACTCCGCGAAACCCGGCTGCACGTCGTAGTTTGATGAGTCGTCTGACCACGAAGCCTGAAGCAAATACCCGTCGTCCTCGCACCACACGCTGTCCATGCCATGGAACACGGCGAACCACGGAATCCAACGCGCTTGCTCCAGCGCCGCGTCGCCGGATGGCGCTGCACATCGAATTCCGGTAAAACTCGTGGGACTCGAAAAAGACCGAAGCTGTTCGACGGCTACCTCTTCGCACGGCACCGCCAGCAGTTCCAATTGCGAAGCGAGTTGCCACCAATCGTATCCCCGGTAAGGAGACGAAGGCGCCGTGGAGCTGAACCCGACCTGCGCGGGCGCGTCCACCGAATGCACGACCTCCGACGCGAAAAGATGGACATCCGTAAAAGCGCCGTCCATGTACGTCCGAAAATCCACCCACGGCGGAAAGTTCCCGGTCTCTCGCGCGGCTTCAAACGTCAACGGTAACACCGCATCCCAGGTGGAATACGAACTGCGCCAACTCGAATTCAGAGCCGCCAGCGAGCCGTAGGTCTTTTCCAGGTACGACCGGAATCCCGCCAGACAAGAAGGCGACTGACACACGTTTTCTTCGCTGTCGGTCAGCGTGTTAGCGTCTCCTAATGAGTACAGGGTCGAGCCGGCACCCCACAGGGCTGACGCTTCCCCCTGAAGTTTCTTCATCTCCGTTTCACGAAACGAAGGCGCGCTGAGACACGGCTCGCGCACATTGCCATTCACCACGCGCTCCGGCCGATATTCGGTCAGGACGGGTATCGCCCGTAGTCCATTCTCGATGACGAAAAAGCCCGCCGCGTCACTGCCGCGCGTACAAACGGTATCCACGCCCAGTCGCTGAAAGGCGCGGAGTTCGTCGCGCACGTTGTACTCCGCCCCGGACTCGGTGCAGACGCAGAAACTCGGCGCGTCCCTTTTCAACGGCATCCGCACCGGAAAGTACGCATAGCCGCAGAAGGCCGACTGCAGTTCCGCTTCAGAGTAACTTCCCTTCGTGGGATTAAGGCCGAATTTGACGTGGTCCACCGCGAACACTTCGACCTTGACGCGCGGCGCCAACAGGTCCGAAAGATTAAGCGTGAACTCGACCGCGCCGGCCTCGGACGCAACCTCTCGCATCGTCTCGGCCACCAACCGGCCCCAGCTATCCACGGCGCGCGCGTAAATGGAACACGGCCGGGATTCATGCAATGTCGGCGACACGTTCAGCGAGATTTCCAGAGAATCGTGGGCGAGTAGCAGCCGTTTCTTGAATTGAAGATCGGAAAATTGTGGCCAACCCTGAATCTGGATAACGCTCGTATGCCAGTCTACGACCCGCTCCTTATCCAAGAGCCACACGTCCAGGAGATATCGTCCTGGACCGGCCCAGACCGTGAGTGGGTAGGAGTCGCTTCCCTTGGAAAGCGGTGCAATCGGCGAATACGTCATCTCGCGATCCCGGCCCAGTTCGCGCACCCGCGCTTTTACGCGATATCGTTCCTCGCTCGCCGCCGAGAGCCGAACCGTAAACGTATGAAATGGCAATTGGACCGCCGCGTCGCGCATGACCTGCACGTAGGCGGGCGGAAGTTCCGGTGGAATCTCCAATTCCTCCGGTTTCGGCGCTCCGGACTCTTCGATACTTTGGATACGGATTTCCGGTTCGCGGTCCGCGGCCCAGCGCGCCGCCCGGCACACCAGCGAAAAATACGTCGGCAGCAATTCGGAATCGGCCAGGAGCGGTTTTGCAAAGGCCGGCAACAGGAAATGAGACCGAGGCCGCTCGCCCGGATAATCCAGCGACACGACACGGCCTTGCTGATACGTGTAAGCCTTCACGAAATCGAGACCCATCTCGCCTTCCGGCATAACGGGCTCTCCAATCCCCGTAGTGATGAACGGGACGGCCTGCGGCTGCGACAATTGACTAAAGAAGTTCCGAAGCGCGAGAGAAGGCCCCTCGTGATAATGGACCAAGACCAAGCCGGTGCCTTGAGCGACTTTGTCCTCGATCTGTTTCCAAGTTTCGTCCGACAGCAACGAAGAATCGAATCCTCCGGCAATGATCAAGTTGTATTCGCGCTCGATGAGCTTCGAGATCCGCTCGGAAGAGACGTCCGCCGAACTCACCGGTACCTGGCCAACGTCGCCGCTATCCCCGAACAACACGCTGTTGTAATCGAGGTCCAACTGCTGGTCCAGTGTGACCAAGTCGCCCACGGCGCGCCGGGGTCCGAGGATCAGCGTCCTGATCGGACCGCGAACCAAGGGCTTCCCCCACGGATCATGCACGATAGGTCGCGTTAAGACTGGGGTCGTCGTCTCCGGCGCGCGCTCGACCCCTTCGGCAAACACCGGGTAGGCTGCCAACAAGAGCAGCCCCAATAGACGCCGTAAGTTTCCTGCCATTCGAGTTGCCCGTAAATCGTTTTCCACAATCACGGGTAGGAGCGTGCAACACTCCGGCTCCCCTTTGCAAGGCGGATTGGATAATTCGTGCCCAGTTCTGTAGATTATGAAGTGCAAGCAATGGAGTCGCGATGAAGTCCGGGTTCGCGAAATGGGTTGAGTGCCATGCCTGATGAAATGTTCTTCACGTTAGAAGGAAGGTCGTTGCGACGCGGCAAGCGCGCGGAGCGACGCACGCAGACGTGCCGACCTTGCGTCCTGTGGCCGCAGGACGCGCCGGATATCAAGCTGCAAGGCGTGGTAATGGATATGAACGCCTACGGCCTTTGCGTGCGTGCGCTGGACGCCGTGCCCGCGGGAACGGAGATCAGCATCCAATTGATGCGGGATGAAGGTTTCTCAGAGCCGATGGCGCCTCCGGTCAATGGACGGGTCGTGCGGACGACACCGCAACCGAACGGTTTCGTAGACCACGGGATACGCCTGGTTCAGAAAGAAATTGAACGAACCGAATCAAGGCCGGTCGAGATACGCACGCGACGGCCGCTACCCAGCCGCCGCACCCGGATGCACACGCTCGATATCACGGTCGGAGATCGCGGATCGCGCAGGGGAGGACGATAGCGTGCCCAAGTCTAGGATTCTGGTGGTGGACGACGAGCCGGATGTAGTTACTCTCATCGAACGCGCCTTGACCGCCGAGCAGTTCGAGGTACTCAGCGCCTATGACGGCATCAGCGCGCTGGACCTTGCCGAGACCGAACGACCGGACCTGATCCTGCTCGACATCATGATGCCCATGATGAGCGGGTACGAGGTCTGCGAGCAACTCAAGACGAACCCCAACACCAAAGGCATCCCCGTCGTCTGTCTGTCCTCCGCGCATACCGCCGACGCCCGCGCACGAAGCCTACAGGTCGGCGCGGTGACCCTGGTGCTGAAACCTTTTACCTCTGCCGAACTCGTCGCCCAAATCCAACGCCATCTCCCCGCGCAGGAGCAGCCGACCTCCTAACAGAGCCCCTTTTTCAACGTTTCGCGGCGCTGACTCGCTGTGGATGCACGAGGGCGAGGCCGATTTCGTTGTTCATTTCAAAACCTCTGCGCGTTGGGCGGAGCGCGCCCACATGTTCTTCGACGAGCCCACGTTCAACCAGTTCGGCGGTCTCCGCGCTAAAATCCGCGTAGACGCTCCGGCCGAAGCGTTGCGCGTAGTCCTCCAAAAACAGGCCATCGCGGAGGCGCAGGTGTTGAATGACCGTTTCTACGCGGATTTCCTCGTCGCTCAGCCGGAGCGCTTCCGCTTTCGCTCCCGGATTTCGCAAGTAGGCGTCCGTGTTGACCAGGTTGCGTGAGCGCACGCCGTCCAGAAAGGAGTATGCGGCCGGACCAAAACCCGCGTATTCGAGATTCTGCCAATAAATCAGGTTGTGACGGCAGGCGTATCCGGGCCGGGCAAGATTTGAGACCTCGTAGTGCACGAATTCCGACAGAACTTCTTCCGTTTGCCAGAATAGGCGCAAATAGGTCTCATCGTCTACCGATTCGTCTTTACGGCGGGCAAACGGCGTGCGATCCTCATAGGTCAGGCCGTAGGCCGATACGTGCAGCGGGTTGAACCTGCGACAGGTCTCCAGCGTGTCCACCCAGGATTCCACTGGCGGCGCACCGAAAATCAGGTCCATGGACCAATTGGCGAATCGTTCGCGCACCACTTCGCAGGCGCGGCGCGCCACAGCGTCGTCGTGCCGGCGACCCAGGTACCGCAGCGTATCATCGTCAAAACTCTGGACGCCGAGACTCATCCGATTGACACCGAGGTCTTGCCAGGTGTCGGCCAGTTCCGGCGTCACGTCGTCGGGATTCGCTTCGAGCGTGATTTCAGGACTGTTTATTTGAAATCGTTGACGAAGCGCTTCCATCACTACTCTCAGCGCGGACGGCGCAAGCAGCGATGGCGTGCCGCCGCCGAAAAAGACCGACTCCGCACGGTCCGGACCCTCGAACGCCGTGATTTCCCTGCAAAGGGCTTCGATGAAGACTTCTGGGACTTCGCCGGGAATGCCTCGCCGCACAAAATCACAATACGGGCAGATCGTCCGGCAATACGGAATGTGAATGTAAATACCAACTGACTGCATCATAGTCTACGAACTTGGCATAACTTCGCAGTGTCGCGCACTACGCACTCCTAAACTAAGGACGGACGGCACCGCCCCTCGAGCCGATAGTCTTCAGCCTACAGCCTTCAGCTTTCAGCCTATTCTCACCCGCCGCCAGCGACGTGGCGGCCACCAGACGGCCCTTACCGGGCCGACGAGGTTCCGGTGTGGAATCCAACCCAGGCTGCGGCTGTCTTCGCCGTCTTGCACCGTATCGCATAGAATGAAGTAATGATCTTCCGGTACCAGTGAAAACTCTTTGCCTTTCGATCTCCCGAAGGGCCCCACTCCGTCACCCGAAGTGAAGACACCTTGCGCCAGAGAAGGCGGGTCGGTCACGGCGGCGCCGTCCACGGTCAATCTGCCTTCATCCAGATACACCTGCTCTTTGGGTAAACCCGCGACGCGTCCGAGGCTCAAGTGACCCTCGCCGCCGGGGCTATGATAGAGCACGATTTCGCCGCGACACGGGCGACGTCCGGGGAGGATGCGTACGCGCGTAAACGGCAGGGGAAGGCCGTAAATGAAACGATTCACAAACACGTGCTCGTCTGGACGAAGCGTGTTTCCCAGCGTCTCGAACCGGACGCGCCAGGAACGCCCAAATAGTAATCGTACTACTAGCAACACGCTCAACAACGCTATCGTGGAACGCCACCACCACGTCTTGGTGAAACCGGTGAAATCGCGCCAGCGGCTGATCGGCCACCAAATGCAAGCAACGCGACCCAGGATGTGTACTTCCGGTACCCAGCCGAAAAAGCGGCCATCGCTGCTGGCCCGGCTGTTGTCACCCAGCAAGAGGTAACAGTTCTCCGGCACCACCGCGTGGGCGTCATCCTGCAACACGCCGAACTCGCCGTCGGACGTGTAGAAGTTGTTCGCAATGGACTTCGGTGCGTCGAGCGGTGCTCCGTTCACGTAAACCTTGCCGCCGGCGATATGGATGCGCTCGCCCGGCAGGCCGACGACGCGTTTGACCAGGATGTCATGCCGGGGCTTTTCTCCGACCGCCCGGAAGACCGCGATGTCGCCTCGCTGCGGCAACGCGCCGCGCCAGATGCGATGCTGGGCGTACCACACCCGAGTCTGCGTAAACGGAAGGCGCGACCCGTTAAATGGGAATCGAAGCCCGTATATCCATTTGTTGACGAAGACCCGGTCGCCGCGCATGAAGCGCTCATCCCCCTCGAAAGTAGGCTTCATGGAATCGGACGGAATCTTGAACGGTTCCGCCAAGGACCACCGGATCGCCAGGGCCAGCGCCACCGCGATGAATATGCTCTTGATCCATTCGAGACCATTCTCGCGGGTAAGTCCGCCGACCACGGCGACCAACGCGCCGACAACCAACGCCCAAGGCCCGATCTTCCCCGCCGATGAGTCCCGGGTCGAGCGCGCCACGTTGGTAGATTTCGACGGTTTCTTGTTCTTCTTGGCCATGGGGATGTTAATCGGATTCTGTTTTCTCGGTGGGCGCGCTGCTACCTACCACGGAAACATCAATCGGAATGCGACGGATGCGATGAAGCGGCCGCCATACCCACTGCACGCTCCCGAAAATGGATGCCATGTTAACAACGTCGGGCGGAGAATCCTTCGAGTCGCCGCACGGAACCAGGTTGACGATATGATATGCATCGGGAATCTCGTTGCTCTTCCCGCCACTCTCCGGTTTGGAAGCGTCATGTGCGACCTGAGCGACTCGTCCAATCTTAAACTCATGGCCGCCGTCCTCTGTGGCCACGACGCGGTACAGCACGATCTCGCCCGGCAACGGCGTGCGACCCGGCAGCAGCCTTCGCGCGCTGAACGGGTAACGCAAACCGAAAACAATCCGATTGACAAGGACGTGCTCGCCCCGCGCGATGCCGCCCCCGGCAATATCGTGGGGAATGCGCAATGAACGCCAGAAGAACCGAATGACGACCTCATACAGGACGATCATTGCCGGGATGCCGAAGAGCAACAGCCGACCCCACCACGTTTGGGAGAATCCGGTGAAATCGCGGAGGCGGGTCAGCGGCCACCAGACACAGAAGGCGCGACCCACGATGTTCTCGCCCGGCAACCAGCCAAAGACCCGCCCGTCCACGCTCGAGGCGCTATTGTCGCCGAGTACGAGATAATGGTCCGCCGGCACGACCGAATACTCATCCTCGGGAAGAACACCATAGAGACAAGGATTCGCTTCGTTCACGTCCCGAACCCCGAAATCACGGGCTACGTTCCACGTAATCGGATCAATGTCCTGGAGAATTCGCTTAGCTTCTTGTTCCGGAATCTGTGAAACCACGCGTCCTTTCACGAGCGGATGCAACCGTTGAATGTCGCGGACGAAGCGCTGCACATTGTTGTTTCGCAGGTTCAGCGCGGCCGGCGGCTGTCCGCGGCGGGCGCACTCCAGGATGAGCTTCCGCACGTCGTCGTCCGACGGATCAAAACGTGTGTTGTAATTGAGTACGCTGCGTAATTCCGCCGGGGGCTCTGCCGGCGCCCCGTTCACGTAAATCCGGCCATTGGAAATGTGGATGCGTTCCCCGGGAAGCCCGACTATACGTTTGATCAACGTGTTATGCGGGGCATTCGCCGGCACGGCTTTGAACACGACGATGTCCCAGCGTTTCGGTGCGGTGCCTTGCCAGATGCGCCGCCCGGCATAGGAGATGCGCTTTTTTGTGAAGGGAACACGCGAGCCCTCGAATGGAAAGCGCAGGCCGTAAATCCACTTGTTGACGAAGACATGATCTCCGCGAAACCAGCGCGCGTCGCCGTGCAACGTCGGCTCCATTGATCCCGAAGGGATCGAAAACGGCTCCACAATCGCCCAACGGAGGACCAAAACAATCAAGATGATTTTGATCCACATCATGCCGTTCTCGCGTGTCAATGGCCCGATCACGGCGTGAAACGGCGCAAGCAGAATACCTGCCGGCGACGGGTTCCACTCGGCGGCCACGCGCGGCTGTACCGGATGCTTACGCATGCTACCGCTCGGCTCCATCGTTGACGCGTAGCAACGCCATAAACGCTTCCTGCGGCACCTCTACGGCGCCAATCTGCTTCATCCGTTTCTTGCCTTCTTTCTGTTTCTCGAGCAGTTTGCGCTTGCGCGTAATATCGCCGCCGTAGCATTTCGCCGTGACGTTCTTGCGGAGCGCCTTAATGGTCTCGCGCACCAGGATCCGGTTGCCGATCGCCGCCTGGATGGCAATCTCGTACTGCTGCCGTGGGATGAGCGTGCGCAACTTCGAGGCCAGCGTGCGGCCCACCCATTCTGCGCGGTCACGATGGACAATCGAGGACAAGGCGTCTACGGCTTCGCCGTTCAGCAGAATATCCAACTTAACCAGCTCTCCGGGCCGGTAGCCAATCAGCCGATATTCGAGCGAGCCATATCCCCGGGTGCACGACTTCAGTCGGTCGTAGAAATCCAGCACGATCTCGGCCAGCGGCATCTGGTAAATGGCCAGGCATCGCTTGCTGTCTATGTAATCCACGCGAACGTGCACGCCGCGCTTCTTCTTGCAGAGTTCGATGACGCCGCTCATATATTCGGTGGGACAGATGATCTCGGCCTCGATATAGGGCTCGGCAACTTCCTCGATCAAGTTGGAAGGCGGCATCTTGGAAGCGTTCTCGATGGTGAGGCGCTCGCCGCTCTTCAGCCGTATCTGATAGGCGACGTTGGGCACCGTGGTCACCAGCGTCAAATCGAATTCCCGTTCGAGCCGCTCCTGGATAATTTCCATGTGTAGCAGACCCAGGAATCCGAGCCGGAATCCGAGTCCCAACGCGTCGGATTTGTCGGCCTGGTACTGAAATGAGGCGTCGTTAAGCTGCAGCTTTTCGAGGGCGTTGCGCAACTCCTCATAGTCGTTCGCGACCGCCGGATACATCCCGCAGAATACGACGGGCTGCACTTCCTCGTAACCGGGCAGCGGCTCCGCCGCCGGCTTTAGTGCATCGGTAATCGTGTCCCCGACCTTGGTGCTTCGGAGGGTTTTGATGTTGCAGATTACGTACCCCACTTCGCCGGCTTCCAGGATGTCCGTCGCGGTAATCTCGGGGGAAAACACACCGACTTCGTCCACCTCGTATCGCAGTCCGTTGAACATCATCAGAACCTTCATCCCTTTGGTCACGCGACCATCCACAATCCGCACGTAGACGATTACGCCGCGATAGGAATCGTACACGGCGTCGAAGATCAGCGCGCGCAGCGGCGCTTCACGGTCGCCTTTCGGCGGCGGTATCCGGCGGATGATGGCTTCGAGAATGGTCTGCGTGCCGATGCCTTCCTTGGCGCTGGCCAGGATGGCTTCCTGCGCATTCAGGCCAACCAAGTCGTGGATTTGGCGACGCGCCGATTCAACGTCGGCGCTGGGGAGGTCAATCTTATTGATGACCGGGATAATCTCGAGGTCTTGATCAATGGCCTTGTACGCATTGGCCAGCGTCTGCGCTTCTACGCCTTGCGCGGCGTCCACCAACAGGAGCGCCCCTTCGCAAGCCGCCAGGCTGCGCGATACCTCGTAAGAGAAGTCCACGTGCCCCGGAGTGTCAATCAGGTTTAGCACGTAGTCGCCGCCGTTCTCGGCCCGGTAGTGCAGCCGGACGGCGACGGCCTTGATCGTAATGCCGCGCTCCCGCTCGATATCCATGGTATCGAGCGTCTGCTCGCGTAATTTCCGCTCTTCCACCGCGCCCGTGACTTGCAGAATCCGGTCGGCCAGCGTGGACTTCCCGTGGTCTACATGCGCGATGATGCAGAACGTGCGGATACGTTCATTCGGTGCTGACATGAAATCCTATTCAATTTCGCCGGACACGGTACCATCGCGCCGGCAATTCTCCACTCACTGGCCGTATATTTGTCTGATAACCCGCACGCTACGCAGGTCGCTATCAAGCTGTCGCGCCGCAAATCCACAAAACAGTTCAAATATATCGCCGGTCTGCTCGAGCGGCGGACAGAACTCCCGACTACCGCTCAGCGCCAAGAGCGCCGCAAAGCCCGTGGGCGTCAGTCGGCGGTCCGTCGGACAGTTTGAACACGTCGCTCCGCCATCGAAAGCAAAGCCCGTGGGCGTGTCCACCTTGCGTCCACACCTCGCACAGTGGTCCAGCGCCGGGGCAAACCCCGCTGCCGAAAGCAACTGCAAGCCTTGCCACGTGGCGTGCACGTCGGGTCCGGCGGACCACTTCGCAAAGCTCTCGAGGCCCGTCACCATCGTGGCGTAAAGCGGCGGCGACGGTTCGTTCTCATGCGCGATCTTGTACGCCAATTCTAACGGCAGCGCCCCGTAAACCGCCTTCGCGAGATCGTTCTTGATTCCGGGATATCCGTCAATCAACGCCACCTCGCCCAACTTCTGCATCGTCCGGCTATCTTTCCAATAATACACCAGTTCGACCCGATTGAACGTGTCCAATGACGCGGCCATGCCGGCCTTGGCGCGTTTCGCCCCGGCCGCGAGACACGCCATCCGGCCGCGGTGCGGACTCAAAAAAGTCACCACGCGGCTGGTTTCACTGAAGTCCACACCCCGTAAAACGATCGCTTCTGTTCGTTCCTGCGGCACGTGTTGCTCCCACGCTTCTACCGGGAAAAGAGGGGCAAAATCCTCAGGCGGGCGGTCAACACCAATTGTAACCAATGCCACAGCCGTTAGGCAAATGTGAAGAAGTATGAAGTGTGAAGTATGAAGTGTAAAGTGCAAGGTGCAAAGCGCAAAGTGGCAGGTAAGGTTAGCTGCCTGAATCCATTCGTCCTTTGTAATTTGTCCTTCCCCGATTTGCCCTTCACGTCAATGCTACCCATTGACACCTTATCTCGGCGTCGGTTAAGATTAGCGTACCGTGTTTCGGTGCCGGAGTGGTGAAATTGGCAGACACGCATGGTTCAGGGCCATGTGGGCGCAAGCCCGTGGGGGTTCAAGTCCCTTCTCCGGCACCATAATGCCCTCCGTGTGATGTGTTGACGTCGTTGGCGACTGGGTGTCAGCCATATTCCGTTTCGTCGTTTGCCGCCTGGGAATCTCCTATGAACGAGTTGCACGCGCACGATGTGACGCTCCGAGGGAAGCGGGTCACGTTGCGGCCCATGACGGAAGCCGACTGGTACATCTTGCTCCCGTGGCAGAACGACCCGGAAGTGCTCCATTACTCGGAAGGAGACCGCGTGGCTTCGCGGACGCTGGAAGACGTACAGAGCATTTTCCGGAGCACCTCCCAAAATGCCTACTGTTTCATCGCGGAGTTCGAACAGAAGCCGGTCGGAGAGTGTTGGCTGCAGCGCATGAATCTGCCGCGGATTCTCGAACGATATCCGCGAGAGGACCTCCGACGAATTGACTTGGCGATTGGCGAGAAAGATTTGTGGGGACAAGGTCTGGGCACGGAAGTGATTCGACTGCTCGTGCGCTTCGGCTTTGAGCAGGAGCAGGCGGACCGAATTCTTGGCGCCGGTGTGATGGATTTCAACGTGCGCAGTTTTCGGGCCTTCCTGCGAGCGGGATTCGAAGTAGACGCCGTGGTGCGGCAACCGCCCGGGGCAAAGGCCCGCTACGAGTACGATATGATGCTAACGCGCCAAAAGTACACGGCGTTGAAGCTCGACAAACGCACTTAGTATTCCGGAGATACGATCGGTAGGGTGTCCGTAATCGAAGGTAACACTTTCGGCATCGTTTCTTGTGGCTTGTTTCGGCGGCGAGGTAGTTGGGATGAAATGGACGCGGCGGGAGATATTGTCAGCGCTGGGTCTGCTGACTGGTGGAGGTGTGATGGGCGACAGTCTGTTATTGGGCGCAGAAGACGTGGAGCCGGCCCCAACGTTGGACCGTAATCCGGCCGCACGGCGGCAAAAGCTGTATGAATTGTTGGGCGACTTGCCGGACCGAGAACGGCCGATAGGGACACGAAAAGTCGAGGAAACCGAGCGCGACGGATACGTCCTCGAAAAGCTCGAACTTGACCTGAATGGTATCGAGTCGGTACCGGCGTACTTGGCGCGGCCAAAACAGTTAGCGGGTCGCGTTCCGGCCATCTTATTCAATCACTCTCACGGGGGCGGCTACCAGATCGGTAAAAAGGAGTTCATCGAGGGCCGGGAGTATCTCTACACACCGCCCTACGCCAAAGTACTAACCGATCTGGGCTGGGTCGGGCTCTGCATTGACCATTGGGTTTTTGGCGCGCGGAGCCATACGTCTGAGATGGACATGTTCAAGGCAATGCTGTGGCAGGGCCGGGTAATGTGGGGCATGATGGTCTATGACAGTCTGCGCGCTCTGGACTACCTGGCGTCACGTCCGGAGGCGGACGCACAGCGACTGGGTACGTTGGGTATTTCCATGGGAAGCACGATGGCCTGGTGGTTGGCGGCGTTGGACGAGCGGGTCAAAGTTACGGTGGACATCTGTTGCCTGACCGATTTCCATACGCTGTTGCGGGAGGGCGGACTGGGGCGGCATGGCATCTATTACTACGTTCCGAGCTTGTTGAAACATTTTACGACCGCCGACATCAACGCGCTGATCGCGCCCCGGGCGCACCTGGCAGTGGCGGGCCTACAGGATGGCTTGACTCCGCTGGCGGGACTGGATGTTATCGAAAAGGAACTCCAACGTGTCTACGCGGGACTCGGGGCCTCGGACCGCTGGAAATTGCTGCGATATGATGTCGGGCACCTGGAAACTGCGGAGGCCAGAGAAGAGATAGTGGCCTTTTTCAAGCGATTCATCTAATCTTCGATTTGGAACTGGCAAACACGAACCTTGCCCTAAACGTGGTCTGCGTAAGCCGCTTTGGAGGTGACACGGGCCGCGGTCTCGGCGGAATTTATTGGTAAACCCGCAATGTTCAGCTAACCAATGGCAACGGTGAAAGGAGAGTCCATTATGCGTACGCGAGGATTGTTTTTGACGTTGACGGTGGGAGTCCTGGTAGGTGGTTGGTGGGGTTCGGGGATAGCCGTTGCGCAGGCACAGTCCGAGGGCGACGTGTTTGCGCTGGCCACCTGTCCGGTGTCGGGGGAGAAACTGGGTTCGATGGGTGACCCGGTAGTCTACAGTCACGAAGGACGCGAGATTCGATTCTGCTGTAAGAGTTGCGAACCGAAATTCCAAGCCGAACCGGCGAAGTATCTGAAAGACGTCGATGCGGCGATGGTACAGGAACAGATGCCCTACTATCCCTTGGCGACATGCGCGGTTTCCGGAGAAGCGCTGGGCGAAAAGCCAACCAACTACATCTACAACAATCGGCTGGTAAGGTTTTGCTGCTCGGACTGTATCGAGGAGTTCAAAAAGGACCCGGCGAAAGTCCTGAGCAAACTGGACGCGGCGGCTACCGAAAAGCAAAAAGCGGACTACCCGCTGGATACGTGTCTGGTATCCGGGAAGAAGCTGGAAACGTCGGTGGACATGGTCAGCGGGAATCGCTTGGTCCGCTTCTGCTGCCCCGGCTGCCCGAAGCAATTCAAGAAGGACCCCGCCAAGTACCTGAGCATGCTGGATGAGAGCGCCAAAGGAAAGGCGCCGAGCGCGGCCGCAGCGCCGAGCGTGAAAGAAAAGAAGAAAGAGGAGTAGGGATTTTCGATTTACCGATGGTAGCCGTGGTAGCACCGAACGCGGCGCTCATTGATGATACGTTCGGAGGAACTGTTCGATGGCGTCGGCGGAGTCGGGTAGCGGTCGGTATTGGTGGAACTCGTTACGTAGAACCTGCATGTGGGCGCGGAACGTTTCCAAATCGGCGAGCATTTCTTCGATAGCGCGCAGGACCACGCTAGGGCGACGTAAAACTTCTCGCATCGTCAGGAAAACGCCGGCGCGGTGTTCTTCGAGTACTTCGGCGATGAATTCCTGCTCCAGATGCGTCGCGATTGCGATGCCCGGCGTCCCGGTCTGGATGGCCTGATATCCCGTGCCCGCTCCGCCGTGAAAAATCACCAAGTCGGACAACGCCATGATTTTCTCTCCGGGAAGATACTTGACCACCCGGAAATTGGACGGGACCGAAGCGGGTGCGATTTCGAATTGACCGCCCGTGCTGATGATGACCGTGTACGGCTTGTCGGCCAAGAGCGTGATGAGACTCTGGAACAGGTCCGGGTGACCGGTACTACCCATCGTAACGTAAATAATGGGACGGTCCCGGTCGAGTAAATTCACCCAATCGGGCAGGGGAATGTGGGGCGTCCAGGCGATGGGCCCGACCCGCCGGAAGTGAGCGGGCAAAGGGCCGCTGGCACCGACGAGATTGGTATCAAGGATCAAATTAAAGTCGCCGACAAAAAACTCCCACACGTCCGGTGAGAGCGTGAGACCGTTTTGGCGCGACAGCCGGAAATGGGGTCGTATCTTGTATCGCATGACCCATTTCTGGAGCGGCATGACCACGTGGCTCGTTAGCGGTTCGCCGAGCATCCAGACCAGCCACGGATAGACCGGATTCGTCCGCGGGCCTCGGAAGGGCTTGTCGGCATACTGATGGAGCCACCGACCCCCGAGCAGCGAAACGACGGGGATGTTTCGAACTCGAGCCGAAATGAACATGGTGAGGCGGAAGTCGCAGACGATGAGGTCGGGTCGGAACTCGTCGAGCAGTCGAAATTCGTGGTCAAGATGCGTTCGCAGCACGTGGATCGATGGCACTTTGCATAGGTTGCGCAGAACCTCGAGTCCTTCGGCTTGCTCGAAATCCGGCAAGGGGAACACGGGGAATTCCCCGGGGGATACCACGTTGGGATCGCACAGATAACGGGGCGCGCCGCCGAACGCAATCTCATGACCACGCGCCTTTAGTTCGCGCGCCAGCAGCACGGAACGGCCCACGTGCGCGAGGTAATCGGAGACGGGCGTGAAGAGTATGCGCGCCTTATCCGACTGGTGCGGGGATGATGGAGTCTCTTTAGAGGCAGGCTCTTTCGAATGAGAAACTGCGCCGATCAATAGCGATAAACCATCAACCCGCCGCTGAAACCGGCGCCAAACGTCACCTTCAAGATCGTGTCGCCCCGTTTGACCCGCCCAGTGCGGACACTCTCATCGAGCGAGATCGGAAGTTCAGCGGAGATAGTGTTGCCGTAGCGCGCGTAGTCTTCGATCAGTTTCTCCCGCGGCATCCCCACGGCCTTGACGGCCTCTTCATAGAGCGGCTTGCTCGGTTGATGAATGAAGGCCACGTCAATGTCGTCGCGGGTCAGTCCGGCGGTCTGCAGTACGGCCTCGACGCCGTGCGCGAGGTTCTCGCGCAGCGCCTGGTTGATCACGCGGCGTTCGCCCATAAAGAAGCTGCCGCGATACTCGGACGGGATGCGGGGCGAATGCACGGAGGAACGGTGGGGCATCGTGATTACATCGTGATATTGCCCATCGGTCCACAAGGCGCCGGAAAGGAAATGCGGCTTGGCGTTCGCTTCCAAAAGAACGCCGCCGGCCCCGTCACCGAAGATGGCGCGATGCATCGGGTTGTAGAAAGGCGTGCCGCGGGACACGATCGTTCCGGCCAAGACCAGGACGCGTTGCTCGCCGGTGGCAATGCAGCGCAAGGCATAATCCACGCCCGCGAGCCAACCGACGCACGACATGCCAACATCCACCGCCGGACAATGCGCGCCGAGCTTGTGCTGCACGACGCTCGCGGTGCACGGCTCGAAGTAATCGCCCGGTGTAGCGCTGACGATGATTCGGTCGAGATCTTGCGGCAATACCTCGGATGATTCGAGAATCTTGCGGGCGGCCGCGACGATTATGTCCGAGCAAATCTGGTCCTCGTGCGCAGCGCGACGCTCCACCGCACCGAGAAGACGCTCGACCGCGCCGTTGGTGCGCTCCAAGCCGGGAATGTCGTGGTTATGCACGATCTTTTCGGGCAGATACGAACCTGTCCCGACGACGCGCGCTGGAATGTTGGCATACGAATATGGCATTTAAGCCTCCTCCATACAACTAAACTATCATCAAACTCTTTGCTGGGAGACACTGAACCGAACACCGTACAACTTTATTGGAGGTCGCTCCCAGTCCTCTCTAACTCGTACCTGCACGGGGTCGTCTTGAACCCACCTTCCGCTTGGGAAACGCGATACCGGATAGACTCGCCATCCGATCGATAGGTTACGCCCGAAATCTGGCATACGAGATAGAGGCGGCTATCCCTTCACCCGTACGTCGCGCACCTTCCACGTTCATTGCTGCCTCATGTTGGGTTGCACGTGCAGCTAACGACCGCGTCTGTTTTCCCCATGTTTGCGCAATCCACCCGCGCCAGGGAAACTCGTACTCCTTCGACGAAGAATACCCTCGTTCGACGGGGATGTTACACAAAACGTAATTCTGACACCTTCGTCAGCCATTGTCAAATAGGGAAACTCTCCCCTTGCCGAGCGGGAGCCGCTTCCTCGAGAAGCAAGCTCTTTCCCGCCCGTCAGGCCCAATGCAAAGACTTGGCGCCCGGAAGCATGCGTGGGGAAATGGTCATCGAAACGACACGATACACTAAGACAATCCAAGAATTCAACGCGCGCGACGAAGGAAAAGTTGACAACCCGGGGTCCGGTACCAAGCCCAGCGATTGACTGAAGCTAATTTAGGCGCGGTGCCAGGACGATTTGTACGGTTCATAGCGGCCCTCGAGCGCGGCCGTTCGAGTCCGTTCCAGGAGCTCGGCGACTTTTTCGGCAGTCAAGGGCTTGAAAGATTTGGCCGCGGCGAGGTTCTCGCGCAGTTTGTCCATCGAATCTATGCCTGAGCACACAGTGGAAACCGGTAAGTTCATCGCATAGTGCAAACATTCGGGTATGCTGGCGATTTTCGTTCCCGGGATTTGTCCCGGCGTGCCACCCAACGTCTTCATGGCAATCACGCCAATCTTCTTCTCCAATGCTTTCGGCATGACCCCTTTTTCGAAACTGGTGTAATGCGGGTCGAAACAGTTGAGCGGCATCTGCACCGTGTCCCAGTTGAAACCGCGGTCAATCATTTCGTTCAAGAGTTCCGGGACGGCGTGGCCGGTGAATCCGATGTAGCGAATCTTGCCCTGGGTTTTCGCTTCGAGCGCGAATTCAATCGCGCCCTGCGTGTAGATGCGTTCAGGTTCGCCCGCATGGACCACCTCGTGGAATTGCCACAAGTCTATGCAGTCCACTTGGAAGCGGCGCAGACTCGTTTCAAGATGCTGTTGCGCGGTCTGGCGGTCGCGCCCTTTATGCTTGGTCATCAGGAAGACCTTCTCGCGATATCCGTCCTTGAGCGCTAGGCCGACACGTTCCTCGCTCCGTCCGCCGTTGTACTGCCAGGCGTTATCGAGAAAGTTCACACCTTCGTCAATCGCCGTGCGGATGATCCGCACGGCCTCATCATCCGTCAACGCACCGCTGCCGACGTGATAGCCGCCCAAGCACAAGAGCGACACTTTCTCGCCGGTCTTACCCAATACGCGATAGGGCATGTCGTTGCGTTTTTCCATCTCGGCGGCGATGGCGGGCCATGCGAAGCCCACGGCGGTGGCCGCCGTCATCTTCAAAAAAGTCCTGCGCTCGAGTTCCATGGTGGTTCGCTCCCAACGATTCAGAAGTCTTCCGCTGCGTTAACCAACGCGGAAATAAAGTCGAGGCCGCCATTCCGACCCCGAACCGTAGCCCTGCAAGCGTGAACATCGGAACGACAAGTACGTATTCCGGTCGCGGGACGGCACCTCACTACGCTTCGTGCCTGACGACGAGCAGGTGTATAGTTGCAGGGACGGGTTCGAGGATGCATTTCGAGATTGGGTGAGGGAAGCAAATCAAGGGGCCTTCGTATGGCGAACAATATGATCCGTGGGATTCGATTCTATGTCATTCTGATCGTACTTCCATCTGCCGCTTTGGCGTTGGCGCCGCGGTTGGAGTGGGCATTCGAAACGGAAGGGAAAATATATGCGTCGCCGATTTTGGCCGACGTGGATGGCGACGGACGCACGGAGATCATCGTCTGTGCCTCGCGGGACAAGCGCGTCCTCTGTTTGAGCGGCATGGGGGAACTGCTCTGGTCCTACCGCGTTGACGGGGCCAATAACGACGGCATTCAGGCCACCGCCTCCGCCGTAGATGCCGACGGTGACGGCAGGCTGGAAATCTACTTCGCGGACATGAACGGGATCGTGGGCTGTCTGGACTACCAAGGCCGGCTCCTCTGGCGGACGTATCTCGGCAGCGGCGTCAACTACAGCGGACCGGTACTGGCCGATATGGACGGCGATGGCGCCATTGAAGTGCTCGTCGGGGCAGAAGACGGCAGCTTGTACTGCCTTGATGATTGCGGCATGGAACGCTGGCATTATCAGGGCGACGGCGCCGTTCGCGGCATACCAGCCGTCGCTTACAACGCGTTGTCGCATACGGCACACGTGTACGCGGTCTTCAGCCGAGGCAGGGCTGCCTGCCTCGAGGCAGGACCTCAGATGCTGTGGTCGCAGAACGAACCGGGAGCACGCGGCGAGCGTCGCTCCGGTCCGGCGGTCGGCGACCTCGATCACGATGGTCAGGCGGAAGTCATCTGGGCCACGGAAGATTTCCAGGTGGTGGTGTCGAACGCCGCGACTGGTCAAGAGCGGTGGCGCTGGAAAGGCAAAGGTTCTCTTGATCAAACCGGCACCTTTGCGCTCGCGGATTTCGACGGTTCGGGCAAGCTGGACATCCTTTGCGGAGACAGTTCGGGGTACGTGTACCGGCTGCGGGACGGCCAAAGCCTCTGGGCCGCGAACGTCGGCGGGGGCGTGGTGCAAGGGCCTTCCATTGGCGACGTGGATGGCGACGGGAAACTGGATGTCCTGGTCTGCTCGCGCGGGAACCGACTCACTTGCCTGACGGCGGACGGTCAAGAGGCGTGGACGTATCCGTCCGAGGCCGGGTCGCTGACGACTCCCGCTATCGGGGACGTGGACGGCGACGGCCAGACTGAGATTGTATTCACCAGCAAAGACCGATTCGTCTATTGCGTGACCGTGGACGGAGCCTACCATCCGGAACGCGTTCCATGGCCCTGCATCTCGCATGACGCGCAACTTACGGGTAATTACACCGGTGTGCCATTTCTGCCACGCGGTGTAGAAATTCCGGAGAAGCGGCTCGCGGACCTCGAGTTCAAGTCGTTCGGCCCGTTGCAAATGGGCACAAACCGGGTGGAGTTCTCGTTCACAAACAATTCGCAGCGACCGCGCCGTCTTGAAGTACATGCGAAACTGCTGCCGCCGGCAGCGCTGCCGCCGGTAGGCTTGCCCATCGCCCAAGTAACAACAGGACGATTCGAGCCGTATGAGAACGCACGCGCGTACCTGGACTTTCCGGCGCTGTTCGAAGGCGAATACGAACTCCGGCTGCGACTCTTCGATATTGGAACCGGAGAAACGCTGGCCGAGAAAGTAGGCCTGAATCATCTTCACAGTTACGGCTTCGAGGAAGAAGAACTGGACGACCTGCTGACGGAAGGACAGCGATTGGTAAATAAACTGAGTGATAACGAAGCCGTAGAGCGAGGCCAAACGGCGTTGCGGGCGGCAGCGGACCATGCGCGGAAAGAGATCACGGACGCGAGACAAGATAAGAACGCCTCCATGCGAGCGCGCGAAGCGGCGGTCAAACGAGTTCATGAAGCGTTGCGGGAGACTCGTCGCGAAGGGGCGCGTCTTCGGGCTGCGGAGCGTACGCCCGGAACAAAGCTGGATTTCGCGGTCGTATCGGACACGCAGTTGAAAAAAGTGTTCAAGGATGAACCGTATCTCCGGAAGGATGCCGAGGCTTGGCCCAGTTCGGTTTCGTTGGCAGCGAATGAACTGGAAGGCGTTCAAATCGTTGTAGTACCACTCTGGAAAGACCTCAAGAATCTTCGCATAACCGTCACCGATCTCAACCAAATCGGCGGATCGAGCCGCATCCCCAGCGAAGACATTCTCGTTTACCGGATCGGCTACGTGAAGATTGGTCCCTCCGAATACAACTTCCGCGTGGAGAAGCAGGGTTGGTGGCCGGACATCACGTTTTCCGATTCGCCGATAGACGTTGCCGCCGACCAGGACGCCCAGCCGTACTTCGTCACCGTGCGGACCCGTGACGACACGCCCGCCGGCGACTATGCCGGGGAAATCCACATCGTCGCGGACGGTTGCTCGCCGGTAAACCTTCCCTTCCAGGCGCACGTGTGGGACTTTGCGCTTCCGAAGGAAACGCACCTGAAAACGTCGTTTTGGATGAATGAGAGCTGGCTGCAGCGGTTTTACAAATACTCGGACCGAACGCCACTCGAGGTCCGCAAGCGTTTCTACCAGTATCATCTCGATCATCGCGCGGGGCCGATCAAGGATTTCCCGCTCAACGGCGAGGGCATGATGGAAGACTTCGAGTATCTGATGGCGAACGGCCAGAACAACTTCTTCATCGGCGTTCCCGGGCTGGCCACCGAGAAAGAGCGAACCGAGTTCCTGGAGAATGTTCGGACCACGCGCGCCTTGCTCGAACAAAAGGGCTGGGACCAGATGGCGCTCTTTTATAGTTGGGACGAGGTGGCCGTGATGACGCGCCACGCCATTCCGCAGTTTGTCGAAACCAATGCTTGGCTCAAGACAACCATGTCCTGGTGGCCCAGGCTCGAGACCAGCGCGCCGGAACCGTCGTTGTTCGGCGCCGTGGATATCTGGTGCCCGGTGATTGACCATTTCGACCCGCAAGTGCTCGAAGACCGGAAGGCGAAGGGCGAACGCCTCTGGTTCTACACGGTCTGGGGCCGGCCCGGCATCATGATCGAGTTTCCCGCCACCGACCACCGGCTCATGTTCTGGGAATGCTGGAAATACGGCGCGGAAGGTTTCCTCTATTGGGGCACCACGCATTGGAACCTGAACTGCACAAGCGATAAACGCTGGCCGGAAGTGGACTGGATTCCCTGGAACGAGCAGCCCGGCCACAACGGCTGCGGCTATCTGATCTACCCCGGCCCGGACGGCACGCCCCTCGGCTCGACCCGCTTCGAGGCGGTCCGCGACGGCATCGAGGACTACGAATACTTGCATCTGCTCAAGACGCTCCTCGAGTCTATGGGCGACAGCATCCCGCCGGATCTGCGTGCGCGCACCCAAGCGGAACTCGCGATCGATCCCCAGGTCCTCGTGGACAACAAGATCTTCACCGAAGACCCGAAAACCATTCTCGCCGCCCGTGAACGCATCGCGGCACTGATCGAAACTCTCGAGAAGAAGCAAGGCGGTGGAGAATGAGCTGTAGTGTCCGATGAACACGGTACGTGGGACGTTCCGCATTCCGCATGCGATCCGGTCGCTTTTTGACAGGGGCGGGCGGGGGTGCTGAAGCGTAAGTCCTTGGCGTGCAATGAGAGAAGCCGAGGTGAGAAGGGAATTTGGCGCGAAAAAACGGTACAAAATCGGTACAAAAGCGGACTTTTTTTGTGAAAATCGGTACAAAGTGGCACAAAAGAGATCAAAATCGGTACAAAAGCGTGATACATTTTTGTAGGAATTGGCCGAGCGCGGCCATGACCACGATTGACAAGAGCGTTGGGAATGTGCGAGTGGCACGCAAGTGCGGAGTGGGGCATAGAAGGTATGGTGGGTGTGGTGGGGCGTCGGTTCAGTTTTGCCCGTGGCGTAAGTGGTTTCCATGTTTGGGTCTGGTCCTCTGGGTTGCAAATATCCCTCTATATATATAGCCCCGGGCGTTGCACTCGACCTATGTAAAAAGTGAAAGATGCGAAATACGTCTTGAGGAACCGCGAAGGGTACGAAGAGGCGGTTCTTCGTGGCTGTTCTTTTTTTCTGATTTAATCGCAAGGAACTCGAAGCGCGCAGAACTCAAAGGGGCCGACACGGACAAACTCGGACGGTTATCCGGGGAATCCGGGGCCAGGGTGCGAATTTCAGCAGTCCACGATCAAAAGGTCCCCCGGATATACAGCCCCGTGCGTTGCCCTTAGACATTGAATCTGGTAGATTTCCAAATTTCGCCCAGATTTCGCCCTGGAACAGCGGCAGTCACTTCAGGGGCCAAATGAATAAATCGTCGAAGAACGTGATCAAGGCAACGATCATTGTTGCCATTTTATGCGTGACGTTGTACGTTTTCATGCGTGGATGGTATGGCGTACTGGTTGATGTGCTCAATTTAGTCGTTCCCGGAGAACGTGGTTCGTATTCAATGTCCAACGTGTCTGCCTGAAGATGTCCTATATTCGGAGTCCACGTACGGCGATTTAGAGATTGACTATCAGATTTCGAATCAACGCAGCAATACTGATGCACGGCCAAGATAAGTATCTTGAGAAATGGGGACGCTACTGAATGGCGCTAAGTTAAGGGTTTTGTTTTGTGACGCCTGCGAAACTGATTTCATCGCGTCGCGCTACCGCCCCGGCGCATGCGGCGATGGCAGCATAGGGACGTTTGGCAATTGCGGACTGCGGGCTGGTCTCTTTGCGGGGGCTTGGGGACGGTCCGGCTTTGCAAGTGCCGGAATGCCCGACGGCAACTTCGGCAGTGCCGGCATCCCAGCCTTTGGTCCCGCAAGGCGGGCGCCCGCGCCTACTTCAGACGCTTCGGGTGTTCAAAAGCGAAGTTGCCGCTACGGACCATTCCCAAAGTTTGTTCGATACTGGGTCGGTCGCCCCAGTAGGTTCCGTAGTATGCGAACTGCACGATTCCTTCCTTGTCCACGATTACCGTGGCGGGTCGGTTTATCCACTCGGAGTGCACGACAAATTCCATCGGTTGCACGCCATACGTGGCGCCAACCGATCCGGCCGGGTCAACCAGGTGACGCCACCAGATTCTCCCCTGGTAGAACCCCTGCGGAGATTCTTTGGTAAACCAGTACTTAGGTTGAAACTCGCGTCCGACCATGACGCGGCCACGGTACGCATCGTGGCATTCGATGGTAACCACTTCCACGTTGTGGGCCGCATATTCTTCCTTGAGTTGAATGAGCTCGCGAAATTCGTTGTGACAAACCGGGCACCAATCCGCAAATATCCAGATGAGGACCACGGACTTCTTCCCGCGGAAATCGGTAAGACGCCAGTTGTTCCCGTCGGTATCGGCCAGTTCGAAATCAAGGGCGGGCTGTCCCACACGGATTTGCTCAAATTTTGATTCGTCCAGTCGCGCATAGGCGGCCGCAAGACCCGTCTCGGGCCCTGGGTATTTCGTAATCCGGTAGGCGGCGAGGTCGCACTGGTGCCGGACGTCCCGGCTGGCGTCGTTTTGCGCCAAGTCCTCGAGCAACGTCAATGCCGCCTGACTCTTCAACTGGCTCAACGAAATGACCGCCTGCGAACGAACGACCGAATCCGGGTCGCGCCGGAGCAGGTCTATCAATGCCTTATCGGATGCTTCTCCGGGATGGAATCCTAGCGCGAACGCCGCTACGTGTCGCACATGGGGATTCTCATCATTCAGATACTCGACAACCTCGGGGACGGCCGCGGCCCCCAGCCGAGCCAAGTCGCGAATCGCCAATACGCGTACCCGCCACGCCCCGTCGGCGAGATTGGCCACCCCATCATGGTCGAGTGCCGGCTCTCGCGTGCGCCCATCCCGAATCGGATTGAACGGGAACTCCTTGATTCGCTGCATGATCTGATCTACATTAGACGCTGCTTCCTTCCCGGCCGAGTCGTCCGAACCGGACGCTGGTGCCTGCGTCGAGACAAACCATAAGACGGTGGCCATGAATGATGCGCACATCATCGTTACACTCCTCCCAATAAATTCTTGGCTGGTGTTTCCGTTCTGGCTTTTGCCAATGCAATGCAAACCGACCCGAATGGAGGCTACGGTCAGCGCGCAACCCGTGGATGCGTCCGTGCGGTTCGCGCTTGGCGACTCGTGGTGCTTCCCGTCAGGCGCTCGCCTAATTGTTTCCCGAGGGAGCGAGCCTTGGCGATCGCCGCAGGCTGCTTGCACAGTGACGGCGTAATGTCGTCAGTTATCTTCGTGCCCGGGGGAAAACTGGCGTGAATGGCGCCCACCGTGCACGTCTCGCCGTGGCCGCAGGTGAAACAACTCGCCGCGCCTTGAGCCGTAACATCGCCGATACATTCGATGCCGTTGTACTTGAAGAACGTGGAAATCGCGTCAGCCGCAGGCTGCCCACTGCCGCCGCCTACCCCGACCGCGACACCTACGCGACCGGCGACCAGCATGGCGGCGCGATGGCGAAATTGGTACCAGCGCTCCAAGAACGCGTGGGTCAGCCCATTTAGCATGTTGAAGTAGTTGGGACCCCCGATGATGTAGCCGTCAGCCGCAATGACTTTTTCACGCAACGACACGAAATCATCGTTGATCACACAAACGTTGGTTTCAACACAACCGAGGCACGCGCGGCACGGTGCAACCGATTTCCCGGCAAGCGATATGAATTCCTTTTCACATTCTTCCACCCCCTCGAGGACCTCGCGCACCAGTTGGTCGGTGCTCGATCCTCGACGCGGGCTCCCGCTAATCGCGATTACTTTCATGACATCCTCCTTGTCCACAAGAAAGTCCTCAAGGATTCGAGACAGGTTCGGAGTGGGCGCTCGTTTTTCCCCAGCCGCGACAACATAATCCCTCCCTCGATCGTGGCCACGACGGTCTGGGCCAAATCGCGAGCTCCGATATCGTTGCGTATTTGTCCAGCCGACTGTCCGGCGCGCGTTACCGCTTCGATTTTGTTCGTCCATTGGTCAAAGATTCCTTCGACGTAAACGGCGTGGCGGCGATTCGTATCGCTCATTTCAAGCGCCGTGTTGCCGAAGAGACACCCGCCGACGAATCGTTCCTTCCGGTGGTGCTTGAGAGCGGACGCGAAAAAATGTTCCAGACACTCCCGCGGCGAGGGGCCGGCGAGCACTTCGTCCAGGCACTTGAGAAACGCCGCGCCGGCGCGTTCGAGAACCGCCATCTCCAGATCATCCTTGCCGGGGAAATAATGGTACAGAGCTCCCTTGGTGACTCCCGCTTCGGCGAGCACATCGTTCACCGACGTGGCCCTAAACCCACGCTGATGTACGAGTTTTTCCGCGACACTCATAAGTTGGTCTCGAGCGACACACATACGAGGCATGTTCAAACTCTCCGTAAAATACCGACCGGTCGGTATGCTACCACGAAGTCCGCTTGGTGTCAAACAGGAACTCGGGGAACAAATAAAAATAGTACTTCTCAGTAAGTGCTTCCACGGTCTGGATCGAAGACCGATGCGCGTTTTGAATATCGAGAAACTCTGCGGCCTGCGCGTTCAAGAAGTGGTTGAGCGCCTCGGCCGAATCCTTGATTTGAGCATCCATGGCTATAAACTGATCGGTTTCCGAGGCGCCCGATTCCGCCGTCAATGTCGTCCAGGCAAGCTCGCAGACAACCAAGACGGTGAATAAACTCACCCTTCTTATAGAATCGCATCCCGCTTCTCTGCGGGGATTCAGGTGTCCCTCGCGCGTACTCATGCCTCCAAACCAGCTGCGTAACCGGCAGATTGTAGATTAGAACGTGTGTAGAAAGATGAAATCGTTGTTTTGCCGGATGCCGTGACAGCTAATGCATCCCTGAATCTTGCCTTCCGCCAGGACTTTGCCGTCAGAACTGTTCATAGACCAGAACCAATCGTTAGCATCCGGGTTGAATCCATCCACTTTCCACATGACCGTCAGGGAGTCGCCGGATTCCACCATGTTTTCATCAAAGCTTTCTTTCACAATGATGGACCCGTCCGGCAGCGAACCGGTGAAGTTGGCGGCAAGAGCGTCGTTCACCACGCCATTGATGAAGACACGGGACTTGGGGCCGTGGGGCGGGGAACTGTCGAAGCTCCCCTGAGCGTCCGGGAACTGAGTCCACTCGTCGTAGGGGTCCTCCTTAGTAATGAACTCAAGAAGCGTTTCACCCATGGTCGGCTCCGGCGCGGGCGCAACGCTTACTTCCGCGTTGCCGGCGGCAAGGCTGATTGTTCCCGTAGCCGTGATTGTTGCCGTGCCTTCCGCAACCGCGGTTACCTTGCCCGTGTTGTCGACCGTCGCAACACCCGGGTTGCCCGAAGACCACGTAAATGATGTATCTTTTGGATCGCGGCTTGACGCGGAAAGTTGCGCCATTTCTCCTTCCAACATGGCGAGGTTCTTGGGCGTGACGGTGACTCCCCGCAAGAGCGGGCACCCGACGGCAAATACTCCGAGGGCAATCCCCAATGATAGACGAATAGACGATCTTGACATGTTTATGCTCTTCATGATTCGACACCCCTTACTCCGTTCGCCTGGCCCATCCCTTCGGCGTTGCAAGCCAGGACCACAGCAAAACGGCAACGCTTGTCTCAGATTACCCATGCCGAGACACGGTCCTTACGTATATTTGTCGCTACAAGAGGGTAATTCTTACATGGCCCCGAAAACTTCTGGCCTCATTCCGGATAGTTCGACTGACAGTAAGGTTGGGCGCGTTCGGGATGCCCAGATGCACGAGCTTTCCCAAACAACAGGCGAGGCCATTGCAGATCTCGCGCAACGAATCGGCGTGCGCGAGTTGGGAGAACAGCATCCCGACGAATTGCGTCCAACAAGTGAATCCCCGTGCGTGGCGTTCCCCCTGGTGTTTCTTGACGATCCCGGCGAAGTCCGTGCGGGGAATCTGGTCCAGAAGTTGACTAAACAGACGGGCGGTCTTTACCATCGAAGTACCCTCCTTGTTGACGTTGGGAACCGAGCATGTCCATACCCGATTCTTCAACGCCGACATGGAAAGTTGGAACTTAAGCGAGTGACGGACTCTTTGAACAGTGTCTCGATTTAATCCGCCTCCGCGCCGAAGCCTGACTCGCAATAGGCCCCCGGTTTTCCTAGACAACAAAACCTTCACCGAAGACCCCAACACCATCCTCACCGCCCGCGAACACATCGCGGCGTTGATCGAATCTCTCGCCGAGACGCAGACGGGCGGAGAATGAGAAGGGGAGAGCAGGTTATGACCACTTTGAGCGTGCCGTCACCGGTCCTACGAATTATTGTCCAAACTCCGTGGTATTGCAGCTTCACACTATTGTACCGTCATATCACAATCATATTCACAATGCTCGGACTGTTGATTGCGGCGAAGGGTGACGGCGAAGAGCTTCCGCCCAAGCCGATATTGGCGTTCGACGCTATCTTAAGTAATCTGAGCGAAAAATCAGGAGAAGAATTACACGAGTTCCTGCGACTGTTCGAACGCTCGAATATGGACGAATTCACTGACGAACAGATTGCTCTCATCGAAAAGAATTTGTCCACAATTCAAGAGACGGATGCGTACGTGACATGGGGTATGGACAAAGGGCCACCCCGGACCATGTTCCCGAACCGGCTGGCTTCCGAAGATTGCATTTTCCGATTGGAGTATCAAAAGATTGTTAACGAAATTCGAAAATTACCCATGAAACAGCGGGTAGAACGCATTGTGGAAGGAATTCTGGATCCTCCCAAGCTGAAGTATTGGTCGGCTCACCTTTTGGCCAACGAACTCGTGATCGCGGGCAGCGGGGCCGTCGAACACGCAACGGAGTATAAGCATCCGGAGCTTACGCAGTTCATCGTGCCGGCCCTCGCCGAGATAGGAGACCCGCGTGCGGTTGACTACATCATCGAGGCCCTGCACACGCCGGGAAAAGCAGCATCCGTAGTGCGCCCCAAGGCCGCCACCGCCTTGGCGAGATTTGGCGGCGACAAAGCCCTCGCCGCCCTCGTCGAAGCCATGAAGGATGACACCACAATCGAAATTGATAAGAATCAGTGGCAAGTTTGGACTCCATCGCACAAGCCCCGTTTAGGTCTCTATTATGTCGTTCGGCATGCCGCGTCAGAGTCGCTTACTGAAATTACGGGTAAGGATTGGGGATGGCTATTGAACGAGGATTACAAGACGTGGAAAGCGTGGCTCGACGGCGGGGATAAGAGAGTTACTTTTGATCCGCGTTCCGTGACCAGAGACGACTATGACCGAACCCAACTTGCACGATTTCTATATCATCGCTACATGTCAGGGCGTCCAAACGCATGGCAGTCTCGAAACGTCCTAGCCGAGGAAGAGGGCATTAAGAGCCTGATTAGGGACTTGGCTTCACTGGGCAAAGAGATTGAACCGGTACTCAAGCAAGAGTGTCGTGCCCGTATCCGAGAACGACCCGAGTGGAAAGCTGAGTTGCAGGATTGGACACAGAAACTCATACTCGGCCTGCGTTCGCACCCAAAGATGTCCAACTGATTTGAGGAAGGGGTGGTACACCTGTGTCATCGAGAAACTACTCAAAGTGGAACGTCAAGCTGGGGGCGTTGTTACTGGAACTGAGCCGGAAGGTGAGGTAAAGTCATACTGAATTCTGAGGGGTACCTTCGCTAAGTTTCGGTTTGTTTTGGGGAGTTTCGAGTGATCCGAACGCAGGGCGAGATGGATTTCGTGGGAACTGCTCCGGTGAGGGCGGTCTTGTGTTTAGCCGTTTCCGCCGCATTGTTCTGCTTGGTCGTGTCGGTCGCGCACGCGGACGGCGTCCTCCAGTGGGCGGAAGTGGACGTAGCGCTTCGCTCCGACTACAAGGCCAGCGTTACCTATAGCGTATGTTGGCGGTCTCGCGGCAACCTTCACGGGTTCTATTTCGAGGGCGTTGAGGAGACGCCGGTGTTCGACACGGCGAATGCCCGGGCGTGGTACGACGAAAACCGAAGTAGCCTGCCGCTCTCCATCGAGAAAGTGGGGGACAGGAAATGGGATATCGTGCTCGCGGGCGGCGCTGCGATTGATTCCGGGGACGTCATCTACAAATTCACCTACGCGGCCGACCTGCTCGCGTCCGGCCATTTGGGTGTGACCATGTCCGAATTTGGAGACTTAGTGTACTTCAATTGGGCGCCGGTTCAGTGGGACGCGCCCCTAGGCCACTACACGGTCCGCGTTTACTATCCGGTTGAGGCTCCGGCGCAGAGCAGCCTGCCGGGAGGAACGATGACCATCGAGGAAATGAATCAGTACGGATTCCGAACCGAGCCGTTCATGAATGAGAACTACCGTATCTCTTATTACGGCCAGGAATACGAAGGCGGCAACTGGCTGGCGGTGCGGTTGCATCGCGACAACGTGGATAAGATGTACCACTTTCGAATTCAGCAGTATATCGCGGCGAAGTATTTCAACGAGCCGCTGGTGGAGGCGGTCTCGCCGCCGCCGGTGTCCCTGCCTCGAGCCCCCGCTGTGCGGATGCCGCCGCGCCCGGTCGCCGAGGCAGGCACACCATACTTCATCCCGGCCCTGGTGGCAGCACTCTTCCTTGGATTGGTCTTGCTGGTAAGCAGCGCGAAACACCGCTCGATGCTCCGGGCTCGCGACGGATTGAGCAGTATTCGGTGGTCACGCGAAGATTGGATACCGCCGCGGATCGAATTATCGTCCTTTCGGAAAGAAGGCAAGGTCGCGCAACTCGATATTTACGAGGCCTGTTTGATATGCGACCAACCGTTCGGGGCGATCCTCAGCGCCATTGTTGGACGGCTCGAAACGTCGGGGGTAATCGAAGTTACCCAAACCAACCCGTTTCGTTGTCGCACCCGGACCGGCTTTCCTCGACTCGACAACCCGTACGAGGAAATGGTCTTCGGTTATATCGTGAACGACGATCGCCTCGATGAAAATGAAATGGACGAGGTATTCCGCAAGCTGTGTGCGAACGTGCAGCGCGCCGCGTGGGACTGTGACCTGGAGGCGACCCGCGCTCACTACCAGACCATCGTGAGCCAACTATTCACCAAAAAGGTATTGGAGGAGCCGGTTGCCGAAGATTATCCTTACCGCTATGGTGATTACTACTGGAGCCGCGATCCGGCGACATACCGGGACCAATTTCGTCAGCCCGCTCACACGTTGACGTACTCGGAGTTTCTCGAGTCCAGCTACTGTTTCGAAGGGTGCTTTACGCACTCGGCCTGCCACGACGCCTGTCATTCGGCGTGTCACTCGGCGTGCCATTCCGCCTGTCATTCGGCCTGTCATTCGGCGTGCCATTCGGCATGCGTCAGCGGAGGTTCGCACTAGCATGAACGACATCGGACCGTACCCGCTCGAATGGATTGACGAGTACGTTGCGCGATTGCGCGGGTTCGTGGTCGTGCGGGAGGAAGACAGCCTGCTCATCAAAGTGCCGAACGAAGCGCACAAGCTCAACGCCTCTGCCGTAGGAATCCTGAAGCGCTTGTTTGCCGGTGAAGGTATCCTGCAACTGTGGGAGTCCCACGGCCGTTCTCCCCAAGTTCAGCGCGACCTATACCTCTTCTTTGTCGGCCTAAAACAGGTCCTTCAAGGGTGCGTAAATGAGCGCCGGCCGCCGGAAGCCGTCACGACTCGACCATTCTCGCGACGGTTTAGCTCGCTGCCGGTCCTCAGCGAAGTGGCCGTGACGTATCGCTGCAATCTGCGTTGCCGGTTTTGCTACGCGGGTTGCGGATGCACGCGAAGCCGCGAATCTGAACCGGAAATGACGACCAGTGAGATACGCCGGGTGCTTCGCATTATTCAGGAAGAGGCTCAGGTGCCGAGTCTCAGTCTTACCGGAGGCGAGCCGACGCTGCGCAAAGACCTTCCCGAATTGGCGCGTTACGCGCGCCAGGAATGCGGTCTGCGAGTGAACCTGATTTCCAATGGAACACTCATAGACGATGTTCTGGCGGGAGAACTGAGCGATGCCGGACTGACCAGTGCGCAGGTGAGCCTCGAGTCGCATAACGAGGCTATTCACGACGAGCTTACGAGGGCGAACGGTTCGTTTCGCCGAACCATCGCCGGTATCGGCCATCTCCGCGACCACGGCATCCGGGTTCATACCAACACTACCCTTAACCGAATGAACATAGAAACGGCAGACGCGATGCCGGCGTTTGTACGCTCGCTGGGCCTCGAGCGGTTTTCAATGAACCTGGTGATTCCTACCGGTACGAGCCGCGCAATGTTTCCGGACATTAACTTGCGATACGGCGACGTGTCTGAGGCCGTTCTTCGCATTCAGGACCAGGCCCGCCGGAACAACGTGGAATTCCTGTGGTATTCGCCCACACCCGTCTGCATCTTTAACCCCATCCAACACCAACTGGGAAACAAGGGTTGCGCGGCGTGCGACGGTCTACTTTCCGTTTCCCCCAGGGGTGACGTGCTACCTTGTTCCAGTTGGCCCGAACCCCTTGGGAATCTGTTGCGCGACGGGTTCCGGAAGACATGGGAATCGGCGCGGGCGCGGCGACTGCGGGAAAAGGAATGTGCGCCGCCGCGATGCCACGAATGCGAGAATTTCGACCTATGCCAGGGGGCCTGTCCGCTATACTGGGAGCACTTCGGCTACCAAGAACTGGACCGCTCGGGAGAGACCCATGTTGTTGCCACAAGCTGAGCGACGAGCCGAGATTCATTTCTACCTCGCGAAGTCCCTTCCCTATGGTCCGCGTCTCGCGCTGTCGTTCTTGTTGATGACGATCGGACTGGCGATTCAGATTGGGTTGGACGGCCCCCCGCGAGGAATCGGCCTGCTTCTTGTTTTTGCCGGTGTGCTCCTCCTTCTTACCAAAGGATACGAGAATAAGGCAGAACCGGAAGCGGCCTCCCGGGAATGGCGACCGGCGCGTAGCGAGGAGATCCAACGCATCATCACCATCAACAAGGAGCAGAAGAAATGGGACCAAGACCTCGTTGATGTCACGAATGGCATCGGACGCGTCGGTATTCTGGCTACGGCGGCGCTCTGCGCACTCGCATTCGTCGTCTTCGTTCTGACGCAGTCGGGTCCCTCGGCGGAACGAACGGCATTTCTCTTCATTAATGCGCCGGTGATGCTGATTCCATTCTGGATAACCGGCGTGCGCTCAATCCTGAAAAATGATCGGCTTGTCGTGAAATCCGAGATGCTTCTGAATATCGAAAGTGCCTTCAACGCCTCCGGCGCGAAGAGCGGCGAAGTGTTTCAGTACCAGTTACAGACCGCCAAAGCCCGGGACGGTTCCGGCGAGATACCCACAGACGTGAAGGCCATCCTGATGTTTCATGAAGGACCGCCGGATTTTCTGGGGCTGCAGATGCAAATTTCAATAAACAGCGTTCAGGGAACGGATTATCCTTACTTCTACTGCGTGCTTGTGGCCCGGCCGGCATTTGGCGGCTTACCTGTCAAACCTCCCCCCGCGCCTCAGGGAAACTGGCTCACAGCCCTCGCTAAAGGCGCTTCCGGCCGAGCCCGGATCGTCGTTGAACCCAAGCGCGAAAACGATGTGGACATCGCCGTCATTCGCCAGCAAACCACCAAGAACTCCGGCTACCATACCAACTTGGCTGTGGCCACCGATATCTTCACATTCACGCTGGGCGAGGCCCGCCTCCTCCTTCGCACTACGTCGTAATCGCCGTCGTGTCCACGCCCGTCTCGGTCCTGACTGCACGCTTCGTCCTTCAGACTTCACACTTCATCCTTTGCGCTTCGCACTCTGCTAATCATCCTTTGATCCCGGTTAGCACGATCCCTTTTACGAAGTATTGTTGTGCCGCGAAGAAGAGGACGATGACGGGGAGTACGGCTACGAGGCTGGCGGCCATAATGTAATGGGCGTAGATGACTTCGGCGCTGCGGAACATCCAGATGCCCAGGGAGATGGGGTACTTCAGGTAGTCAGAGAGGTAGATGAGGGGGTTTTGGAAGTCGTTCCAGTGGCCGATGAATCCGAGCACGCAGATGGTAGCGACGGCGGGCTTGGCGAGGGGCACCATAATGGTGGCGAAGATGCGCAGGGTAGAGCATCCGTCAATTTGTGCGGCCTCTTCGAGGTCAAGCGGGATGGTCTTGAAGAACTGACGCATCAGGAAGATGTTGAAAACGCCGCCGCCGAAATACGCCGGAACGATCAGCGGCAGCCACGTATCCACCCAACCGATCTGGTTGAACATGATGAAGACCGGGATCAATGTGACTTGGGGCGGCAGCATGATGGTGCTGAGCAACACGACAAAGAGCGCGTCCCGGAACGGCCAGCGCAACCGCGCGAAACTGTAGCCGACCAGGCTGGCGGTAATGGCTTGGCCGAAGAGCGCCAACGAGGTGATGCACAGCGTGTTCAGGAAGAACCGGTGGAACGGCATCATGGTGAAGATATGCAGGAAATTCTCGAAGTGGGGGGGACGCGGTATCCAGATGCGCGGCATCGCGTAGACGCCCATGAAGTCTTTCATGCTGTCGCTCGCAGTGATGAGCAGCGGCAAGATGAACAGCGCCGACAACAGCACCAGAAGCGCGAGGCCCCACGCGCGACCAAACCACCGTTCGGAAGTCAGACTGCGCCCGACCATGCGCTCAGCATTCATGGTCGGCGTTCTCCTTCGTAGTAGACCCAGAGCGCACTCGAGCGAATGATCAACAGCGTGAAGCCCATAATGATTGCGAAGAGAATCCAGGCCAGGGCGGAGGCGTAGCCCATCTCGAACTCGACGAACGCCTTGTTGTAAAGATGGAGCACGTAGAAGAGCAACGAGTAGTCTACGCCGCCGGTGCCGTTGGTGAGGATGAAGGCCTGCATGAACACGTTGAGCGCGCCGATGACGCCCATCAGCAAGTTGAAATAGATGGTGGGCGTCAACATCGGTAGCGTAATGTTCCAGAACTTGCGCAGCCGTCCGGCGCCGTCGAGTTCGGCGGCTTCGTAAAGTTGATCCGGCACGCCCTGCAGTCCCGCCAGGAAGACGAGCATCCCCGCGCCGCCCGCGCCCCACAGGCTCATGAGCACCATCGAGGGTTTGGCCCAATGCGGATCGTTAAGCCACATGGGTTCCGGAAGATTGATGAAGGCCAACAGGTGTGACTTGTCGAGTAGTACGTTAAGAGATCGAATGGCGCCGTTCAAGGGTCCGAAGATGGGGTCGAAAATGAAGGTCCACAGAATGACCGTGGCCACCCCCGACACGATGCTCGGCAGATAGAACACGGTGCGGAATAGGGTAATGCCCCGAATCTTCTGGTTGAGCAGGACCGCCAGGAAAAGTGAAATGCCGACGCCCAGCGGCACGGCGAAAAAGGCGTAGTACAGCGTGTTGTACAGCGCCTTGCCGACTAGGGGGTCGCCGGACATGGGGTCGCTCGAAAACGCCCGGTGGAAATTGGCGAGGCCGATGTACTTTATCTCGGACATGGGTTTGTAAGGGTCCCATTCGCAGAAGCTGAGCACGATGCTGAACAAGATGGGAAACGCCGTAAACAGGCAGAGTCCGGCCAGCCAGGGCGAGGCGAAGCAGATTCCTTCCAGCGTTTGGCCGCGGCCCCGACGACTTCGCACGAGGACCCACGCTTCGTCCCACTGCCTGCGAAATCCGCGGCGTACCGGCGGGACCGCCATTAGTCCGCTGAAGCCACCCACGAGTAGGAGCACGGCGATGCTCAGGGCTTTGAACACGGAGGAGGCGCCGCTTTCGGACGGGGTGCGATTGATAGTGGCGTGTCCCCATTCGGCCAAATCCTTGGACAGCACGCGATCGATCTTGGGCGCAGCGCGTTTCACGGCGGCCTCGGGCGTAACACCGGTGACCTCGGCCACGTTTAGAGCAGAAAACTCGCTCGTGATGGCTTCGCGCAGTTCCATGTAGCGCGGTGTGATCGGCGTCAGCCTGCCATATTCGGTCGCTTCCAATACGGTCTCTTCTTCCGCGGGCGTATTGGGATTCGCATACGTCTCATAGGCCAATTCACGGCGCACCGGAATGCCCCGCTGCGCCTTGCCGACCGACGTCTGAACCCGGTCGCTGAGCATTTGTTTGATGAACTTCCAGGCCCATTCCTTCTTGTCGGGTGCGGCATACCGATACATGGAAATGCCGTTCCACGTGACGCGCGTGTAACGTTTACCAGCCGGACCCCGGGGCATATGCGCAATGCCCCAGCGGAGTCCCTCCGTGACGCGGTTAAGGGTGGGCACCCCGTACGAGGCGCCGGGCACCATCGCCAGGCGTCCGGTTAACAATTGAATCTCGGGAGCGAAGAGGCCCAGCTCTCCCGATAAGGCAATTGAATGGTCTTGGTACTTCATGTCGTAGACGAACCGGACCGCTTGCAGGCCCGCTGGTTCCTGGATGGAGCTTCGGGTATTGTCGGCGTTGAGAAAATCGCCGCCGTAACTCCAGACCAACGGCTCCAAAGGTAGGAACTCGAAGAATATGTTGGTGCCAAACTGGTCGGTGCGACCGTCGCCATCGAGGTCCTTGGTAAGTTGGCGGGCGACTCGACGGAAGTCGTCCCAAGTCCAGCCGTCTTGCGGGTACGGAATGCTGTCCCGATCAAACAGGTCTTTGTTGTAGAACATGATGACGGCGAAGCCGGCCCACGGCAGTCCGCCCAGGAATCCGCGATAATCAAAGCTTTCCAAGCTCGTGGGCATAAATCGCCTCCGGAATCCGGGATCGCGCTGTGCCGGAGACGTGGCCAGGTAATGCAGTTCATCCGACAGGAGACGTTCGATCTCGTCGCTGCGTCGCTCGATGTAAGGCCGGAGGTCTTCCAGATAACCGCGGACACCGTAAGAAGGATAAATCTCGTCGTCCATCAGGATGACGTCGGTGGCGGTGTTGGTGATGAACACCATCTGAAGCTTGCGGCCATAATCGCCGAGGTACCATTCCGGTTTTACCGCGACGGCAGGATACTCCGCTTCGAATCCGCGGATGATGGGCCGCCACATATTGACGTGCTCTTCCTGGTTGGCCCAATACGAAAAGCGCAAAACCCCATTCTGAGTTGCGCTCTCCGGAGGTGCAGCGAAAATGGACGAGAGTGTCGTCTGGAGCAATAGACCAACTATTCCCGAACGCCATATCTGTGCCTGTCTTTTCACACAGGAAACTCCCCCTCCAAGCTCATGATCTAACGGACTGCCCGCTACTGGAGATAGCCGATGCCTTTTATCTGCTCCTGCAACTCCGGCGGAATATCCGTCTCCACCGACTCGGCCGCGCCCTGCTTTATGAGGGCCTGCATTTCGCTGATCGTGCCCAGCAGTTCGGGCTCGCGCGGGTCGGATTTTCCGGCCAGGTTGTTCTGTTCACCAGGATCAGCCTCGACGTCGTAAAGCTCGACCGGCGCCAATTTGCGGGGGTTATCCGGATTGGCCTGGATCACTTTGGCGGAGGTTGTGCGGGCGGCCTGCAGCACGTTGCCTTCGAAATCTTCTTCCGCGTAAACGAACGGGATGTCAGCGTTGGCCGGCGCGTTATCCGCCCCTAAGAGAGACTTGCCGTTCATCTTTGCACTCGGCGAGACACCGGCGAGCTGCAGTAACGTAGGGGCGATGTCTACGTGACGCGCAAAGCCGGTCTTCACCGCGCCCGCTTGATTGTTTGCCGGAAGCTTGATGATGAGCGGAATGTGGATTTGCTCGTCATACAGGGTCTGCCCGTGCCACCAGCCGTGGTGCTCGAAAAACTCCTCGCCGTGGTCCGAAGTGAACACGATGATCGAACCATCATACAGACCGCGCTGTCGGAGGCCGTCAAAGAGTGTGCCCAGGTGCTGATCCATGTATTCGATCTCACCGTCATACGCGACCCGCATCTTGTCCAGGAATTTTCCCGGGTCCGGATTCTCCATGTCCCGCCGCGCATAGCCGATGCCCGGCTCCGTCCGATCCATATAGGGATCGTGCGGGTCCATATAGTGCAGGAACAAGAAGAATGGACTATTCGGTGCGGTGCCGCGCTTATCGAGCCAACCCAGCGCGACTTCCGATACCGACTCGGCCGGCTGATAAAAATCGGTGACCACCATACGCTTAAAGATTTTACCGCGCACCCGCCGCAGCACTTCATAAAGGATCATCTTTGCCGACGAAGGGGTCGCCCCGAAGTACCGATTCGGCTCGAGGTCGGTGTAGTCCACAAACCCCTGCTGGAAATTGAATGTCTTGGAAATGTTGCCGTTATTGGAGAATCCTTTCGTGAAATAGCCCTTTTCGGACAAGAGTTCAGCCAAGGTGTCCCTATCGGCCGGCAGTTGAGATTGTTTTCCGGTCGCCGTATGTCCTTCGGGATATTGACCCGTAAAAATGGTGGCGAACGATGCCTTCGTCCACGACGCTTGGGCGAAGCCATTCTGGAATAAGACGCCGTCAGCGGCCAATGCTTCGAGGCTCGGCGTGCGGGCGCGCGCACGACCACTGTAAAGGCGTAACGCGTCTGCGCGCAATGTGTCCGCCACGATCAGGATGACGTTGGGTCCGGACGCGCCGGTCTTGGGAACGAATGCGGCGGCAGAATCTTTCGGCTTGACGATGGACGCCCAGAGCGCGCCGCCACCGATGAGGCAGAGATAGCACACCACGCCGATACCCACGGCTTTCGCGCGTCCCGTGCGTACACGGGAAATGACGATCCAAAGTATCGCGGCCACAACCATGCCCCCGACCAATGAGATCCCGAGTACGGCCCCGTCTTGCATCCGCGAAAGGCCGTGCTCGTGAAGGATATCTCGATTGAAACGAAACCGCCCCACGATAAGAAGCCCGGCGGCCAGCGAGGCGCCTAAAGTCAGAGCGAACGTGGTCGTCGGTTTGAAGAAGCGATCAAAGATCAGAAATGCGAAGGCCAGCACGCCGGCGATCGCCAATCCGGCGGCCACGAACAGAACACCGTATGCCGCCGGTCCCCACCAGAATGCGCCCAGTTCGGTTAAATTACCCACGAAGCGCACCAGCCATGTCGCTTCGGTAAGTCCCAGCAGCGCCCCCGCGATCAGGCCGCCCAAGCCGCAGGCGATCAGGCAGTCAATCAGCTTCGTACGATAATCGAGCAGAGTTTCGGGGGACAACTGCGGGTGCTCGCCTTCTCCCTCCGCGAAACGGCGCATGGCGGTCTTGACGGAGTCAACCAAGTCTTCACGGCGGGCGCTCGAGGAACGGAAAATAAAGATGGGCGCGCCGATGAGAAACGGAACCACGTCGCCGGTCCACCAACCGAGGTGCCCAATGAGCGCGGCCATCGCGGCCCCGCTCGTCGCGCCGAGCAGGGTCACGAACACGATCTCGCGAATACCTTCGCCGCCGATGGACGGACCCAGCACCGTGCCGTAAATCATGAGCGGACTGGCAAAGAGGATGTCGGTTAACGTCGTGTTCTCGGCGCGCAGGGCCATCATCGTCCCGAAATAGACGAGACAGGAGGCGACGTGGACCATCAGGCCCAGGAACACCGCCTTCATCAAGAGGGCTCGGTTCCCGCTGTACGCCGTGACCGCCGCCCCAAGCTTGTTCAATTTGGAGGCAATCGGCGCGGGCGTGGGGAAGACCCCAACCAATACTTGGATGATCCGCGGATTCAAGAGCAGCAGAAATGCCGTCATCACCAGCGTCCCCAAAAACATGAGGCTGACCACCAGGATGACCACGTTCATGTGCACGAGACGGAAACCGAGCGGAAACGTGACGAACACCAGGAACGTCAGGGCGATCACGCCGATCAGTTTCTCCACGGCAATTACCACGGTCGGTCGCACGATGTCGCCGGTGTACTTAATGGAATCGTAGAGACGGTATCCATCGAGACCAATCGTGCTCGGTAGGAAAATGCCGATGTAGCGCCCCACAAACCAACTCTGCACCAGATACCAGAACGGGATGCGCAGACCTTGTCCTTGCAAGAGCAGCCGCCAGCGGAAGACGCCGCACATGATCCCGCAGAGTTTGATCAGCGTCGCAAACAACAGCCAGGGTACCAAATTGTGCGCCTGCGCCTGGCCCAATTCGGCCAGCATCTTGGCGGGCGTTACGCCACCGAAAAGGTCTGGACGCAGCCCGAACGTATGGGGCCGAAAAAGCAAGATGAACAGACCGCTCGTCACGGTCAATTTGACAAAGGTTCCGATTAGTTTCTTCTGCATCGTCGCCAGTTCTTCTCCAGGATCATCCGGTAATTGTCGGCACTTCCATGCACAAACATTTCCGCAACCTCAGCCATTCCAACATAAATAGGCCGTACTTTTCCACACGTTCAGGAAAATTCGCCAATCGTTCATGTTACCGCGCGAAGCGACTTGAATTGCGGCGGCCGAGACACCGCGGCCTTCTTGGGGAATTGATCGACTCTAACCGTTCTACCGAACCCTGGAAGCGTTTCTACGATAAGATGAACGGCGAGGAACGGCGTCTCTTCCCCCGTAGAGCCGATTTACTTCCTCGATTCGTCCGAATGAAGTGTTGTGGGTTTTGTCCGGCGAAGCTGGGGGTACTTGGCGGCTACGGCCTGTGCCTTGTCTTGAATGGCCCTGAGCGCTTCCTCGGTAGGTAGGTGGGCAACTTCACGATGGATCGCGTCTTTCCACGCCCACACCTGGATCAACCCTTCGGAAATACGTTCTGTCCGTTCGGTTTTTTCTTTCATTGCCCTAAGATATTACCTCGTTGAGGCTGGAAAGGCCAAGAGCGCCGAAATATAGCAGAGGCTTGTGTCTACAGTGTCGGGCACCCTGCTTGGTGCAAACCCAGTTGTTTGCAACGATGGAAATGGAAGTATCTGCCCGAGCGTTGGCGCGAGATGCGGCCGCAGTTGCGCCAGGCGGTCGGGACGGTTCTGCCAGAGGGCGGCGAGGTCGCAGAGGGTTCGCGCGGCAGCGTAACCGTCGAGCGAAGGCAACTCCTGCAAGGCGTTGTCGGCCGGTGCGTCCCAGCGCGGGTCATCGAGGGGCACGACGGCGGTGGCCCAGAATCGGATCGGGTTCTCGATACGCCACTGGCCTGCGGCATCGAAGCAGTGGTATCGAGCCAAACTCTCCAACTCCCGGCTTCGCTGTTCCCAATTTGGCCGATCATAACGAAGACGTTTCGCGATAGCGACGGCACAGTCCATACCCATATAGGCGCAAAGTAAGTCGTTGGGTGTTTGCGCGTCGCGCCATACCGTCGGATCGAACGCATGAAGCGGCAACCCTGAGCGATCATCCTTCCACGCGACAAGGAATTCGGCCCCCAAATCGAAACCTGGCCACACTTTCGAAAGAAAGGCTTCCTGCGATTCCGGGTCCAGAAATTCCGCATGGCGGCAAAACGACCACAAGGTCCAAGCCACGGCCTGGAGGTCAAGAACGAGATGCGGGAGTGCTTCTGTTCGATCCGCAAAGAGTGCCGCCGGCAACGAACCGAGCGGCTTGCCGCGTTGCGACGTTTTGCGGAAGCAATCCACGTAGAACAGGGCGTGTTTTTCGGCGAGATCGTGAAAACCGGCCATGTCCCAGGCATAGGTCATCCACGCGCCGTGGCGGGGCCAGTCCAGGGCTAGGGGCGGCTGCGTAAAAGGAGCCCGAATCATCGCCCCAGAGTAGCGGTCCATCGCCATGGCCATCGCCATCAGCGACTGTCGGCAGAGATCAAGCAATTCGCTATCCTGGGTATTTGGCAACGTGGCGCGCGCCAGCCACTCCCGCCAGTACGTCTCAGTTTCGTGGCGCAGGCTGCCAAAGCCGCGGTCGTGAGCATAATCGAGGAGCGCCGACACATCTGACTGCCTTTCCCCGAAAGCGACGTATACGGTGGCGTTGCCGTCGGAGGTCGGCTGAAACTGCAGCGCGGAGTTAGTCTGCCCGAGGGCCGAATCGTTCCCCGCCAGGCGACCCGCGCATGCCTGGGTATACGCCGAGGAAGGCGCTTCGGACTCTCCGCACTGGAATGCGGTGACCGTGTCCGGGGTCGTGTAGCCGATCCAGACGCCGTTGTCGAAGTTGGCCCATTCCGAGGTCATGCCACCCCGCTTCGTGAGTCGCGACGCATGTTCCCAATCTCGAGCACTCATGCTGGACGGACGAAAATGGAAAATAACCTGGCCCTGGTCTGACGCGAACGCGGCGAAATCGTTCGCCGAATCGAAGGCCCAGTCCCCCACCGGCGATTCCGGAATAAGCCGGGTGCAGGGAGAGAAATCAGTGTACCAAATCGGTTGGACGGAAGTGGCGCCGGTCACCTGCAACTGCAGCGCCAGAAGATCGCGGGTCGGATGTACGAATGCGACCTGCCGGACCTCCAAACCGATTACTTCGGTGCTGGATATCGTTTCGATCACGCCCGGCGCTTCCGATGAATAGGCTTGACTCGAACGCCACTCCAGGTCAGCAAGCCACCGCGTTTGATCGTTGAGACGAATCCCCCACTGGAGTCCATGGTCCGGTGAAACGCCCAGCGCCGGCAAGTCTCGCGACTTCGTTCGATAGCTGATCTGGTCGAAATAGCTCGGGCTGGGCCAGCGACAAACGGTAACGCGCCCGCAACGATTAAGACTTACGGTGAGTCCTCCGTTCCCGATAACTGCCGACACGTCCGCCGGGCCAAACAGCCGCTCCCACGTGGCGTAGTCGCCGGCGGCCGCGTCCTGCCCGAACGCGAGTAAGGATGCCATCAAAATCCAACCGCATGCTACGCACATGTTCGATATCAAGACCCGCACTACCGGGTGCCACCGTTCACGCCCACAGCGTGATTTGACTGGGCTTGTCTTAGTTTCCGCGCCATCTTGCTAATCCTTCTCTTTCGGCTGGGTACCCTTGGCGAGGAAACCGGTGAAGACCAGGCGGTCACCTTCGGCGCTTGCCCCGAGGCGGAGTTCGCCAAGCCGCTGGAGCGCACCCGACATGGGGGACCAGTACGCAGATACTTCGTCCGCCTTCGATGGGGGCAGCAATTCCAAAGAGAGGATTTGACCCAGGACGCGCTCCACAACGCGGCTCATCTTGTTCCAATTGAGATACAGCACCATGTCTGCGTGCACATCCGGGCCATTCTTCAGGTTTCCCGCGATTTTCCTCAGGAGCGGTTCCTGGCTGGCTGCGAGCCAATCGGAACCGTAGCGGCCGAGACATAATGCCGCTTTTTCGCCGAACGCCGGAAGGATGAACCCAGGAGCTTCATTCCATTCGTGGGGCAATGCTGAGCCGTTCGTCAGCAACGCTTCCAAGGGATGCGGCCCCCGCGCCGGCGTCGTACTGCGCAGCGTCATGATGAGTTCCGGCACCGGGATATTCGCGGAAAGATCGAAGTCGTCCAAAGCGACGGCAATATGGTCTACGTTCCGGTCCCAATTGGGGCCCGGGAGGTGAAAGTCCATAGCCCCGAAAAACGACACCAAGCCTTCGGCACACGTTTTCGCGCGCTGCCCGGGAAGAATTTCTCGCGCCAGAGCGTACAGCTTGGTAATGTCGGACCATTGCGAAATGGTCAGGGACAGCAACGGCGCCTCCGGCCAGACTTCGGGGCCGGAAAGCGGAGTCGTTCGCCGGCCGGTCAGTTGTCCGTCTATCCAACCTTCCACGGGAATCCCGTTCGAGGCCTGTACGCCAATTGACGCCCTTGGGAGAACGAACCGTTGGACACGAATTTCAGCGCGGTTCTGCGACGATTCGAGCGCCGGAGGCGCGTCTTCGAGCGAGCGGCGCACGTAACGCTCCGACTCGGAAATGATCACGAATCCATCGCGCCACGCATAGAAGTGATTTCCGTATTGGAAGACGCCTGCGTCCGAGTCGGCTCGGAAGAGCCGCGCGCGAATGAAATGAACGGCGTGCAATAAGACCCCGGGCCGCACGCAAAATCCAATCCCGTCTCCGCTGCCCGCCGCTAGAAACCGTTTCCCCATCCAAAGCCGCCAACGCGTCGGTGTGGGCCGGATTCCGGTTATTCGGTGGAAATCCAAGTGCAGTCGGACTACGGGTTGCGGCCATTCTTTGACGAACTGCGCCACTGCGTCGGTGGTTTTGAGATGACTCAGGAAATAGCCGGAATCGTTCGCGCTTACCACCCAGCGCGGTTCACCGGGACAATAACCTGGCTCCGGGGTGGCCTTCAGCCGAGAATCCACGATGGCAAGGATCGCCAAAACCGAGAATGCCAAAAACAGCGCCGCCCAGCGCCTTAAGATCCTTTTCTTGCGCGGGGTGTTGGGTAATAAGGACACTCCCTACCCCCGATCAAGTGCGGAGTAGACTTCGTAGCCGTTGCGTCTCTCGGCACGACCAGCGCCGGTCACGATCCGCTCCAGACGGCCTCCTTCTCTTGGTCGCGTTGCTTCTCCAAGGCGGTAAGCTTGGCCGTCAATTCGCTCTGCACTTTCTCGTGTTCCTCACCGGGCGCGATGCCGGCCAGTCGGGGCTCGAACGCCAGCTTCTGTTCCGCGATCTTGGCGTCATACCTTCGCTCGATTTCGGCGATGGCCGCCTTTTGCGCCTCGGTCAATTTCTTGGTTGGACCACTTTCTTTTTCGAGGCGCTCCATGGCGATCTCAAACGCGCTCTTCACTCTTGGCACCTCCTATACCGAAAACTCATCCTTCAGAATCGTAGCGATAAAACGCTCCAGTGAGACCGGATAATATCGGCTGTCGGGCGTGATGATGACCCCCGTCGTGATGTCTTCCTGGCGCTCCAATTCATCCAAGACGTCGTCCAACACGAATTCGACCGTCCGCTCCAAGTATTTGACTTCGAGATGCTCGGATTTGCACTCCACCGGCTCCTTCTTGAAACCCAGAAAGCCGAATATCCGGCCGGCAATCTCGGCGTCTACGTTCTCCGCGCCGAAGATTTCTTCGTATTTGGGCTCGCACCACGGCGGGCGGATTACGAACCGCGGCGAGACATGAATCTTGCCCCGAACCTGGGTCGTGGAATACCCGGATTCCGTAGACTCGCCCAGGCACACGTACGCCAGTTCGTGATAGCCGGAGATGATGCCGTAGGTCGGACGTCGAATAATCCGCGTCTGTCGGAAAATATTCTGCATTTCTTCGTGACTAAGCATGCTTCCGAGTAAACTCACGTTGGTTTTCGAACTCGATCATAGTTTAAAACATGGGCACACGTCCGTTAAACTCCCACCACTGTCCTCCTCCCGTTGACTCGCCTCGCCTGTCATGCTGAGTCCCGCGCCGCGCGGGAAAGCTTCTCTTCCACTCAAGACCTTACCCGGGAACATTAGGTTCGCTCGTGAACGTCTGGTCTGGTCCAAGGAGATGAAGCTCGATCACTTTCCATTCTTGCGTGCGCGGCGCTTTTTGATACTGGACCTCGACCCGGTTTCCCGGCCGAGCCGAGTTCCAGGTAGCTTCGTCGGTATTAACCGTCAGCACCGGCCCGTCTGGGCCCGCGACGCGTAGAATCAACGTGTACGTGGTAGGATATTCTTCTGTGTCCCGGGCGTGCTTCTCCAATATCGTCGCGTACCCGTTGAGAGTAGTTTGGTCGTCCGAACCGGCCCAGCGTCGCGAGACCTGGGAAAACGTGGTCAGCAACAATCCCAAGATTACCAGCGTCAACAGCGTCAGTCCGGAAACGCCGGGCCGTTTGCTGCGGCTGCGTTCGCGCAAAACCGGCACGCGGTCCCGGGCTTCCACGACCGCATCTTTGAGCCTTTCGCGTCTGTACTTGACGGCCATGTCATCGAACCAATGTCTGCAATTGAGTGATCGCCCGCCCGCCTCTTCCTGCGGCTCCGACTAAGCATAGCAGATTTTTGACAATCGGCGAGAACTCCAACGAGAATATCCGCTTATCTTGAGACTCGGAACAGTGTTCAAATGAATATCTTCATCGTGGGCGCGGGGCGGGTCGGTTTCCACCTGGCCCGACTTCTTAGCAACGAGAACCAGGATGTCACTGTCCTGGATTCGAACACGAGTCAACTGGAATTAGTGGACAATATGCTCAACGTCCGTACCGTCCCGGGCAATGCTGCGTCCATTACTTTGCTCAGCGAGGCCGGCGCGGGGGGGGCGGACTTGTTTGTGGCCGCGTCCGGTAGCGACGAGATTAATCTTATCGCCGCGGCATCGGCTAAGGGCTTGGGCGCGAAGCAAGTCGTCGCCCGCGTCGAGGACCCCACCTACATCGAAGCCACGATTCTCTACGAGGCCACGCTGGGCATTGACTACTTGCTCAGTCCCGTGGCCTTAACCGCCCTCGAGATCATCAACTACATTGAAAGTCCGGGCATGATTGCCATGGAAGAATTCGGGCGCGGCTTGGTGCAGATGCGGCAGATGCGAGTGCGAAAGTCTTCCGCGACCGAAGGCAAGACCGTGAAAGACCTCGCGCTGCCGCCGGGGGTGCTCCTGGGGGTCATTACTCGCAATGGCGCGACGGTTGTCCCGCACGGCGACACGATCATCGAGCCCGGCGACTTGGTTACGGTATTCGGCAAACGCGACCAGATGGTACAAGCACAAAAGCTGTTTCGCGAGGTCGAACCCGGGCCGCAGACCGTGGTGATAATGGGCGGCGGCGGTATTGGGCTTCACCTGTCCCAAGTCTTGGAACATCGGCAACCGTCCGTCAAACTGTTCGAGTGGCAACCGGTCCGCTGCCAGGAATTGGCCGGCAAGCTAACGAAGACGATGGTAGTCTGTCGCGACGCCACTTCCCGGTCCGACCTGGAAGAAGAAGCCGTGGGGAATGCTCACGTCTTTGTCGCGACGACCAGCGATGACGAGCGCAATATCATGGCCAGCATTCTGGCCAAGGAAACCGGCGTAGACCGTACCATTACGGTCGTCCATCAACCGGATTTTGTGCCGCTCGCCACCAAATTGGGAATTGACCATGCCGTAACCCCTCGGGCGTGTATCGCAAATCGGGTCCTGAAACTGGTGCACCAAAAGACCGTCTCCTCCCTGGCCGTGTTGGAAGAGGGTCAAATCGAAATCATCGAGTTCAAGGTAGACGCGGACGCGTCGGTGGTGGGGAAGCCGTTAAAAGAGGCAAGACTGCCCCGCGGAACCCTGGTCGCTACCATCCTTCGGGGGAACGACGTCATCGTGCCGCGTGGAGATGACGTGATCCAAGCCGGCGACTCGGTCATTTTGATTGCTTCCGTTCCATCGTTCGACTCGGTCCGCAGACTGTTTCAGCAATGAATTTTGGGCTTCTCGCCAGGTATCTGGGATTCATTTGCGTCGGTGCCGGTGTGTCCATGCTTCCGTCTGCCGCATGGGCCGTGTACTACCGGGAAGGGTGGCCGTTCATAGGATTGACCGCCGCGACGGGCCTGTCCAGTGCGCTCGGTGGAGCCTTGGCCTATGTGGGCCGGCGTGCTCCTTCCCGGATATATCATCGAGAGGCGCTGGCACTGGTCGGCCTAAGCTGGATGGTCGTCGCGGCAATGGGAGCTTTGCCCTATCTATTCTCCGGCGTGCTCGGTCCGATTGACGCCTTCTTCGAGAGTATGTCCGGGTTTACTACCACCGGTTCGACAGTCATCCCGGATATCGAAGCGACGGCCAAAAGCATTTTGTTCTGGCGCGCATTTACCCAGTGGCTGGGCGGCGTCGGCATCGTGGCCCTCTTCATCGCGGTGCTGCCCTACCTCGGAACGGGCGGGAAGCTGCTTTTTCGACGGGAATCTACCGGCCCAGATCCGCGTGGACTGCGACCACGTATTCAGGACACTGCGGCCGTCCTTTGGAAAATCTACATCGGCCTGACCGTACTGGAGACCGCGGCACTAATGTGTGTCGGCATGAACTTGTACGATGCCTTATGCCACACCTTTACCACGCTGTCTACCGGCGGGTTCTCGACGCGTCAGGCCAGCATCGCGGCCTATGATAGCTTGGCCATTGAAATCGTTATTCTGCTTTTCATGTTGGCAGGGGCCACGAACTTTGCACTCTACTTTGAAATCATGCGCGGCAATTGGACAGCGATGCTTAAAGATACCGAATGGCGGCTGTTTATTGGCATCTTCCTGGTCAGTACGCTGCTGGTTACGTTCAACCTCTTGGGTCTTCACGTCACGTTCGAACCAACCGCGACGGCCATGGCGAATACCCCCGACTATTCACCGGGACAGGCGTTCCGTAACGCGGCCTTTCAGGTCGCCACATGTATGACCGACACCGGATTTAGCACTACTGATTACGATGCGTGGCCCTATTTTTCGCGGGCCCTTCTCTTGGTCATCTTGATTATCGGCGGCTGCGCCGGCTCCACGGCGGGCGGCGTCAAGATCGTGCGATTCCTGATCCTTATGAAAATGGCCTATTATTGGGTCGAGCGCGCTTTCCGACCGAGAATGGTTCGTGCAATACGCGTCAAAGACGAGGTCATAGATGATGAAGTACAGCGAAAAGTGACCACTTTTTTTGCGCTCTACGTCATGTGGTTTACCGGCGCCGTGCTCTTTATGTCATTGCTGGGACTCGATCTCGATTCGGCGGTCGGGGGCGTGGCAGCCTGCATGAACAACTGCGGCCCTGGACTTGGCTTTGTCGGACCGAACTCAAGTTTGGATTATCACTTGGTGCCACCGCTCGGCAAGCTTTTCCTCTCCTTATGCATGGTGGCGGGGCGCATCGAATTCCTGAGCATCCTGGGATTGCTCTACCCGTCGTTCTGGCGCCGGGGGTGAGCGTCAGTGCGTAAGCCGCCGGTCTATGGCGAGACCATGCAGACGTTCCCGCAGGAGTTTACGCCCCCGATAAAGGCGAGACATCACGGTGCCCAAGGGGCATTTCATCGCGTCGGCGATCTCCCGGTAGGACATGTCCTCGAGGTCAGCCATAATCACCGCCTGCTTGAAGTCCTCCGGCAAAGACTCGATGGCCTGTTTAACTTCGTCGTCAAGCAACTCGAGCAAGTCCTTCGAGTTGTGTTCTTTCGGTTCGAACGCGACTTCCGGATCGGGACCCCGCTCGGCCGCCGGCTCCGATCCGGTCAATTCTACAAAAGTCGGACGTCGGGCGCGCCGGCGATACTCGTTGATGAAGGTATTGCGCAGGATCGTCAGGAGCCACGCCTTGATATACGTGCCCCGCGCAAACTTGTCGTGAAACCGGAGGGCTTTGACCACGGTATTTTGCGTCAAATCCTCCGCGTCGGCGGCGTTGCGGGTTAAGCGCAGCGCCACCGCGAACAGCATATCCAGATGCTCCATCACGAGCTTCTCGAACTCGTGGGATCGGGGCTTAACGATATTTCCCGCGGTAATCAAAGTCATTATTCTACGGAAGGCCGCTGTGGGGACCCGCCCTCCAACCTGTAGTCTTATTCCCACCGAAAAACTATCAACACTCCATTTTATCATGTTATTAGCAATCAATCAATTTGATGTTTCCACCGTCAGGTTAGTATCTTCGTGCCTATTTCCGGCAACGTAAATGGAAGAATCTCGATGGCTTACGAGGCGTCCGCATTCGCGCGCGCAGGATTGATTGGTAACCCTTCCGACGGTTATTTCGGAAAGACCATTAGTGTCATTGTGCGCAATTTTGCGGCCAAGGTCAGTCTCTATGAGAACCGGGAACTCGAGATTGTCCCCAGTTTCCAGGATCGATCCAAATATGCGTCCCTGCGTGACCTCGTGCAAGACGTCCGCGAGCAAGGGTATTACGGCGGCATCCGGGTCATGAAGGCCACCATTCGCAAGTTCGTGGACTATTGCGACGCCCGCGGCATCGAATTGCGTCCCGACAATTTCTCCATCCGCTACCGTTCCAACATCCCGCGGCGCGTCGGTTTGGCCGGCTCCAGCGCGTTGGTGACCGCCACCCTGCGTGGTCTCATGGAATTCTACGAAGTGGACATCCCCAAGCCCATTCAACCCAATGTCAGCCTCAGTGTTGAAACGCAAGAGTTGGGGATTTCCGCGGGACTTCAAGACCGCGTGATTCAGGTCTACGAAGGATGCGTGTTCATGGATTTCACTCGCTCCATTATGGAATCCCAAGGCCACGGCGGCTACGAAGAATTGACCCCCGACCTGCTGCCGCATCTTTTCATTGCGTACCGCACCGATCTCGCGGAAGGTTCCGAGGTGTTCCACAACAATATCCGACAGCGCTGGCTGGATGGCGACCCCGAGATCCTCCGCGCCATGGAGGATTTCGCCACCTATGCCCAGGTCGTCAGGGATTTGCTGGTCGCGGGTCGGGGTTCCGAGATCGGACCTTGGATGGACCAGAATTTTGACCGCCGGAGATCGATTTATCAATTGGACCCGCGCAACATCGAGATGGTGGAAGGCGCGCGATCCGTCGGGGCCCACGCCAAGTTCGCCGGTTCCGGCGGCGCCATTATCGGCACGTACGAAGACGACGCCATGTGGCAGCGCCTCCAGGAAGCGTTTTCCGGCACGCCGACCAAGCTGATCCAACCTATCATTTGAGAAGGCCCTTCGTTCTTTTTCGAAGCCCAGGGAAACCGCCGCCGGCCTGCCGATCTAGTGTATTGACTCATCCTGATGGCAACTTATCTTTTGTCCGGAAAGCCATCGAGGACCGTCATTGCGAGGAACGACCGCGGGGAGTGACGCGGCAATCTCTCATTCCTAACGCCTCGTGCCCAAACGGCGCGACGCTTCGCTGTAAAGAAATATCTGCCGGCGCGAGCGCTGGGGCGGCAGAATGTTGGTGTGTAAGTCATTGGTCGGCAATGATTTTGTGGAGAGGAAACGGGTGATTTCGTGCGAAAAAGCGTGTATAATAGTGCATAATAGGGACAGTCACCGTTTATATTGACAAGGTGTCAGGT
>JACQVH010000114.1 GCA_016209895.1 Candidatus Hydrogenedentota bacterium | reverse complement strand
TCGCCGACGCCATGACGCAACTGCCGGATATGATGCCCTTGATGAACGACATTGACGCCCTGGCGATGGAGTGGGCCATGGACGGCATGACCGCGCGCTGTGTCGCGGACTGCGATTGGCCGTTGGCGATGCCGCTCAACGGCTACGGCTGCGCGCGACGGCTGCGGGAAGGCATCGAACGCTTCCTCATCACCGATATCGAAAACCCCGCCGGTGTGGACACCGCCCAGTCGCGACTGGCGGTCCTCTGGGATGGCATCGCCCGCGGCGCGGCCATGTTCAACCACGTCCCCGGTGGTTGCAACGTGCTCTACCTCGACGGCCACGTCGAGTTCCAGAAATGGTCCGCCGGCACCGGCCCCTTCCCCGTCAACCTGGCCGGCCTCCACTTCCACCACGCCAACCACATGCTCAACGGTACCAGCATGCCCTGATCGGCCACGGATAGACCAGGTTCTTGACTACGTCGTTTCGATTCAGGTTTTCAGCGCGGTGATGAAATCGTTTACGTCGAAGACGAAGCCGAAGGCGAGGGCCACGCGCCAGAGGCCGATTTCCTTGCAGAGTTGGTTGCGGGCCGACTCCTTGTTCTCGACAGCGACGGTGGCTTGGCGCAGAGCCGAGCACAGGAAGCCACGTTGGGACATCGCGGCCATGCCGCCGGGGGACAGCAGCAGGCACCAGTTTATGGCGAAGCCGCAGTAGATGAGGTGATTGACGTGGCGCTCTTTACAGAGGGCGAACAACTGGTTTGTGGTCGCCGCGACGCCTTCATCGCCGACGGGCTTGGCTTCGGGAGGGAAGTCGAGTTTCTCCAGGCCGCGCCGGACGTCTTCGGCATTGTTCTCGCCGACAAAGACGTACTTGTTCTTGAACTCCACCAGCTTGTCCCGGATCGGGTCGGAAACGATTTGCTCGTCCGGAGGCTCGTTATCCGAACCAGCCAAGGCCACCGCGTGCTTGTATCCGGGGTAGTCTTTGTAATAGTCGCCGTTGCCCACGACATGAAACAGCGGGATATCCGAGGCGCGCACGGCCGACAACATACCGGGATATATTTCGCGGCAAATCTCGAGTGACCGCGGGATATAGGGCACACAACGGTACCAGCCGGGATACTGTTCGCGAGTCCCCGCGTCCCAGGCGTGCATAGACACGACGGCAGTATTATCGCGCGAAAACTCGAGGGCGGTCTTCTTCCACCCGCCGAAGGCGTCTTCGGGCGTTTCGAGCCGGTAATCGCCATCAAAGTGCTGATAGTACCACGTCGGGATTGCGATTGGTCTCGGCATCGTCACGACGCCGGCGTCAGTTCTTCCTTAGACGCCGCGCGTTCTTTCTCTTTGGGTAGATACCGCCGCCCGGAAACATCCTTTTTTTCCCCGCTGCCGCCGGCCACCCCGGTACGCCTCTGCTGAATCCACATCCAGAGCAACACCAGCGGGCTGGCGATGAAAATGGACGAGTACGTACCCACGACCACACCGACAATCATCGCAAAGGCAAAATCATGGAGCACGTCGCCGCCGATGAAGAACAGCACGACCACCACCAGGAAAACTGTCATCGAGGTCAGGATGGTGCGGCTCAGCGTTTGATTGACGCTTGTATCCATAATCACCGCGTAGGATAGGCCGCGTCCCCGGAACAGCTTCAGGTTCTCGCGGACACGGTCAAACAGCACAATGGTATCATTTACGGAGAAACCAATGATGGTCAGTAAGGCCGCCACAACCGGCATCGTGATCTCGCGTCCGGTCAGCGCGAAGAAGCCCACCGTAATCAATACGTCGTGGATCAGCGCCACCACCGCCGCCACGCCGAACTTCAGCTCGAACCGGAACCAGAGATAGATAATCATGAAAATCCAGGAATACACGTTGGCCTGAAGCGCGTCCATCTTCAATTCGTCGCCGACGGCCGGGCCGATGGTTTGCACCTCCTCGAGTACGACTTTGCTGATATCGCCCACCGCTCCGCAGAGGGGCGCTAGTGCGAGTTGGACACGTCCCGAAACGGTCTGTGTTTCGGGGGTTTGCTCGGTCGCGGCCGGTGCGCCTTCCACCGTTTCCGCTTCGGAGGAAGCCGCCGAAGCCGGCGGCGCGGCCGGCGCCGGGTTCGCTCCGGAAACTTCACTGACGCGGATTAGGAACTGCTTCGGTCTGTCTCCGTACTCTTGCACAATCACGTCCCGGAAACCGGCTTCCGTCAGTTTCGAGCGCACGTCTCCGACACCCACCGCCTGGTCGCTGTTCAAGGTGATGACCATATTCGTGCCGGTGGTGAAGTCCACGCCGAAGTTGTCCGATCCCCGAAAAACAAACGCCGCCAAGCCAATTACAATCAACGTACCACTGACTATCAGGCACGGGTACTTGCGGTCCAGGAACCGGATTTTGGTGTCGGGCTTGATCAAGCTTACCATCGTGAGAGTCTTCACCCATTTGCGCGTGGTCAGGAAATCGAATTGCGCGCGGCTAACGACAATCGCGGTGAAAATACTGCACACAATACCAACGCTTAACGCCACGGCAAACCCCTGGATGGGACCCGTGCCGAACTGGAATAAGACGACGGCGGCCAACAACGTGGTGAGTTGGGAGTCAATGATCGTGACGCTGGCGCGTGAAAACCCGTTGTCAATAGACGCGGCGAGTGATTTGCCGTTGCGGATTTCTTCACGGATACGTTCGTAAATCAGCACGTTGCCATCCACCGCCATCCCCAAGGTTAGAATAAAGCCCGCGATCCCGGGGAGGGTCAGTGTGGCGTTGCCATACGCCAGGAGGCCCATCATGAGCAAGGAGTTCACGATCAAGCTGACATTCGCGATGATTCCCGCGAGACGGTAGTACCAAAGCATAAACACCATTACGCCCACGACGCTGACCAAGGACGACATCAGCCCCTTGCGGATCGAATCCTCCCCCAGACTGGGTCCGACGACCGCAGTATACTCTTCTCGAATCGGTACCGGCATCGAGCCCGAACTGAGCGCGATGGCCAAGTCCTGCGCTTGTTCGCGGCTGAAGTTGCCCGTAATCTGACCGCGTTCCGTGATACGGGACTGAATCGTCGGCGCAGATACGACGACGTCATCCAATACGATGGCCATGTTGCGTCCGAGATTCGCCTGGGTCACGTCCCCAAACTTGATCGCCGATTGGGCGTCCCATTCGAAAAGAATCATCCAAGCCATGCCGCCCCGTTCGGGGTCCTGCCGCGCCACGGCGGTCCGCAGTCCTTCGCCGGTCATGGCCGAATCGGTCTCCATGAGGTAGAGGTCGTAGAACGGCTCATCCCAGGGATTGGGCGGCTGACTCAAGGCCAAGACTTTGTTCTCCGGTAACAACTCCTTGGTCTGGTTCACTTCTTCGACAATACGGCGAACCTGCTCGACGTTTTCCCTTGGAATTCGAAAAGCCTCGGCGCCGGTGCGCGGCTTTTGTAGGAACGGGAGGAAGCGGTCAGGATACCGCTGGCCAATTTTCTGAATGGTGCTGCGGGTCTCTTCCCAGCCGGCGACCATATGGAAGGTCAAGTAGGCGGTCTTCATTATGAGGTTGCGCGCGCGCTGGACGTCCTTCTCACCGGGGAGTTGCACCTGGACTTGGGAATTGCCCAGCGTTTGGATGATCGGCTCCTTTGCCTCGAATTCGTCCACGCGCCGCCAAATTCGTTGGCGAACGGTGTTCTGGAATTCCTCGAGCATATCGGCGTCAGACTGTCCCTGATCGCGCCGCTGTTGAATCGCCTTCGGGTCGGCCTTGTCCATGTCGAGACTCAAGACCATGTGAATCCCGCCCTGGAGATCGAGGCCGAGATTGATCACCCGGTCCCGGTCGCACTGCGCCCAGCGGCGGACGGACTGCGAGGTTTCCCGCCAGAGGTTCGGTTTGTGGTAGACCGCATCCTCTTCCTGCCATTGCTTCAGTCGCGCCTGGCGCTCGTCCGGAGAGAGCGTCATCCAGCCGATCGTCGGGTAAATCTGAATCAAAGCAACCACGATTGTGGCGTAGATTAAGATGGTTCGTAAGGTGTGTCTGTGCATGAACGACTCCGCTTCTAAGACGGCACGGCGCGCATCGTCACCGGTCGCGCCTCTTCCGACAAATTACTTTTCTTTCTCTTCGTTGCCGCGTGACATGACTTGGGAGACCGCCCCCCGCGAAAACTCCATCTTCACGTTCGGCTCGTCGCTGACGCGAATCACGACGGATTTCTCTCTTAGTCCCACAATGGTGCCGTAGATGCCGCCCGACGTGACGACCGTGTCGCCCTTGGTCAGCGAACCCAGCATCTCACGGCGCTCTTTTTCGCGCTTCTGATTCGGCCGGATCATCAGGAAATACATAATCGCGATAAACGCCCCGAATATCCACAGCGAACCGGCAAACGGATTGGCTCCAGGCGGCGGCGTAGCGGCTCCTTCCGCCTCCTGGGCAAACACCATGCTCCAAAGGTACACGTCAACTCCCTCATCAAACGAAAAGAAGGCCATCTTCTGCCAGGTACTTTCTGAGAAAGGATTGCTTGAAGTCGAGGAAACGCCCGGCGCGAATGGCCTCGCGAATATTGAAGAAAAATTGTAGCATAAAGCAAAGGTTATGTAAAGTATTGAGCCGCAATGCCAACATCTCTCCCGAACGATACAGATGACTAAGATAAGCCCGGGTGTATTTCCGACAAACCGGGCACTCGCATTCCGGATCGGGCGGACCAAAGTCCATGCCGTAACGTTGATTCTTGATGTTTAGCCGTCCTTGCGACGTGAACAGGCATCCGTTGCGCGCGTTACGGGTCGGCATCACGCAATCGAACATGTCCACCCCATACTCTACGCCGGCCAGAATGTCCTCCGGCGAGCCGATGCCCATCAGGTACCGGGGCTGTACATCGGGCAACCGGGGCGCTGTCAGCGCAATTACTTCCAGCATCTCGTCCTTGGCCTCGCCCACACTCACCCCCCCGATCGCGTAGCCGGGAAAACCGATTTCGATGAGGCCCGCCGCGCTCTCGGCGCGCAGGTCGGGATACGTGCTACCCTGAACGATGCCGAAAAGCGCCTGTGTCTCGGGCGCTCGCTCGAGCCAGCGCTGTTTGCAGCGTATGGCCCACTCGAGCGTCATCCGCATGGACCCGGTGGCCGCCTCGCGCGTGGCTGGATACGAGGTACATTCGTCGAAGCACATGATGATGTCCGCCCCGATCTCGGTCTGTACGTCTATTGCGGACTCCGGCGTCAGGAAATGCCGCGACCCGTCAATGTGACTCTGAAAGGTCACGCCTTCCCGTGTGACCTTGTTCAGGTGTGCCAGGCTGAAGACCTGAAACCCACCCGAATCCGTAAGCATCGTCTTCGGCCAGCCGATGAACTCATGCAGCCCACCGGCACGCCGGATGACGTCAATACCGGGCCGCAGATACAGGTGGTAGGCGTTGCCCAGGACGACCTCCGCACCCATCTCCAGGAGGTCTTGCTGAGTCATTCCTTTGACGCTGCCTTGCGTGCCCACCGGCATGAACACCGGCGTATTTACCGAACCGTGCGGCGTGTCCATGTGGCCAGTCCGGGCCGCACAGGTCGGGTCTCGAGCCTCGACCTCGAAACAAAAGGGGTTGCTCATCCAATCTCCTCGAGCGTGGGACGCGTGACGATCTGTATCGCGTTCTTTGCCTGTGAAGCGATTTGCCGGGCCGCTTCGCCGGACTCGCCACAGGCGACGACGTAGCCCAGTTGGTCGCGCGTAAATTCATCTACCACGTGCCCCAGGATATCACCGAGCGTCACCGCGAGGTGAACGGCGTGCACGCCGGGCAGACTGCGCGCCGCCGCCACGCCCTGCAATGCGCGCACCACACCAGACCGCGCATCCAGCCAGGAAATCGCCGCGGCCTGCCGCATGGCCGTTGGTACCCCTGGAACCGCTCCGACCGCGAGCCGTACCAGCGCCTCCACGACGTCCAAGTCGAAGGCTAGACTGAAGAGTTGGCCAATCACTTCGCTTCGGTCGGGCATCACAAGTCCCACGTCCGTAATCCAGACTTGGTCCGCGTTTACGACCATAGCGACGCGCGCTAGACCGAGATCGACCCGCATCGCCTCGATGGCGCGCTGCCCTGGTTCGTAGAGTTGACCCGGATTCTCCAACTCGCACTGCCGCGGCAGTATCCGTCCGACGGCGTGACAATACGGCGGGTCCGCGCGTGTCCAGCGCGCGACACACCGGAAAATGGGCCGGCCCTGCGACAACAAGAAATAGGTCTCGTATTCACGGCCTTGGATGAACTCCTCGATGAGGACCGTCTTGGAGGGAGAACAACGCGAAGCCCGCCAAAACGCCAAGGGCAGGTCTTCCGTATAATCCACCAATCGCACGCCGCGACAGCCCTGCGCATCCGCGGGCTTAACCATGACCGGCAGTCCAAACTCGCGCGCCGCGCCCTCGATTTCTGGAATGGACTCCACTCCACGGAATCGGGGTATCTTGATATTGGCCTCGGCCAGCACGTTCCGCTGCCGCAACTTGTGCGTTAGGTTTTGGGTCGCAAACTCGCTTATCGCGGGTAAACCCAACTCACTTGCCACTGTGGTTGCAATCGAAACAATCTCAGCATGCGCAGGCAATATGCCGGCCACGTCATTACGTTTCGCGAAATCCAGCAATTCTGCGGAGTCCCAACGGTAGTCTGCGTCCGCGTTGTCGCCGGGTTTCGGGTTGCTCGTTTTCTTACTTCGCGCCGCGAGGATCGGAGTCAAGCCCAGTTGTCGTGCCTTGAGCGCAAATGGGTTCAACTTGGAACTCGACCCGAGAAGAAGCACTTTGTCAGGCATAGCTCATTGGTCTCTGGAACGATGTCCGGGAAAAGTCGGCGAAAGTTAACATAACTTATTTGGTTTCAATGGATTATAGTTCCCATCCGAATTCGTATCAAGATGATACTCTGCCCTATGAAACACCAATTCAGGACCAAAGGTCAAACACCGTTAACGTCATCTTAGAAGGCATAAAAATACGAAAATTCTGCCTATGAACCTTTTGTAAATTGTTTATTTCTAGGTAGTTGCCTTCTGGCCGAAAGAATGATACAATAAGTTTGGTCAGCGCCACATGTGGCGTTTCTCCTTCCGCGGAGGCCCTGGAAATCCCAATCCTGGGCCTCTAAAATAACTCGCGGATCGAGGCGCTTAGCGCTATCGAGAGGCGAGTGAGAAATATAGGGCCGCGCCCCGAAAAGGGGCGTGGCCCACTCTTTTTGCACAACCCCTTGCCACTGACGCTCGGCCACTCGGACTACTTGCCGATACAGAACGAGGAGAAGATTTGCTTGAGGATGTCGTCCGGGGTGGTCTCGCCGGTAATCTCGCCTAACGATTGAAGCGCCTCGCGCAAATCAATGCTGAGTAACTCGGGTGACGCTTCGATATTTTCGAGAACCCGATCCAGCGAGGCCGCGGCGCGCCGAAGGCTGTCGCATTGATGTGCGCGAGTGACCAGCCCCCGTTCCAGCGAAGCCACCTGACCATGCAATAAGAGTCTCCCCAAACGCTCTTCAAGTGCCGCCAGCCCTTCGCCCGTCTTGGCTGATACACGGCATATGTCGGCGCATCCGGCGGACCATTTTGGCGGAGCCGCCCGGGGATCGAGATCGAGCTTATTCAGCACTAGGAGCACCGGGACTTCCAAGGCTTCCATTTCCCGAGCCAATGTGTGGTCCGCCTCGACGAACGGCACGGAGGAATCCAGGACCAGAAGGATGACATCGGCGTTTTGCAGTGTGCCCCGCGCGACTTCGACGCCGAGTCGTTCCACGTCGTCGTCGGTGTCCCGCAAACCGGCCGTATCGCTGAGCCGTACCGGAATCCCCGAGACGGAGATGACCTCCTGTATAACGTCACGCGTGGTTCCGGGATGCTCGGTCACAATAGCGCGGGCGTCCCGTAGAAGCGCATTGAACAGGCTCGACTTTCCCACGTTGGGCCGACCGGCGATAGCAACGGCGGCGCCTTCGCGATAGAGGCGGCCCGCGTCGGCGGTGTTGAGCAGGTCCGCAATCCGCCGGCGAACTCGGGCCAGGCTCTGGCGCCACGCTTCGTCCAGGAGTTCCGGCAGATCGTCTTCCGGGAAGTCCACCGCGGCCTCGGCTCTGGATAGCGCCTGCGCGACGACGTCGCGTATCTCGTAAATGCTCTTCGAGAGTGTCCCGCCGGCAGCGGCATTCGCGGCCTGTAATGCCGCCCGGGTTTGCGCGCGAACCCGGTCAATCACCGCCTCGGCCTGCGCCAAGTCAATGCGGCCGTTCAGAAAAGCTCGTTTGGTGAATTCGCCGGGAGCGGCCAGGCGAGCGCCGTGCGCAAGCGTCAACTCGAGCACGGCGCGCAACGGCCCAAGTCCACCGTGCCCGTTGACTTCCACAACGTCCTCACAAGTATAAGTGCGGGGTTCGCGCATAACGTGCACCAGCACTTCATCGAGGACCTCGTTGCCGTCACTAATGTGTCCATGGAAAATGCGCCCGCGTCCGTCGCGAATGTCGCGTCCGCGAGAGGAGATGAAGATACGACTCACAATTTCGATCGCGCTCTGGCCGCTTAGCCGCACGATCCCGATTGCGCCCTCGCCCATCGGCGTGGCGATGGCAACAATCGTATCTTCGACGTATTTACACACCATTATCGTAACTCATTTGTAAGCCAACGTGTGGCGCGGGCACATTCGATTGCCTGTATCCTCTTTTAGGGAATAAGACCCATCGGGCCCGAACATGATTCTCGATTACGATAGGCGATTACGAGACGCGATTACGAATCTACCGGGGGAGATGATTCGGGTTTGCCGCTTTAAAGAGCGGAACCGGCGGGCAATTTACGTTCGGTCTTGATCGAGCTCGGGGGATTCATGAGACCGAACAACATATCGGCCTCGGCGGCGACGGTGTCCTCGACTTTGGCGACGGCATGGACCCGACAGGCGTTGCGCCGGAGTTGGACCATCTCGGCCTCGACTACGATCTGGTCGCCGGGGACGACGGTACGGCGGAACCGGGCGTTATCGATCCCCAGGAAGAAGGCCAGACGCCGCGGTTCCCCTTCTTCGTTGAAGACCAGCACTGAGCTGACTTGGGCCATGACCTCGATGATGAGCACGCCGGGCATGACGGGCATGGTTGGCCAGTGTCCCTGAAAGAAGGGCTCGTTCACGGTCACATTTTTGATGCCGACCACTCGCTTGTGGGGTTCGTACGTCAGAATCCGGTCCACGAGAAGGAACGGAAAACGGTGCGGCAAGACTCGCATGATCATATTGACGTCCAAGGCCGGGCCGCCTTTTGCGCGCGCCGTCGTGTCGCGCCGGGCGTGCCCGTTCAACAGCACGCGCTTAATTTCCTGCGAAAACTTGACGTGCATCGCATGGCCGGACTTTACGCCGATGACATGGCCCTTTACCGGATGCCCGAGCAGGAACATATCGCCGAGCAGGTCCAGAATCTTGTGGCGAACGAACTCGTCCGGGAAGCGCAAGTCTTCGTTCAGAATGGCGTCATCGCCAATCACGACGGCGTTTTCGAGACTGCCGCCCTTGATGAGCCCCTGTTCCTGCAACATCCGTACGTCCCGCAGAAAACAGAAGGTGCGGGCCGGAGCGATCTCCTTTTCGAAAGTTTCCGGGGTAATGATGAACGAGGCGTATTGCGTTCCCACGGCGACGTGGTCATACGAGATGGTCATGGTCAAACGCAGTTCGTTCGCGGGAAGGACGCTCAGCGTAATGTCGTCGTGCTTGTAGTAAACCGGTTCCTTGACCTCGATATACTTCCGCTCCGCGTCCTGTTTTACCAGACCGGCTTTCTTCAGTGTACTCATGAAGGGCACCGAACTGCCGTCGCCGACGGGGGTTTCGTTGGCATCTACTTCGATGGCAAGGTTATCAATGCCCAAGCCGGCGATCGCCGCCAACACGTGCTCGACCGTGTGGACCTTCACGCCGTTTAGGCCAATGGTGGTACCGCGCGAGACGTCTACGACGTGGTCAATGTCGGCCTGAATTCCCGGTCGGTCCGGCAGGTCCACGCGGTAAAATGTGATGCCGCTGTTGGGTGGCGCGGGTTTGAAAGTGATAGTGGTAAGGTTACCCGTGTGGAGGCCTATCCCCGAGAAGGAAGCCTCTTTACGGATGGTGTGCTGCTTTTCCATGCTGCTGATCTTCCAGTTGCTGGATGCGCCGTTCGAGTTCTTTGATACGCCGCTGGAGCGGAGGAAGCTCCTTCATGGCAACCCAGGTTCGCTTCTGGAGCATGTGATCCTGGGCGGGAAAGCCTGAAACCTTCTGTCCGGGGGCCACCGAACGTGTCACGCCCGCCAAGCCGCCGATCTGCGCGCCATCGCCGATTTCGACGTGCCCGATAATTTTTGCGCCGCCGGCGATGATGACATGATTGCCAATCGTCGTGCTACCGGCAATCGCGGCCGTTCCCGCGATGATACAGTGCCGGCCAATCTCCACATTATGGCCGATCTGGACGAGGTTGTCAATCTTGGTGCCCCGCCCCACGACCGTGCGCCCGAAGGTGGCCCGGTCAATCGCGGTGCCGGCGCCAATCTCGACGTCGTCGCCGATGATGACCGTGCCGATTTGGGGAATCTTATAATGTCCGCTGCCGTCCGACGAAAAGCCAAACCCGTCGCTGCCCAGCACCGCTCCGCTATGGACAATGCATTTGGCGCCGATCTTGACCCCTTCGCGAATCGTCACATTCGGATAGATGATGGTGTCGGCGCCAATCGAGGAAGAATGCCCCACGTACGTCCCGGCGTGAAGCACGGCACCATCGCCGATTTCGCAGTCATCGCCGATATATACGTGGGCGTCAATACCGGCCTTCTCTCCGAGCTTAACGTTCTTCCCGATAATCGCCGTGGGGTGCACGCCCTGCGGATGCCGGACTTCGATGGGTTGGTAATTCTGGAGCAGCGTCACCAGGGCCCGGTACGGATTCGCCACTTGGATGAGCGTCTTATGGCTCTCAGAAATATCGGGAGGGACCAGCACCGCGGTTGCGTGGGTGGTCTCCATGTAAGGGAGATAAAGCGGGTTTGCGAGGAACGTCAAGTCGCCTTCCGAGGCCTGCTTAATCCCGCTGACACCCGTGATCTGGAGAGTCTGGTCGCCGAGGACCGTGCCTCCTACGAGTGCTGCGATTTCACCGACAGACTTGTTCATGGACAAAGTCCAATGCCGGAAACCTGTGGCGGCCTGCAATTGGCCCGCGTCTGGCCCATAGTCTAGGTGGTTCGCCGGGAAAAAACAACCCCATACCGCAAAGCAAACAATTGTCGCGGAAAGAACATTTCAAACGCTGCAGTGGGACGCCCGGAACGTGGGGGGGCTTTCTTTCCATTCGGCTATTTCTTGGAGTTCAGATACTCGATCACTTTGGGCGTCATGTCCAAAGTGGAACTGTAGTAGAGGACGCTGGTTCCGCTCTTGGGGTCGGCCTCGAAGATCAGGTGGTAGTTATCGCGTGCGCCGACTTCGGAAATCGCCTGATTGATTTCATCTTTCAGACTCCGGAGCAATTTCGCGGTCCGGCTGTCAATATCCGCCTGCTTCTCTTTATAGATAGTCTGATACTTGCGCGCTGCTTGCTCAATCTTGTCTTTCAAAGCTTCGCGCTCCTGGTCCGACATCTTGTCCTTGTTGTCTTCGTACCGCTTCTTATCGGCTTCAATCGGAGTGACTAAATTGTCCACTTCCTTCTGCTCCGCTTCGACTTGGTCTTGCAGTTTCTTCATTTCCTCTTTTTGCCGATTATATTCATCGAAGACCTTCTTACGGTCCACCACGCCGATCTTGTATTGACCCGAAGGGGCGTTCTTGGCGGCGTCCGACGCGGGATTTCCTTCGGCGCCCAGCAACGTCAGGCCAATCACCACCGTCAGCGCCACCCACATACTTCTTGAATACGCGTTCACGAATCCCATCCTTCTTCCGAACCTCTTCGTGTCGGCCCCACAATGGTGACCGGCACAATTCCCTTGCCTTCAGCGCAACGGGATTACTCCCGAGATACTACCGGAGCCGCTAAAAATGAGGACGAAGTATACCATCCCCCGTCTTTCATCCGCAAACCGTTACAAATTCCCGACACCCAAGACTAAACACGAAACGCAACCCTTGGGGAAGGACGCGGCCAACGGAATGAGGTAATGGACGCAACCTAGAAGCGCAGTCCGGTGAGCAAATGAAGCTTCCCTGATCCCTGGTCTTCATCCGGGTTGAGCGGGAAGCCATAGTCAATGCGGACGGGCCCCAGCCTCGGAATGTCCACACCAAAGCCCAATCCAGCGCTGTACCGCATGTCGCCGAGATCGAAATCGCTCGAAGTGCTCCACACACCACCCGCGTCCACAAAGGCGTACAACCGGAACTGCTCCGTCAATTTGTACTTCATTTCCAGATTGTCCACGAGACGCAATTCCCCACCGATGGCCTCCTTCTCGCCAAAGAGGATGAACTGTTTTTCTTTGGGGCCGATATCGCGCTGGTCGTAACCGCGCACGGTAGTCGTACCGCCGACGAAAAACCGATCGGCAATAGGGACGAAATCCGAGGAACCATATTCATTGGCCCAGCCTTCACGGGCCCGAAACGACAGAACCCACTTCTTTTCCTCGCCCAGCGCTTTATACCAGGTCGAGTCGTGTTCTAATTTGAAGAAGTGGTAATCCCCGCCCAAACCGGCGATCTCGAGCTCCAAATCGTGGCGTGCACCGGAAGAAGGGTCGCGATTCGAGTCCAGCGTGTTGCGCGCGATGCCCCAGACCGAACTGATCGTCGTCTGCTGGCCGCGCTCGCGCTGCAGCGTGGGCCAGCCAAACGTGGTGAAGTCGCCGATGTCAATTTCACGATAGCGGAGCGCGTTGCGCGCAGTTACGAACGGCGAAAGGATTTTCCCCAACCGCAGTTGGCCGCCGCGGGTCTCCTGCGTAAAATCCGTGCCTTCACGGTACTCGTACGATTCGTCAAACAGGTCGATCCCGAAGGCCAGTGGATACCCCGCGATTTCCGGGTCCGTGAAGCTCAGATTGTATTCATTGCGAATATCGCCGAGTTGCAATCGCGCCACAAACTGTTGTCCACCGCCGGAAAAGGTCGGCCAGTTGCGGATGTCAAAATTGTTGAGGCGAATTTCGGCGAACCCGCCAAACTTCTCTTCCGTGCTATAGCCGCCGCCGAAATTGAAATTGCCCGTCTTTCCTTCTTCCACGTCCACGAGCAGGTTCGTAAAGCGCTCGTCCTCCTCGACCGGCTCGAGCGAGAAGCGTTCCTTCTCGAAGTAGCGGGTGTTTTCGAGCCGTCGCTGGCTCGCCCGAACCAGACCGCCGTCGAAGCGTTCGCCCGGGATGGTCAACAACTCACGCCGCACGACTTCGTCTTTCGTGACGGAGTTGCCGGTGACCTTAATTTCTTTGACGTATTTGAGGTCGCCTTCATTAACGCGATGCACGACGTGCGTCGTCTTTTTCTCACGGTCCAGCGTCACTTGCGGCGTGGTGCTCGCGGTTACGTAGCCGCTGTCCTCATACCCTTGCTTAACTAGCCCCGCATCCTTTTCCACCTGACCCTTGTTGTGGACGTTGCCGGCGTGAACTTTAACGATGCGTTCGATCTCGTCGGTGTCAAACACTTGATTGCCGGCCGTCTCTACGCTCTCGACTTGATATTCCGGCCCCTCGGAAACGTGGATTTCGATCAGCATCCCTTTGCCGCTTTCCGAATACGACAGGTCCGTGTTCAGGATTTCCATTTCCAGCCGGCCATAGTTTCCGTATTCGTCTATAATCTTCTGCAAATCATCGTCGAAGCGGGCCTCATCATATTTTCCCCCAAGGAACCGCCATTTCGAGCGCTTCGTCGCCATCAGTTTACGAAGCTTTCGGTCGGACAAGATGGTGTTACCTTCGAACCGGATACTGCGAATGCGGGCTTTTCGGCCTTCCTGGATCGAATAAGTAACGCGCACGCGGGACGGGCTGACCTCTTCGACCACGATGTCCACGGACGCGTTCGGAAATCCCTTGGATTGGTACAACTTGATCAGCGCCTCGCGTTCCTGGTCGTACTGTTCCGCCACGAACGGATCGCCTTCCTGCCAGGTCAGCACGCCCCGGATATGCCGCATGCGCAACCGGTCGTTACCGATGATCTTGATTTCATCAATGAGCCGTTTTTCCTGAACGATATAGATGAGGACGATCTGCTCGTCCTCCAACTGAGCATCGGCCTTGATCGAGGTAAAGTGACCGGTTTCATAGAGGCGGCGGATATCGCGGGCAATGGCGCGGGGATTGAACGTCTGACCGGGCTGAACCTGGATTTGCGAACGCACCATGGACTCGCTGACCCCTTTCAGGCCGGCGACGAGAACGCTCTTAATGGTCTTCCCGGCGTACTCCTGCGCAGAAACGGGAGGTACGAGCAGGATCCAACCCAGCCCCAATAGGCCGATGGCGACTTTTCTCAATTAGTCACACCTTCCGCGATCGGTACGATGGCCTCGAATTCCAGTTTTTGCTCGCTCTCGGACGGTCGCACTTCGATCTGCGCGCCCAGTTCAAAATTGCCCTTCAAGAGCAACTCGGACAAGGGGTCTTCTACGTACTGTTGGACGGCCCTCCGCAACGGGCGCGCACCATACTGTTCGTCGCTACCGACGCGGACGATAAATTCCTTGGCCTCGTCCGTCAGCATCAGCGCGACACCCTTGTTTTGGACTCGTTGTATCACTTCGGCGACTTCGATGTCAACGATCTGGAGCAGATGCTCATGGTTCAGCCGATGGAAGACCACTACTTCGTCCACACGATTGAGAAACTCCGGATTGAAGACTTTCTTGGCCTCGTCCGTAACCCGGGCCTTCATGTCTTTGTATTGATCGGACTCGCTGTCCTTTTGGAAGCCCACGGTGACACTACGCCCGATCTTACGGCTCCCCATATTGCTGGTCATAACGATCACCGTATTGCGGAAATCCACTTTCCGGCCCGTGCCGTCAGTCATGTGCCCGTCTTCCAGCACCTGCAGCAGGACGTTGAACACGTCCGGGTGGGCCTTCTCGATTTCGTCGAACAACACCACTGAGTATGTACGGCGCCGTACCTGCTCCGTGAGTTGGCCGCCTTCGTTGTAGCCGACGTAGCCGGGCGGCGCGCCCCCGAGACGCGATACCGCAAACTTCTCCATATACTCCGACATATCTATGGTGATGAGGGCTTCTTCGTTGCCGAACAGGAAGGTCGCCAAGGTCTTCGCCAGCAGGGTCTTCCCGACGCCCGTAGGACCCAAGAACAAGAACGATCCTACCGGCCGCTTTGCGTTTTTCAGACCCGCGCGCGATCGTTGGATGGCCCGCGTAATCGAGTCAATCGCCTCGTCTTGGCCGATTACGGATTTCCGAAGTTCGTCACGCATTCGCAGCAGCCGCTCGGACTCTTTCTCTTCGAGCTTCGTCAGCGGCACGCCCGTCCACTTTGAGACGATATAGGCGATATCCTCTTCGGTAACGATGGTTTCCGCCGAATCGCGTTTACGCTCCCAGTCGCGCTTCTTCTCCTCCAGCTTGAGATTGAACTGACGTTCCTTGTCCCGCAGGCTCGCGGCCTTCTCGTACTCCTGACGCCGAATGGCCGCTTCCTTTTCCTGCGTCACCCGTTCGATGTCCTGCTCGATATCCTTCAACTCGGCGGGTCGGGTCGTAATCTGAAGACGGGCGCGACTGCCCGCTTCGTCAATCACGTCCACGGCCTTATCCGGCAGATACCGGTCGGTGATGTACTGGTTGGAAAGGCGGGCCGCCGCCACGATGGCCGGGTCCGAGAATTTTACGCGATGGTGGGCCTCGTATTTGTCCCGCAGCCCTTTGATAATATCAATCGTCTGGTCTACGGTCGGAGCATCCACCAGGATGGTCTGGAACCGTCGCGCCAAGGCAGCGTCCTTCTCGATGTATTTGCGGTATTCGTCCATGGTCGTGGCGCCGATGCACTGGAGTTCGCCTCGGGCCAATGCCGGTTTCAGCATGTTAGCGGCATCCACCGCGCCCTCCGCAGCCCCCGCACCCACGATCGTATGCAATTCGTCTATAAAAAGGATGATATTGTCGGCCCGCCGGATTTCCTTCATCACGGATTTGAGCCGTTCCTCGAATTGACCGCGGTACTTCGTTCCCGCGACAATGCCCGCCAGGTCCAACGTGAGGACACGCCGGTTCAGCAGCAGGTCCGGCACGTCGCCGCTGACGATGGCTTGAGCCAGACCTTCCACGATGGCCGTTTTGCCGACGCCGGCCTCGCCAATCAGCACCGGGTTATTTTTCGTTCGGCGGCTGAGAATCTGGATGACGCGCTCGATTTCCGATTCACGTCCGATGACGGGATCGAGTTTGCCTTCCTGTGCCAGGGCCGTCAGATCGCGGCCGAACGTATCCAGCGCCGGCGTTTGTGATTTCTTGCCGCCCGCACTGGCTTGCGGACTGGACTTGCCTTGATCGCCCAACAATCGAATCACCTCCGCTTGTACACGCTCCAAATCTATTTTCATGTCCTGGAGCACTTTAGCCGCTATTCCTTCCCCCTCTTTGACCAGCCCGAGCAGGATGTGCTCGGTGCCGATATAACTGTGATTGAACCTTCGGGCTTCTTCCACGGCCAACTCGAGCACTTTTTTCGCCCGCGGGGTGAAGGCGATATCGTCGCTCGATACCACCGCGTTGCCGCGCTGGATTTGTTGCTCGATCTCCATGGCCAGCGACTCGATGTCCACGCCCAGGTTTTCCAGTGCACGGGCCGCGATCCCGTCGGGTTCGCGACAAAGTCCCAGCAGAATATGTTCCGTACGTACGTACTCACTGCCCAGGCGCGTCGCTTCTTCGCGCGCGGCACTCACGACGTGCTTCGCCCGTTCGGTGAATCTTTCCCACATAACGTCTTCGCCTCTCTCACTCCTGCCGGACGTCGTCCGGCCGAGAATATTCAAGCCTCACAATCTTTAACGAACCCGGGTGGCGCCCCCAAACTCTGTTTGGAGGTGTTGCACACCTCTTCGCTGCATCGAATACGAACCGGCGCCGTCAAAGACTCCGGTCACGTCTTCCCTTCAGCCGACGGACCAGCTCCGACCGCAGCCGGTCCAAGTCTACTCCCAACTCGCGGAGCGCGTGTATCACCACACGGTCTTCTGACTGGATTATACCAAGCAAGATATGCCCCGGCTCAACCTTTTTGTGCACGAGCCGGCGCGCCTCGCGGAGGCCCGTGTTCAGCGCTTCCACTGCACTACTCGAATACCGAATGCCGTAAGCC
>JACQVH010000108.1 GCA_016209895.1 Candidatus Hydrogenedentota bacterium | reverse complement strand
TCGCCGACGCCATGACGCAACTGCCGGATATGATGCCCTTGATGAACGACATTGACGCCCTGGCGATGGAGTGGGCCATGGACGGCATGACCGCGCGCTGTGTCGCGGACTGCGATTGGCCGTTGGCGATGCCGCTCAACGTCTACGTCTGCGCGCGACGGCTGCGGGAAGGCATCGAACGCTTCCTCATCACCGATATCGAAAACCCCGCCGGAGTGGACACCGCCCAGTCGCGACTGGCGGTCCTCTGGGATGGCATTGCCCGCGGCGCGGGCATGTTCAACCACGTCCCCGGTGGTTGCAACGTGCTCTACCTCGACGGCCACGTCGAGTTCCAGAAATGGTCCGCCGGGATCGGCTCCTTCCCCGTCAACCTAGCCGGCCTCCACTTCCACCACGCCAACCACATGCTCAACGGCACCAGCATGCCCTGAACAGCCGCATCTTGCGAGAGACAGTACGCCGCAGTCTACGAGATGGGACACCCGGGAAAGATTCATTAGCTGCGCTGCGCCAGGTATCCCTCGACCGCGGCTTCGACCTCCTCGACCGGCAGCAACGGCATGCAGGGCGGAAAAGTCGCGGGGTCGGGCGGGTAGGGAACGCGATAGTAGGGAATGTAGTCGCACTTGGGCGTGAGGACTGTGGACAGGCATTGCCAGGGGCCGGTGCGCCGAGGGTCGGTGGGACCGAAGAGTGCTACCAAAGGCTTCTGGAAAGCGGCCCGGACGTGGACGGGAAGACTGTCTCCGCTGACGACTACGGTGGCGGAATCCAGAATGCCCGCATACGTCAACAACGGCAGCCCGGACAGGACAGCCGCCCTCCGGTCTCTGAGTTCCGCCTTGAAATACTCTGCGTCGTCCATTTCATCGGGCCCACACAAGACGAGGATATGGAGATTGATATGGTTCGCAAGGAGGTTTCCGATCAATTGGAGGTAGGACTCCCGGGGCCATCGTTTATGGCTCCACCGGGCGGTTGATCCCGGACAGAACACGACGGCCTGACCGGCCCCGCTCATCCCGGTCGCGCCAAGGGCGTCCCGTGCCGCCTTCAGGGCCTCTTGGGGTAAGGTCAGGACCAGCCGACCCGCCTGAACCGTCTCGGTGGTCAAAGCCCGGAGCAGGTCCAGATTGCTTTCGACGTCATGCCGGGTTTGATCGAATGGAACCCGATGCGAGAACAGACAAGTGAAATCGTTGTAGGCGTGGAGTTCATATTGGTGGATCGCGGCCGTTCGTATTGCCGCGAGGGGAACTCGGACGACGTATTCAAAATCAATCGCGGTAAGCGTCACAAACGTCGCGTCGTAGCGGGCTTCACGCAAGAACCGCACGACCCGCCACCACTCGCGGCGTCCCTTCTTCCCCACTGACGCGTCCGGAATGATGCGGGAGGCGTGAGGATTCCCCGCCAATAGCGCGGCCGCGGCTGGAGTCGTCAGGAAATCTATTTGCGCTTCGGGATACAACCTCCGCAATTCGGCCAGCAACGGGGTCGCCATCAGGGCGTTCCCAATCCCACTGATATTCTGTACCAGGAGGGCGCGGGGATTCTCGAGCGGAACCGCGAGCGATCTTTGCCGAACCGCCGCGTGTTGCCAGAGGCGGACTGCGGCAATCTGGCTACGCCGGCGAAGAACACGCAGCTTGTTTAGGAGCATACCTCCCGCCCTTCAATCGTGGCCCGCGTACCGCGCCAGTTTGCGGAAGGCATCGCCCTGCCGACCCGGTCCGAAGTGGGTGTGGTTACGGCTGATGGTCCAATCCGAATTTCTCGATGCGACGACGCAGCGTGCGATAGCTCATCCCCAACGCGTCTGCGGCCTTGCGCCGGTTCCAGTGATGGCGCTCGAGGGCGGCCCGAATCTGTTGCGATTCCGATTGTTCGGCCGGAGGCGCTTGCGGTACCGCCGGTTGGGCGAGGCGGTAGCTTCCCAACGTTACCGCTGCCGGCTTCGATACTTGGCGCGGCCCCAGCCGGAGCGCGCTGACCGCTTCTTTGCCCAAGGCCAGCCATCGCTTTATCGTGGTTTCCAACTCGCGCACGTTCCCGGGCCAGTCATACGCGGTTAGCGTGGCCATTTCCTCTTCGCTTACGTCAAATCGTGCGTTGGCCGGATTTTGTCCGTGTTTTTGAATGAAGTGCCATGCCAGCAGCGTAATGTCCTCTTTACGGGCGGCAAGCAGCGGCACCCAGATGCACACCTCGTTCAACCGGAAATACAGGTCATCGCGGAAGCCGCCTTCTTTGGTCTTCTTCTCGAGATCTGCGTTGGTGGCGGCGATGATCTGTACATCCACCCGGAGGTGACGCGTCCCACCGAGCTTGGTGAACTCCTTGTGCTCGATTACTTGCAACAACTTGGCCTGCAGATTCGGGTGCATGTCTCCGATTTCGTCCAGAAAGATGATGCCCTGGTTCGCCAGTTCAAACCGGCCCGGCTTGGAAGTAATCGCCCCCGTAAAGGCGCCCTTTTCATAGCCGAACAATTCGCTCTCCAGGAGTTGTTCCGGTAAAGCGGTACAATTCACCTTCACGAAGGGCTTCGTCTTTCGACGCGAAAGCCGGTGGATTTCCCGCGCCACCATGTCTTTGCCGGTGCCACTCTCTCCCCGCAGCAGGCAATTCAGGTCGGTCTGTGCAACGCGCTCGACCGTGACGCGCAACTCTTGCATGGCCGGGCTGATACCAATCAAGAGTGAACCTTGCGCCTCGGGCCGCGCGCGTTCCGTCGGATCACGCGGTAGTTGCCGGTCTCGGGTCGGCGTCAAAGCGCGAGACAGAGCCGCCCGTAGCTCCGCCAGATTGAACGGCTTGGTCAGGAAATCCGCCGCGCCGCGTCGCATGCACTCGATGACAAGCTGCGGCGCGGAATCGGCGGATACGCAAATGACGCGCGGCGCATTGGGCGTCTCCGACAGCATCGAGATCACTTCGGGCGTCAATCCGGCTTCCGGCAGAAGCTCGAGCACCACCCCCTGCACCGATTCTTGGCGCGCAGTCTGCATTGCCTCGGAAACGTTAGTAACCGCCCGAACCTGGTATCCGGATAAGGAAATACCCTTTTCCAGCGCCCAGCGAACCCCGGGGTCGGTGTCCACTACCAGGATGAGGCCGGATGAAGCGCTCTGCGGCATCCGGGCACCCGAGACTGCGGCATGAACGGATGGAACTTCGGTCACCATGTTACCCCTCGCACCACATTCGGATTGGTCGCATTCCGCGGAAGGACAACTCGCAGGCTTTGCGCCCCCTCAGTGTTCTGTTCGACCGCCAGTTTTCCGCCGCAACTGTGAATCGTCCGCTCGGCCAATTGCAGTCCCGGATGGGAGGATACCGGCCCGAGAATCGCCGTGGAGAACGCGCCCTCTCGCGTACCGGGGCCCTCGTAGCGAATCTCGAACGCCACGTGGCCGTCGCCCACTTGCCGCAACGACACGGCCATGCGTGTGCCAACCTGCATCGCCCGCAAAACACACAGGATGAGGTCGAGAAAAGTTCGCGCGAGCGCCGTACCGTTCAGTAATACACACTCGCAATCGCCTTCGTAATCCCGGACCACCGTAACGCCCCGGTTCTGAATCGCGACCGCAAGGATATCCAGCGCCTGGTCTATATATTCATCCAGACGGACGGTCTCGACGCTGTCTTCCCTTCGCAGCGACAGCTTTCGAAATTCCTGCGTTTGGATTTTCAGACGTTCGACATTCTCTTGAATAATTTGCATACCGGCGCCGGCTTCAGGTGACTTTACCGTCTCTTTAACAATATCGGCGGCGGTCCGAATTGCGGTCAACGGTTGAACAAAGTTTCGAGCCAATTCGACGGCAATGTTGCCCAGGCTGGCATGATGCGCCACATGCAGCAGCAGATTCGCTTGCTCCCACTCGAAGGCGAGGAAATGGGCGCACATTCCCAGGAATTCCTGTTCCGCCTCGTCGCCCGCGAATTCCGGCGCCAAGTAGAATCCCACCGTGCAGTGTGAACGACTCCAGAACTTAAGTGGGAATACGTAAGACACGAAGGCGCTGGTATCCAGGCCGGCGTTCCGCTCCACCCATGATTGAACCAGCAATTTAGGTTCGGCCTCCGCCAGAAGTGTGTCGTATCCGCTGTGCGCGGGATTGCCTTCGGTATGAATGAACTCGACCTCTTCTGCCTCTCGCTGATAGGCTGCGAGGAGCCGCCCGCGGCCCACATCGCACAGCGCCACGCACCGTAGCGGAATATGCTGCGACAGCTCTTTGAATGCGTTGCGGAAAAGCACTTCTTCCGAGTAGTAACGGGCCGTGAGTTGGGTGAGACGCAAGAGCGCCCGCAGCCGCATGTTCGTGTTCTCGCAAGCGCGGGCATACTGCCGGATATCCGCCGTGGCGGCTTCGACTCGGCTCCGAAGTTGCTCTCGCTCTTCGAGAAGCAGCCGCACCAACTCTCCGCGCTCGCGCACCACCTCATGATGGGCAACCGCCCGCGCGACCGTAGCCCTCAGTGTCGTCAGGTCAACCGGTTTGGTCAGATAATCGAATGCGCCGGCCCGCATCGTGTCAATGACGGTCTCCGCAGCGGCATCGCCGGTTAACACCACGGACACCAGATTCGGGTCCACGGCCTGAAATTCCTGCAGCAACGAGAGGCCGTTGCCATCCGGGAGCCCCAGATCAATCAGAGACGACGAAAATCGCCCATGTGTAAAGAGTTGACGTCCCTCCGCACAAGTCGCAGCCGTTTCGCAATCGTAGCCCATTCGCCGCAGCATGTCATTGAGCACCAATCGCTGCGCCGCATCGTCCTCCACGATTAACAATGTCGGACGCGGGGAGGGTGCCTCCACAGTTGCAGTAGCCAGATTCACCTTGCCATTCCTATTTGCATTTTGGGTTCATGCTAACCTACGCTGCAAGGCATGTCAAGTGTTAAGACGCGGCATTTGATGTAAATAAGTTGTCAAGGCTGACAACATTGGAAACCAATTGATCCAGCCGAAGTTATGGTTAATAGTGTGACAATCCCCCAAAATCCATATTTTGCAACGCTCTTAAGCCTGCCTCAACAGGACACTTAACGTGGCACGTAACTTGCTCAGTTCTGGCCGACTGGAGGGGTGGACTTGTGACCGAAGACGTGCAGAAACTACGAGAAGCTATAGAAGACCTACAAGTTCGTCTTAGGGACGAAATGCAACTAAGGACAGAATTGGAACGACGCTGCCATTTGCTGGAGAAGCTCGCCCACCGTGACCCCACAACCGGCCTTCGTACCGAAACGTATCTCCGGGCTCGGATCCAGGAGGAAATCCAGCGGTCATTCCGGTATCCATCGGCTACCACGCTCATAACCCTTTGCGCTCCCAAGGAAAAGATTGAAGAGATACCGCAATTGGGTCGTCGGTTGGGCGCTGAACTTCGGACTTCTGACCACGTCTTCAGCTTGAGTAAATCGGGATTGGCCATCTTGTTGGTCGAGACTCCCGAGGAAGGTGCCCGTAAAGTGCTGGAGCGGCTTTCGGCCGAAATGGAACGCTTTATTGGCGAATACGGCTATTCTGTCACGAGTTTTCCTGTGGACACCAATCTGGCGGACGAGTTCCTGCAGATGGCCATGGAGCGCCACAATCAGGTTGCCCAGCGGCTCTACCCCGAAACTCAGACTGCTTTCTCGCCCGTGAACTAGGGACTAGGATCCCCTCGTCAAGCAACCGGGGTGGACATACCCCTGAACTTCCCGCACATGCTGTTCGTTTGAACCCAAGATCGGAATCCATTATCGTTCACCCACTTGGATAGGTTCAGGAGTGAGCCGTGAACGCAATTCTCGCACTAGAAGACGGTACGGTCTTCGAAGGCCAGGCGGTGGGGGCTGAAGGCGAGGCCTTCGGCGAATTGGTCTTTAATACGAGTATGACTGGGTATCAAGAGATACTCACCGACCCGTCCTATGCCGGCCAAATCGTCACCATGACCTACCCGCTGATCGGCAACTACGGCGTGAATGAGGAAGACGTCGAGTCTCGTAAACCGTTCGCGGAAGGGTTTGTGATGCATGAATGCTGCCAAAAGCCGAGCAATTGGCGTGCACAAGAATCGTTGCCGGAATACCTGAAGGACCACGGCATCGTGGCCATTGACGGCGTGGACACACGCAAGATTACCAAGCTCATCCGCACCAAGGGCGCCATGAAAGCTGTCATCAGCACCACCGACTCCGACCACGAGCGCCTCGTGCAAAAGGCGGTGAATTCGCAGGATATGCTGGGGAGCGACTATGTAAAGGCCGTCACGGTCGCGCAAGCCTATGTGTGGAACCCCGATCAGAAATGCAAGTATCGTGTCGTCGCCTTCGATTACGGCATCAAGTACAACATTCTCCGGCTCCTCGCCGAGGCCGACTGTCGGGTGATTGTTCTTCCGGCGACGGCATCCGCCGAAGAGGCGCTCTCCCACAAGCCCGACGGCGTTTTCCTCTCAAATGGCCCCGGGGACCCGGCGGCGCTCCCCTACATCTATCCTACCGTAAAAGGGCTGTTCGGCAAGAAGCCAATTTTCGGCATCTGCCTGGGTCACCAAATCCTTGGTCACGCGTTTGGTGGCACTACATACAAATTAAAATTCGGCCATCGGGGTGGGAACCAGCCGGTCATGAATCACGTTACCGGCAAGGTCGAGATCAGCGCCCAGAATCACGGGTTCGCAGTGGACCCGGAATCGCTGAATCCCGACGAAGTGCTCATCACGCATAGCAACCTCAACGACCAGTCGGTCGAGGGCATGGAACACCGGAAACTCCCCATCTTCAGCGTCCAGTACCACCCCGAATCTTCGCCGGGGCCCCACGACAGCCGATACCTTTTCGGGCGCTTTCTGTGCATGATGGACGAGTGCAGGCAATAACGCAGTTCTCGGAGCACAGGGTCTCAGTGCAATCCTAAGGCCGCGTTGATGACGAGTTGCACGTCCACCGCGTTGACGTAACCGTCGTGGTCCACGTCACAATTGTAACTAGAGGCCAAGCCGAGCGCGGCGTTGATCACCAGTTGTACATCTACGGCGTTGACGTTGTTGTCACTGTTGATGTCACTCGGATTCGAGGACGGACCGTCCGGTTCGAGGAGAAAGTCAGCCGCACTCGGCGCCGTCCCGAGGAACACCGCGACGGTTCGGGTCTGGGACGCGTAGCCGGGCATGGACACATGGGTCTCGTACTGACCAGACGCGAGCTGATCGAGAAAGTAGTAGCCGAGGATGTCCGCTTCGATGCTGGGGCCTATCGCCGCTCTCGTGGCGGTGACGCGGGCGCCGGGGAGTGCGTCTCCAGTCACAGCATTCTTGACGGTCCCGACCAGTGATCCCAGCAACTCGGCCTTGGGCAACAATTGGGCTTCAAAGTGAACCGGTTCACCCGGCGCCAACTCCACATCGGCCGTGCGGGTCTCGTAGCCAAAACCCGAAAATTCCAGCGTGACACGGGTGGCTTTCGCAGGCACCTCGGAAACGTCGTAACGTCCTTGCGCACAGGTGTACGTGGTGGCGAAAACGGCTTTGCCGAGTGCGGACGTCACCCGCACGCCTCCGAGCGGGTTCCCGGTTTCCGCATCCGTCACCTGCCCCGTGATGGAGCTTTCACCGGCCGCCGGGTTCAAATCAATGTTGATCGAGATTTCGGCGCCGACGACCACGAGGACTTCCACGGTCTTTGCTTCGTAGCCCGGAGAAAACGCCTCTAACGTATAGGTGCCTCCCGGCAAGTTTACGAATTGATAGTCGCCGTTGAGGTCCGTAGTCGCGGTGCGCTCGATGTTATTTCCCTGAGACCGTGCCCGAAGCGCGGAGCATGTCAATCCGGCGCCGGTTGAGACGTCAGTTACCGCGCCGGCAATGGCGCCTGACAATTCCGCTTTGGCGGACAGAATATCGTAGCCCGTCGTAAACAAATTCGACGACCACAGCGCGATCCAGGTCCCGACCTTGTCGGTGGCCAGGCTTGGAGTCCGGTCGAAGCCGGTGTCGCTGGTAGCGTGGGTGTTGAGAGCGGCCGGGAAGGACCAGTTCATGCCACCGTCCGCGGAGAGGGCATAAAGGACGTCATCATCTTCGCCGATGGTACCGCCAAGGGAATCCCAGGACTGCCAAACGGCGATCCACGTTCCGTTTCCGTCGGCGGTCAAGTGCGGAGAAGTATCGAAACCGCGATCGCCGTCGGCATTGGCGTTAAGCGGAATCGGCGCCGTCCAATTCTGCCCGCTGTCCACTGAGCGTGCCTGCAGAATATCGAAGTCTCCCCCAAGGGTTCCGCCGTCCCGGGGATTATTGGATTCCCAAACCGCGATCCACGTTCCGGCTCCGTCCGAAGTGAGGTGCGGGGCCCCATCCGCCCACGGATCGGTGGCGGCGTCAATATATAGTGGGGATGGCGAAGTCCAACTCACGCCACCATCCGTTGACCGCGCAAACAAAATGTCGTAATCGAGTCCACCCTCCCAATTATATGCGTGCCACACGGCGATCCACGTTCCGGCTCCGTCCGTGGCTACGTGCGGCGATTCGTCCGATGTAGTGTCGCTGGCGACATTTGCGTCGAGCGCAGCCGGCGCAGTCCAGTTCAGGCCGTTATCCACCGAGCGCGCCAAGACAATCTCATAATCCGCGCCAATCGGACCGCCGACCGAACCGCTCGACTGCCACACCGCGATCCATATCCCGGCCCGGTCGGTGAGGATTACCGGTCTACTATCTTCCCCGAAGCCATCGGAACCGTCGGTGGCAGCGTTAGCATTGAGCGGGGCCGGTACCGTCCAAGTTATGCCATTATTTGACGAACGCGCATAAAGGATATCCATATCCGTGCCAATGGTACCGCCCAGGGAATCATCGGAGGCCCACACACAAATCCAATTCCCGGCTCCATCCGTCGCTAATTGTGGATTCACATCGGCGCTGGTGTCGGCGGCAGCGTTCGTGTTTAGCGCGGCGGGAGGCGTCCAGTTCTTTCCGTTGTCTACCGAGCGGGCATAAAGAATGTCGTCGTCGGGGCCGATGGTGCCGCCGAGCGCACCCCCGGACTCCCACACCGCGATCCAGGTTCCAGCTCCGTCTGTAACTAACTGGGGTACCTGGTCCAGTCCCCTGCTGGTCGTGTTTGCGGCGTCGGGATCGAGCGGGAGGGAGACCGTCCAGGAAATCTGCGCATGGGACGGGCTGGTCACTAAGTCGAGCAGAATAATTGAGACGCAGATAGCCAACCAGAAGACTTGTCTTCCGCACACGGCAGTGCACTTACGTCTGAGGATGGCACGACTCCTTTTCCGCCGAAAGCTATCTGTTCGGAGGCATGTGAGGGCCGGCCTCCCCGCCGACCCCTGGACCACTGGATTAAGAACAGTTCTTGAGTCGCCGCCCATTCCAGGCGAGACTCGCGGCGACGATCTCGCTTGAAGACTGATCTCAAGGGTAGTATCTGCCATCACCGAAGATAGACCTCGGAAGACATGGCTGGTACCCCACTAAAACACGGCGTGATGCGAACGGACGAGAATGGTTGCTTCCGCGTCCTGCAAATCACCGACTTCCACACGGATGCCGGAGAAGATGCCGCCGAACGGACGTACGCGGACATTCGCGCGATGATCACGCATTTCCGGCCGCATTTGCTGGCGGTCACGGGCGATATCTGGTGTGGCGACGACAAGCCGGAATTGGGTCCGGAGTTGATGCGGCGCGACCTCGAGCGGCTTGGGGCGCTGGGAGTGCCGTGGGCGTTCACGTGGGGGAACCATGATTTTATCGGCGATTTCGACGCCACGACCGCGCAACTGCGCGCCACGCCCGGCGCGGTAATGCCCGCGGGCGACGGACGCGGCAACTATCGCATCGAGATTGTGGCCGCGAGAAAGGCCCCGGTGTGGGACCTCTTCTTCCTGAATTCGCGCACTTGGTGTTTGCTGCCGGAGGACACGGACTGGCTGGTCGCGGAAGCCGCGCGACTGGGGAAACTTCGTGGGCATATCGTGCCGGCCATCGCTTTTTTTCACATCCCGCTAAAAGAGTACGAGACAGCGCGCCTGTCCGGTACCTATCGCGGTATCGCCCAGGAAGAGGCGTCGTTCTGGGGTAATGACGAGACGCGCTTCCAACGCATTCGCGAAGCCGGGTGCATCCGCGCCTGCTTCGTCGGCCACAGCCACGTCAACGATTACTACTTTCATCAGGACGGAATCGTGCTGGCCTATGGACGCGTGACCGGCCATGGAGGCTACGGAGGCGAGTTAATCCAGCCCGGGGGGAAACTGATTACCTTACACGGCGATACGGAGCGATTCGAATTCATAACTGTCTTCGCCGACGGAACGGCATGGCAGTCGTAATGCGAACGCACTTTCGCGTGCGAACGCGATGCCTCGGTGCGGCAACTTGCTGATTACCGCGGTTGACCCGCTCCCAACGGTGGGTTGCCCGGTCCAGGAGGTGGTGGCGGGCCTTGGGGACCGGCACCTGGCTGCGAATGGAATTCGCCTTGCGGGCTGCCGGGCCGGAAGTCGCGGGGACGCTGCTGCCACTGTGGCGGCATAGGTCCTTGGCCGGGACCCATTGGCGCGCCCGGTTGCGGAGCCATACCCGGTTGGCCGGGTTGTCCGAAACCCATGGGGCCGTCTTGGGGCCGCATCATGCGGCCGGACATGCGCTCGCGGGCTTTCTGGACAAGCCGGCGCATATCGTTATCAAATTCGCTGATGAACACATACAGCTTGGCCCGCTGCGTGGCGTTCAGCCCTTCTGCGGTTGCTTCGAACGCCCTCCAGCGCCGCTCGACGGATTCCCGGTCGTGTTGTGCGAGCGCTTCCAGCTTATTCTGAATGTCGGCCTCGGGTCCGCCCGCCCGCACGGATTCCTTCAGTTCGCGGAGCAGTTGCTGGCGCTGTTCGGCTAACTTCCGCAATTGCTCGCGGTGGTCTTTCGCGCGCCGGATCACCAGCACGGTCTGCTCGTCGTTCAGACCGAGTTGTTCGGTCAGCCGGACCATCCACAACTTTTCGATCATCTCTTTGATGTCGCCGTCTTTCCAGCCTTCATGGCCGGGAGGCGCGAAAGGCTTGTGCATATCGCGCGGCACCGGTCCTTCAGGGGGCGCGAAGCCGGGATTCTCACCGGGTGGGGGTGGCGGCGGGTCTTGAGCGTACACGCTCGACCCTGCGCCGATGCACACCGTAACTGCGAGTAAAATCCTTGTTGAAAACATCTTCTTCACCCTCTTTGAGCGTATTCCATCAGTTCTTGCCTAAATGCCTCGGTTTCCAATTCATCCATGGCCAGGAGAATGCTGTTCAGATCCTCGTCGGACTCGATTTCGTTCGCAATCATCGGGAACCATTCCTGTGCGGCGAGGCCTTCGAGGAGCTCGTCCGCGGAGAACTCTTCAACGGTCGGTTCGGGCGCAAAGCCCGTGACCTCCGGCAAGTCGGCGCTCGCCAATTGCGCGAGCCGCGATTGGACTTCGTTCTCTAATTGCTCGCGATCCACCGCGGTTAAGGTATTGTCGGGTGGCGCTACCACGGTCGAACTGAAAAAGAGCGGCAGCGCGAGGACTACGACCAGCGTGGCCGCAGCCGCCACCAATGGAAGACGGAATCGCAGCCACCATGCCGGCTGCGCTGCGTCTCGCTCCCGGATCGTCGCCAACACGCGCGTGGCAAACGCGGGGTGCACTTCCGGCCCGCGCAGCGTGTGCAGACTCGCGGACATCCGCGCATAGGCACCGTGGCGCTGGGCGCAGTCCGAGCATTCCGCCAGATGCCGCTCGATAGACTTCGCCTCTGCGGCCTGTCCGTCCAGATACGCTGACAATTCTTCGTTGGTGATATGGTCCTTCATAGCAACTCACCTCCGAGTTCCACTAATTGGACTCGAAGTTGTTCACGGGCCCGGGCCAGGCGACTCTTCACGGTGCCTAACCGGCACTTCAGAATCTCGGCGATGGCCTCGTAGTCCATTCCTTGAACTTCTCTCAGTACAATAATCTCGCGATGCTCCGCGCTCAGCCTTTCGAGACCGCGTTCGATCATTTGTTCGATCTCGTGCCGCCGCGCTTCTCGGTCCGGCCGGTGCAGGGCATCTTCCAGCAGGCGCTCCGTCTCGCCTTCGCGAGTGAGCGACTGCGTAATGCCCCGTCCCCGGCGTCCGGCATCGCGAATAAAGTTCAACGTCAGATTCCGCGCAATGCCAAACAGAACCGTGGAAAACTTCGCTTCCGGCCGAAGCCGATCCAGGTACCGATACACCCGAACAAAACACTCTTGGGCGAGGTCTTCGGCGTCCTGGCGGTCTCTAGTCATCCGCATACAGAAGTGGATAACCTGCGACTGATGTCGCCGCACCAACTCCGCGTAGGCGTTGAGTTCGCCGGACCGCGCCCGGGCGACCAAATCCCAATCGGAAAACTCGGTCATTCGCCGGAGAACCTACGTCTCATAGGGTATAACACCTTTCGCGAGAAGAGGTTCCGTCAGTAGAGCCGGAAACCCGTTGCTCCATTCTGACAGAAACACGGTAGGACTATATAACGCGTTCAAGGGCACGCTTCACTCGCGGACCGTCCGGCGTGTCCTCGACGATCCAGCCCGCGGCCGTGAGATGTTCGCGGATGGCGTCGGCTTGGGCGAAGTTCTTCGCGCGGCGGGCTTTTTGACGTTCGAGGACGAGCTGTTGGATTTCGTCGGGAACGGCGTCATCTTTCGCGCCGGCAAACAATCCGGTAACGGAATGGAGTCTATCGAGCAATGCCAGCGCGCCGGCGGCGCCGGCTTTGCTGATGGCGTCTTCGTCTATCAGTTTGTTGGTGTCGCGGATGAAATTGAAGACCGCGGCGAGTCCGGCAGAGACATTGAGGTCGTCATCAAGCGCCGATCCGAACGCGGTTTCGCAAGCCGCCATCTCTTCGCGAAGGTCCGAACCGGAACCGCGCACGTCGGCGAGTCGGCGGCGGAAATCTTGTATTCGTTGCAGCGACTCGTTGGCCGCTTCCAATGCGTCAAACGAGAAGTTGTTGGGCTGACGGTAGTGGGTCGCGATCAACACCCAGCGGATGGCCATGGGATTGTAGCCGCGTTCGACAAGATCGCGCAGCGTGTGGAAATTGCCGAGCGACTTCGACATCTTGCGACCCTCGACCATCAGATGCCGACAATGTAGCCAATAGCGCACGAAGGGTTTGCCGGTGGCGGCTTCGGACTGGGCGATCTCGTTCTCGTGATGTGGAAACATGTTGTCCTCACCGCCAGTGTGGATGTCGAAAGATTCGCCGAGCAGTTTCATGCTCATTGCCGAGCATTCGATATGCCAGCCGGGCCGGCCTTTGCCAAGTTCGGTCTCCCAATAGATGTCGCCGTCTTCCGGGACATAGGCCTTCCACAACGCGAAATCCTTCGCGCTCTCCGGGTCGTATTCGTCGAGGTCCACGCGGCCGCTCGCGCCATCCTTCAGATCTTCGATGCGGAAGTGGCTGAGCCGTCCGTACTGCGGGAACGTGTCGAGTTTGAAATAGATGCTTCCCCGGTGCTCATAGGTGTGGCCGCGTTCGCGGAGCGTCTTGATCAGCGCGACCATTTCCGGGACGTAATCGGTGGCGGCGGGATATTGTTCGGCGCGCTCGATGCCCAGCGTGTCGAGGTCTTCGAAGAATGCGGCGATATAGCGCTTGGTGAGCGACTCGCGCGGCTCGCCGGTTTCGCGGCAGGCGCGGATGACCTTGTCCTCGACGTCGGTCAGATTCATTATCTGGGTTACCTTGAAGCCGCGATACTTAAGGTGCCGCCGCAGAAGATCCTCGAAGATATAGGCTCGGAAATTGCCGATGTGCGCGAAGTTGTAGACCGTCGGCCCGCAGGTATACATGCGCACCTCGCCGGGCGCGAGCGGCGCGAAATCCTCCTTCGCCCGAGTCAGGGTGTTATAGAAACGAATCGCCATCGCTTCGCAGCAAACCTTTCCAAGAACTGAATCCAACACAAGAGGCGGGAAACAAAAAAGATTCTACCCGCCGTGCCGGCGACCATTCAACGCCGGGCGGCGTTTTGTAGCGCTGCTTCTTGCAAGACCTTCCTTGGTTGCCTATATTGTCGCATGTCCATAGTATTGGGGAGAATACGTTTCACACCCACTCGGACCGTCGAGAGCACGAGAACCAGAGACGATGGGAACCAGTATGGAGGCGCCGAAAACGATATTGGAACTGGTCGAGAGGTTCGACCAGCATTCCAACGAGTATCGGTCTCCCGACTACAATGAGGCCCAGGTCCGGCGCGAGTTCATTGATCCCTTCTTTGATGCGCTGGGCTGGGATATCCAAAATCGAAAAGGCTTCGCGGAACCCTGGAAAGAGGTCGTTCACGAAGACAGTATCAAGGTCGGTGGCGCAACCAAGGCCCCGGACTACTCGTTCCGACTCGGCGGCCGGCGGCTATTCTTCCTCGAGGCCAAGAAGCCCGGCGTCAACTTGAAGGACGATCCGTCTCCGGCATACCAACTCCGTCGTTACGCTTGGACCGCCAAGCTTCCCATTTCCATCCTGACCGATTTCGAAGAGTTCATTGTTTACGACACGCGCGTCAAACCTGCGCAGACCGACAAGCCATCAGCGGCGCGCATTCTCTACATTCCTTACACGGAATACCTCCGGCGATGGGAAGAGATTGCGAGCGTCTTCTCGCCGTCGGCCATCCAGAAAGGTTCGCTGGACAAGTACGTCGCGGCCGGCACGAAGAAACGGGGGACAGCGGAAGTTGACGATGCGTTTCTGGCCGATATCGAGGAATGGCGGGAACTGCTGGCGCGGAACATTGCCCTGCGCAACCGCGGACTAAGTCAGCGCGAACTCAACTTTGCCGTCCAGTGCACGATCGATCGGATCATCTTCTTGCGCATCTGCGAGGACCGCGCCATCGAACCTTTCGCTCAACTCATGTCCCTGCTCAACGGAGAACATGTTTACGAGCGCCTTCGCGTAATTTACGAGCGCGCCGACGAGCGCTACAACTCCGGCCTCCTTCATTTTCACCGAGAACGCGACCGGCCCACGGCGCCTGACACGCTTACCCCGCGTTTGGCCGTGGACGACAAAGTCCTCAAAATTATTTTCCGCCGTTTGTACTATCCCGAATGCCCCTACGAGTTTTCGGTGCTTCCCGCCGAAATCCTGGGTCAAGTGTATGAACGGTTCCTCGGAAGTGTGATTCGCCTGACTTCCGGACACCAGGCGAAGGTGGAAGAGAAACCGGAAGTACGGAAGGCGGGCGGCGTCTATTACACGCCGACGTACATTGTGGACTACATCGTGAAACATACCGTCGGCAAGCTGCTTGAGGGCAAAACGCCGCAGGAAGTGGCAGGCGTTACGGACACGTGGCGTCCGACTAAGACCGGTCGCGCCCTGTCCATTCTTGATCCGGCATGCGGCTCCGGCGCGTTTCTATTGGGGGCATATCAATGCCTGCTCGATTGGCATCTCGATTACTACATGAAAGACGCTGAGAAGTGGTCCACGGGCAAAGAGCCGCGCATCTATCAGCATCACCGGGCCGGCTGGCGGGTGACCACCGGCGAACGCAAACGCATCCTTCTCACGAACATCTACGGCGTGGACATTGACCCGCAGGCCGTCGAGGTCACCAAGCTCTCGCTGCTGCTGAAAGTTCTCGAAGGAGAAGACTCCGAGTCGCTGCAGCGACAACTCACCATCTTTCACCAGCGCGCGTTGCCCGATCTCGGCGGCAACGTCAAGTGCGGCAACTCCCTCATCGGTCCCGATTTCTATCACGGCAAACAACTCGACGCCTTCGACGAAGGAGAAACCTACCGCATCAACGCCTTCGATTGGAATGCCGAATTCCCCCGCGTCATGCAGTCCGGTGGATTCGACGGCGTCATTGGGAATCCGCCGTACATCCGGATTCAGACGATGAAGGAATGGGCGCCAGTCGAGGTCGAGTTCTACAAGGAAAAGTATCGCTCCGCTGCCTCCGGGAATTACGACATTTACGTCGTCTTCATAGAGAGGGGCCTTAGCTTACTGAACAAAGGTGGTCTCCTCGGATTCATTTGTCCGCACAAATTCTTTAATGCGAAATATGGAGAGTCACTCCGGGCGCTCATTTCGACTGGCAAGCACCTCGCTGAGGTGGTACATTTCGGGGACCAACAGGTGTTCGAGGGAGCGACAACCTACACTTGCCTCTTGTTTCTCGACAAGGCAGCGACTTCGGAGTGCCACGTTCAAAAAGTGGCCGACCTTGACGTCTGGCGCGTTGAAGGCAAGACCGCGGAAAGCAGGATCGCGAGTGAAACAATCACAGCGGCGGATTGGAACTTCGTCGTTGGTCGGGGAGCAAGACTGTTCGACAGACTAAGCAAATTGCCGACGCCATTGGCCTCTGTCGCGGAGCACATGGCGCAGGGCATCCGCACGAGCGCAAACGAAGTGTATGTCCTTGATCTTGTCCGGGAAACCGAACACGTCATAACGGCCCACTCGACGAAACTTGACCGCGCCGTTAAGCTCGAGCGTAAGGGTGTATCGCTCTTCCTGCAAGGACGCGAAATAAAACCTTACCGTGTAACGCCATCGGGTAAAGTGGTCATAGTGCCTTACGTTGTGAAAAACGGACAGGCGAGATTGATTCCTGAAGCAGAAATTCGGACTTCACTCCCGTTGCTTTACAGCTATTTGGTCGCAAACAAAGACTATCTCGGCGACCGGGAAAAGGGTCGCATGCGCGGCCCCAATTGGTACGCATTTATCTACCCCAAAAACATCGACGTTATGAGGTGTACCAAGATTCTTGTCCCAGACATCGCCGACCGCGCATCCTTCGCACTTGACGAAGCTGGCGACTATGCCTTCACGAGTGGGTACGGAATCACGTTGCGGCCAGACGTCAAGGAATCTGTAAAGTACATCCTGGCTTTGTTGAATAGCTCCCTGCTTGACTTCTATCTCAAGCGCATTAGCACCACCATGCGCGGCGGCTTCTTCCGTTACTTTACACAATTCATTGCCCAACTCCCGATACGTCGTATTGACTTCACCGACCACAGGCAAGAAGCCCGTCACGACGAGCTTGCGGCGTTAGCACAGCGCATGCTGGATTTGTACAAGCGCCAGCATTTGGCGAAGACTGACCACGAGCGTGGGGTCCTCGAAAGACAAGTTACCGCCACTAGCCAAGAAATAGACCAACTCGTCTACGAACTCTATGGTTTGTCCAGCGGGGAAATCAGCATTGTGGAAGGGTCGCGAACGTGAGTGTCGAGGACCAAGGAGTTGCTAGGGTCATTGAGAAGTGCTCCATTCCGATCGCGAAATGGGAAGAGGCGCTAAGCGAATTTCGCAACCTGATGTCTAACAATGTTGAGTGGGTATTTCGTGGCCAAGGGGATTCTCTATGGCATCTCGAGAGTTCACTGGAAAGGGCAACCGATCATCACGCGTCCAAGCGAAACGATGCAGCTCGAATCGAAAATGAACTGATAAACAACTTCAAACGCGGCATCCACCAATACATTCCGTCCACGGAATTGCCAGACAATGAACTGGAATGGTTATCCGTAATGCAACACCACGGTGCGCCGACACGGTTGCTTGATTTCACTTTTTCGGCTTACATCGCCGCCTACTTTGCATTCGAGGACTGCCCTCGGAACGAAAAAGAAACAAAGCGTTGCGTAGTTTGGGCCATCCGACGAAAATGGCTCTGCGACAAGGCCCGGGGCAAAATTGCAGGACTGGTTCGATCCGAAGGAAAAGATCCCGATGATATCTTCAACAGGCCGGTTATTCTTTGGAGGAGCAGTAGCCTGTTTTCCAGCGCCTTTCTCAATAACGGATACCAAATGGTTTGCCCAGTAAATTCTTACAGAGTAAACCGCCGCCAAGGTCTCCAACAAGGCCTCTATCTGTGCCCAGGCGATATCCGCGTCGGCTTCTTGGCAAACCTGCTGGCGAGCGGGGTTCACGAAATAGCAGAGAATCTAAAGATATTCACATTTCCTGTATCCCTACAAGAGGAAGCGCTTGGTGATCTCGCCCGAATGAATATAAGGCTTGACGTGCTCTTTCCCGGCATTGACGGCTTCGCGCAATACCACCGCGTTTGGACTCGGTACATATGACGAGTGCGGATCCCCCGCGCCATCCCTTGCCCAGCGAAAGGTATCGGCTCTATCTGGACGAATCCGGCGACCATGTATTTAAGCACCTCGACGAGCCCGGACATCGGTACCTTTGCCTCCTGGGCTGCATCTTCCGGGGCAACGTCTATCAGGACTTTCATGCGGCGCTGGAAAAGTTTAAACAACAGCATTTTCCGCACAACCCGGATGAACCCGTGATTCTGCATCGCGAGGATATCGTCAATCGGCGGAAAGTGTTTTGGCGCTTGCGGAACGCGGTTGCCGCAGATCGATTCGAAAAAGATCTCTTGGACCTGATCGGGCAGACAGATTTCAGGATTGTTGCCGTAGTAATTGACAAGAAGGTGCATCAGAAACGATACCCGAATCCGGCTCACCCGTACCATCTGGCGCTGGGGTACCTGTTGCAGCGCTACTGCGGGTATCTGAACCATGTCAACCGACAGGGCGACGTCATGGCCGAAAGTCGTGGCGGAAAAGAGGATCGTCTGCTCAAGGATTCATACGATCTCGTCTACGAACGAGGTGTATGGATGAGAAAATCGGCTTTTTTTCAACAAGCGTTGAGCAGCAAGGAACTTAAACTTAAGGCTAAGTCTGCCAACATCGCCGGACTGCAACTCGCCGATTTGCTCGTGCATCCAGTTCGACATGACATCCTGATCGAGAAGAAGCAAGTCACCGGCCGATCCACCTCGTTCGTCGCGACGTTGTTGAAAACGATTGAAAGCAAATTCAACCGCCATCTCTACGACGGGCGCATATGGGGATATGGCAAGCTCTTCTCCCCCGAAATTAAATAGGGCGACCCCTCACGGGAGCGCCCTACGCTCGCCCTACACGGGCGATCCACCTCCAAATTCTTGGATTAGCTTGAGTATACCTGACCGGCTATCCTGCGTCAAGAGGCCTGAGGTCTCATGGGCGGCGAGTGCGATGTCATCAAAAGGCACGCAAAGTCTGCGGAGTTACCGGCGAGCCGAGGTGACGGCTCGATAGCCGCGGCGCAGTTCTTGATGGAGTAGTTGGCGGGAGGCGTGGATGAAGGCGGGGGTGTTGGCGGCGAGGGAGCGGCAGGCGATTTCGTAGAAGGGTCTCAGGAAGGCCGTGAGGAGTGAGCAGAGGCCACGGCGATCCAACCCTAACTCGCGCACGACCTCTGAAGCGAGTCCCTTTTGGTTGAGCGCGTAGAGGGCGCGGCCGTAGCGGTAGTAGCGGTCACGTTCCTCGTCGAAGGGAATTTGCCGCCAGATGTAGGCGCAGGCGTCGGGCACGTACGTAATCGAATGGCCGGCCTCGCGCAAGCGGAGAATCAGATCGAGTCCTTCGGCGTCGGCGACGTTTGGGTCCTCGTCGAATTCGCCGGCTTCGAGAAAAACTTGGCGGGGCATGCTGAGGTTATATACGCCGGCAGTGGGAGAGGCTTCCGTCGTGGCACGGTGAGGCGATTCAAACGGATAAATCGGGTAGTGCTTGGTAAAGGCGCGGGGGTCCACTTGCGGATGAAGGGCCACGCTGCCCACCGCCAGCGCCATGCCCCCATGTTGCTCCTGCACGCGCAGATGGTTTTGAACCAGGCTCGGGCCGGCCAGCAGGTCTTCGTCCAGGAAGAGCAGCCAGCGTCCCCGGGCCTCGCGGACGCCGGCATTGCGCGCCGCCGCCGCGCCCGTCGCCGGGGACTGCACATAGCGGATGCGCACGGGCGCGCCCGCGGCGAAGCGTTCCACCAGCGCGGTAACCTCTGGTATGGAACCATCGCCCGCGACGAGAATCTCGAACCGGGCGGCGGGATAGCTTTGCGCCTCAAGATGAGCCAGGGACATCGGTAGCAACTCGGCCCCCAACGTGTCCGGGACAACCACTGAAAGGTCCATGCCATCCATCGCCGTCTCCGTAACCTATCCGCGTTTCAGGCCGAATTTTGTCATCTTGTAGCGCATCTGATCCCGCGAAATGCCGAGCAACGCGGCGGCGCGGGTCTGGTTCCAGTTCGAGCGCCGAAGCGCCTGGCGGACCAAGTCCTTCTCGATTTCGGAGAGCTTGCATCCTGCGATGGGAAGCCGTACCGCGTGCCGCTCGCCGGATTTGTCGCCGGGCACGGCGCCGCCCAGGACGACATCCTCGACGGTAACAATCTCGTCGGTGCTCAACAGAACGGCGCGTTCGATGGCGCTTCGGAGCTCGCCGAGATTGCCGGGCCAATCATAGGTCCGGAGCTTCTCGAGGGCTTGAGTGGAAAGTTGCTTAGGACCGCGGTGTGCGTCCACGGCGCACAATTTCAGGAAATGGTCGGCGAGCAGCGGAATGTCCTCGGAACGGTCCCGCAGGGGCGGCACGTAGATCGGCATCACGTTCAGTCGGTAGAACAAGTCTTCGCGAAAGGTTTTCTGTTCGACTCCGGGTAACAGGTCGCGGTTGGCGCCGGCGATGACGCGAACGTCCACCGTGATATCCGTGGCGCCGCCGAGCCGTCGGAACGCCTTCTCTTCGAGTACGCGCAGCAATCTCGTTTGTAGTGCGGCCGTCATTTCGGCGACTTCGTCAAAGTAAACAGTGCCTTCGTCGGCGGATTCGAAGAGACCCTTCTTTTGGGCTTTCGCATCGGCGAACGATCCCTTCTCGTGTCCGAAGAGTTCGGATTCGAGCAGCCTTTCCGGAAAGGCGCCGCAGGCGATACTTGCGAAAGGCTTTTCCGCGCGCCTCGATTCATGATGGATCATGCGCGCAAGAAACTCCTTGCCGGAACCCTTTTCGCCGAATAGCAGAGCGGAGGAAGCGTCGCTGCGGGCGACCTTGCGGATCAGACTCTTGACGTGGAGCATCTGGGGGCTTTCACCAATGATGCTGGGAATTCCCAATCGCTCGTCATCCACCACTAGCAGACGCGCCGACATCTTCCACTCCCACGACGATCCCCGCCGTCTCACGCTCCCGTTTCGGAGGCACCGAAAGGTTTCGGCCAACAAGCAAGAATAGCACTGAATACACGTTGGCACAATGGGGCGGTTGAAAGTGGCTGAATTGCTTCTATCTCGCACAAATGATATGAGTACGCACGACTGACCATCGTCGCCGGAGTGATGGCATGGCCCTATTCGATTTCAATGTCGCCCTTGGTCGCTCGGCGTATCCCGCTGGCGGGGCGTTTGATACGCCCGACCAGTTGCTCGCGGAAATGCGGCGGCTGCGTATTGACCGCGCGCTCGTCTACCACCGGATGGCGGCCGAGGCCGACGTCCAAAAGGGCAATCGGCTCCTGCTCGAGTTGCTCGACGGCGTGGCGGACCTGTTTCCGTGCTGGGTGATGGCCCCGGCGGTCCTGCATGATTTGCCCGACCCGGGCGCTTGGGTCCACGCGGCGGTGGACCGGGACGTGCGCGCGGTACGCTTGTTTCCTCGGCATAGTCTGTATCCGCTCGCGGAATGGTGCGCGGGGCCGTTGCTCGCGGCACTCGAACAGGCGGAATTGCCGCTGCTGCTGGACTTCGGGCTACACCATTGGTCGGAAGACGTGATTCCGTGGGACTCGATCAAGGTCGTGTGCGAGCAACATCCCCGCCTCGACGTGGTGGTGATCGGCGCGACCGTGGGCGACACGCGCAAGGCGGTGCCGCTGTTACATCTGTTCCCGAACTTGTACATGGAGTACCATGCGCTTCCGTTGCCGGACGGTCTCGGAAAACTGGCGGAGGAAGGTTTGGCGGGTAAACTGATCTTTGGCACGGGCATGCCGCTCCGAGCCGGCGAGTGCGTCACGGAACAAACGCTGCGCAGTGGATTGAAGGCTGCCCAGCAGCGGGCCATCGCGCACGATAACGCGTGGCGGTTGCTCGGCGTTGCGGAGGTGGATAACGTGGCGCGGCTGGACGTAGACCCGATCGTTCGGCCGCCGGGCGTGAACATTGACGTGCACGCACACATCGGCTCTTGGGAGCGGGTCAGCACGCCGGTCACGCGGCCGGAGGATTTCGTCGCGTCCATGCAACGCTGCGGCGTACACAAGATGGTGTTCAGCAACTTTTCGGCGATTCACGGGGAAATGCGCCTCGGCAATCAGGAGACGGAAAAAGCGATCGGGCATTTTCCGGAGCAATTGTACGGGTACGCAGTGATCAATCCCCACTACCCTGACGAAAGTGAGAGCGAATTGCGCCGATGTTTTGAAGAGGGAGAGGGTTTTGTCGGTCTCAAACTGCATTGCGGGTTGCATCAGGTTCAATTGCAGGACCGGCGCTACGAACGCGCGTTGGCGTACGCGGATGAGCACGAGTTGCCGGTGCTGGTGCACGGCGGCGGCCAGGATCAATGGGGAGCCGTGGCCGAGCGCTGCCCGCGCGCAGCGTTTATTATCGCGCATGCCTGCGCCTGGGACGGATTGAATGCGGATGGCCGGGCGCTCTTTGGGCTGGCTCGAGAGGTGCCGAATCTATATGTGGATGTCGCGGGATCGGCGGCGTACCGCGGGGCATTGCGGGCACTGGTGGACTTGGTGGGCGTGCAAAAGGTGTTGTTCGGTTCCGATTTTCCGATGTTTGATCTGGCGTTCGAATTGGGTCGGGTCAGTCTCAGCGATTTGAACTACGTGGAAAAAGTGGCGGTCTGCGGCGGCAACGCCGTGCGGGTTTTCAAACGAATGTGAGGGGATAGGGAACAAGGAGAATTGCGAGTCGCAATTACCAGACCTCGATTGCGATGTTCGATTACGAAACTTCGATTACGAGCACGAGTCTCGATTACGAATCTCGAATGCGAGCGCGAGGGGGAAATTGTATTCGTGGTCGAGCAAGATGATTTGATGATTGCAGGAGGGAGTTCTGATGGCGGTCGGATACAATTTCCACTGGAGGAAGCATGACCATGTCCGGATGAGCGCGCGGTCATTGGGCCGAGATATTTCCTTGTTCTCTGTGCAGCGTCCTTGGACGCCGCCCACGGTGAACGTGGAAGGCAAAGTGACGTATTATGATCCGGGGCGTATCGCGGCGGTACGGAAGCGCTTGAAGGGGGTCAAGAAAGAAGCCTATCTCGCCGGCGTTCTGGATCGCATTCTTGGGGATGCGACGACGGACCGAGAGCGGGTGGCGAGCATCTGTGGCTTTGTGTCGGATGCTCTCTACTACAACCCGATCCAGCAGCCGCAGGAGAACCACACCGGCAAACTTGTGCTCGGCGCGGTCGAGTTGCTGGAATTACACGACGGCCGGTGCGGCCAGGGAGTCGTAGTTACGTTGGCGCTGCTGAAAGCGGCAGGAATCAAGTGCCGCAAGCGCGACGTGTTCCACCACGTGACCTGCGAAGCCTGGTACGACGGGGATTGGCATCTTGCGGATGCGCTTATGTTTGGCGAGAACCAGCCGGAGTGGAACGGCGCCGTCGTGAACGTCGAGTACTTGCAACGCCATCCCTACTTTGCGGACGCGTTTCCGTTGTGGTGTTTCGCTTACACGCCGGAGGAATTGCTGAGCGCCGACGGCTACCGTCTGCTCGGATATTGCTTCGGGGAATGGGGGACGCTGCCGTATTACAGTTGGTACATGGGCGGCGTAGAAGAATACCCGCCCACGCTGCCGACGGTCTTGCCGCCGCAGCGGATTTCGGACACGGTGGTACGACTACGATGGACGCCGAGCGCGAAACGCAATGGGGGCCACGTTCGGTATCGCGTTCGAGTGTACAGCGACCGCGATCGGCGCAACGTGTTCTACGACCGGCAAACGCCCCAGACCGTCCTGCCGTGGCGCGTGCCGGAAACCAATCGGATGTATTTCATCGGGGTCACGGCCTTTGACGATCACATCCGCAAGAATCAAAGAACCTGGTATCCCGAGGCGGTGGGGAATTTCGTGCTCGTCCCCAAAGAGCAATACGGCTGGTATGGCGTGCTGTGAGCAGGCCTGGATTATAGGGACGTGCACGGACAGACACGGACGAGCGCGGATCGTGCTGTGACCGCGCCCGCCGATTACAGTCCTTTGCAGCGGATTTCGAGGTCGGGTTCGGTGTTGAGATTGAGTTCGACGGGGGCGATGGTGTTTCCTTGAGCGTCGTGGAGAAGCAGGATCGTCGGCTTATCCAGTCGCGCGACATTCACCCGCGTGACCAAGCCGGAGAAGCCGCGATAGCGTTCGCTGCGCACCAAGACTTCGGTCCCCAGGGGATAGACCGGGACTACGCGCAGGAAGGCCACCACCACGGCGCGGTTGAGATGCGTCCCGGCGGCGCTGCGAATCGCTTGCAGGGTGGTGTCGGGCGGCATCGGCGGGCGGCTCGGCGAACCGCTCATGAGATTGTCGTAGACGTTGGCCACGGCGCCGATCTCGCCGATGAGGGTTGGTATGGGCGGCGGCAGCGCGCGGTCGCGTTCG
>JACQVH010000103.1 GCA_016209895.1 Candidatus Hydrogenedentota bacterium | reverse complement strand
GCACAATTCAGGGTTACAAAGGGGGCGTCTCGACGGGGACTGTTATTGTGAATGGATTGGGCGATGAGGTCTTTGCCGGTTCCATTTTCGCCCTGGATGAGCACCGTGGCTTTGGTCGGCGCAATCTGCCGGATGGCATTGTACAACTTCACCATCAGCGGCGTCTTGCCGATCACTTTTCCCAGGCCATACTGTTCATCCAGCCGGCGGCGCAGTTCGTGTTGTTCGAGAACGAGCCGCTGATGGCCGACGCCGCGTTGAATGACCGCCTCGAGTTTCCCCAGATTCAATGGTTTGGTCTGAAAATCGTAGGCCCCTTGGCGCATCGCTTCCGTGGCGAGTTCTATATCCAGCACTTCGGCGATGAAGATGACGCAGACTTCCGGGTTCCGGTCTTTGGCCACTGCCATGAGACGCATGCCGTTGATCCGGTGAATGTTCAGGTCGGTAACGAGAACGTCGAACGGGCGACTGTCGAGCAGGTTATACGCCTTCTCCCCGTCGTCCACCCATTCCACCGCGAAACCGCGCGCCTCGAGAAAGGCGATGATTTCTCGGGCCAGCGTTGGACTGCGGTCCACCAGCAAAACCGATGCTACAGGATTCTCAGACACGGTGACTCGCAGGCACCGCGTATTTCGGAACAGGCTTTTTCATAGCCCCCAAAGTTTACAATTCGGGAAATCCGGGAGTCTAGCCGATGCTGAAGCGCCTTTCAGACGTTGCGCATGTAATCGGGCTATGCTACTATCTCGACAGGTTAAGGGGAGTTCGAACCATGTCTCAACGTAGCCAGATGCAACTCACTGCCTTGCTGGTCATCATCGCGGCCGTCGGTTGTGCCCGCGCAGCTCGAGACACGACCGGTTTCGCTCTGAACGATTTCGCCACGGTCAACGCCCCGCTCATGGATACCTGGCAGGCCGCCAAGGCGGTTCTGCGCGAGAAGGAATTGGACCTCTATACGCGCGACAAGCGCGGGGTCTTGGTAGCGTACTCTCCGATGAAGCGACGGTTCTTTATGCCCGAGCGGATTCAGTACACCATCACACTCGAAGAGCTTTCTGCCGACTCGACGCGCGTCAACCTGGAGACCCTCAAGCAGGTTTATGGTGTCACGCTGTTGACGTATCCCGGATGGCATGACCGCAAGGCCGCCGACAACCAGGAGGCGCTTGCGATACTCGAAGCGATTCAAGCGAAACTCAGCAGCGCCGCCACCCCCGAAGCCCCGACGGAGACTCCGCCCACTTCCTAACGGATCGGCGGCTTGTTTAGGGCCGATAGTCGGACGTGTCGGACTTCTACCGACACGCCCATAAGCCAATCTTCCTATTCCGGTGAAATGCCGGTAACCCCTGTCAGTCGCGGGGTTAACGCGTACTTACGACCGCCGAGAAATTGCCTAAATTCAAGGAAATGTCGCAAAGTTTGCGCTGCGAAGCCAAGGTTGTTATAATTGGTATGGAGCCAACTTAGCGGTTCGGAAAGCGGTTTCTATGTTGTCAGTAATCGAGGTGAAGTGCCCCCATTGTGGCGCCCAAGGCCAGATTATGATGCCGCCTTTGGGAGCTATCATTATCGGGCCCTGTCCGCAATGCCACGGACTCGTGGTCATCTTCTGTGGGCGGGTCCTGCCGCTGGATGGTGACATCATGCAACATGGCGCTACACGCGAGCGTCGCGAGCACCTCATGTCGGTTCTGACGCGGTTCCTGGAACAGAACGTCGCGCAGATCATTGACAGCCTCAGCGCCGAACTGAACAAGATTAGTCAGTCTGCCGGCCCGCCCGCAACGGAACCGGCCCAGTCCGAAACGGCTGGAGACCTCTCCGATGCGGCACCTTCGATTCCCGATACGGAGGTGGAGCGGTTCCTGCAGCAGGAACTGCCGATGCTGGACGATAAAAACTACTTCAGAGCGATCTTCGGCTAAGACCCTGCGATTCGCAGCCGCGAGTTCTGATTCTCGGAAGTGCTCGTGAGTAACTATTGAATCCAACCGCAAGTATTTGCTATAGTTGTTTTTTTGACGCGGGGTGGAGCAG
>JACQVH010000102.1 GCA_016209895.1 Candidatus Hydrogenedentota bacterium | reverse complement strand
CCTCGGTCGAATGCAAACTCCACCCGTAGTTCTCTTCGCCTACAAATACGGAGAATAGCCAATCCGGCAAATTCTCAAATTGCCCGTAGGGTGTGATTCGCAAGTAGAACTCGAGAGTTGCCGAACCGCCCGCCGGGAAAAGGACATATTGGGATACGGCGTACAAATCGGACGGGCAGCGCCCGGCATCATCTCCGCCAAGCCGGAGATAGTGTGTCCCTGTACGAGCATTGCCGGGCTCCTCCCCAATGAGGTTAATATCACTATATACGTAGTTGGTACAACCGTCGTCGTCGGTCGCATTATAAGAAAGGAAACTCCAGGGTGGATTAGGGTAGCCGGCCTCAAAACTGGGGTCCTGGACCAATTGTGGGCCGGCATTCGCCTGCGATATCGGCCATCCGAACATCAGCAGCAGTGCAATCAGGAAGACCCCGAATCTGTATAGAATAGACATTTCCACTCCCTCCAAGAACTGACACTTCCACCAGGTTCTCGATTCGCTGACGAGTGCGGTCTATGGGAATGCTATTGAACCCGACCTAGCACGACAAAGAAGAACAAAGAGTAGGAGATTCTTCTTCCCACTTAGGCCAGAATTTACCGGCCTTGCGCGAGGTTTCTGGAGAACGTATCCGACCGAAGACGCCGACCCGCATTCCACGAGAACAGCCATGGGGCGCGATTGCCACTTGAGGCGCCGGCACAAGGCGGACGATGGCAGGAATGGAGAAAAGAATCTCGGACCGGTCGCCTAGAAACGGCCCGATGCTCCGACCGGACAAGAGAAAGCGGCGCGGACTGGGGCGGGCATGGGGTGGTCGGCGCCGCGTATTGCGCGCCAGATGATTTCGTTGAACAGGAGGTCATCGGCCGCGTCCTCCTTGTCCAGGTTCAGTTTTGCGGATTGTTCGGCGCCCCACGCCTCCGGCGAGTTCCTCCGGAGCCGAATCTCGTCCGCCACGGGACGACATGGGTACGGCGCGAGGTGCGGCGTCGAAAGGAACGTGTCGTACATGGGTCGCGCGCCGGCGTCGAATTGGCTCATGGGCTGGAGTCCCAGGATCAGTTCCATGGTGCGCAACATGCTGGCCGTCGAGTAGAACGTGCTATCGCGCCCGCGACCATAGGTGTACGGACTGATGACGAAGGCGACGGTCCGGTGGGCGTCAATGTGGTCGGGACCATTTTGGGCGTCGTCCTCGACCACGAAGATGGCCGTCTCTTTCCATACGGGACTCTTGGAGACGGCTTCGACGACCCTGCCCAGCGCCAGGTCATTGTCCGCGACCATGGCGCGCGGGGTGAAACTACCCTCCTTGGTGCCGGCGGTGTGGTCGTTGGGCAATCGCATGATGATAAACTGTGGCAATGCACCTTCCTTGACAAGTCGCTCGAATTCTTCGATGAACATATTCGCGCGGTCTACATCTGGATAATCCAGGTCCCACCCGCGAAAATAGGGATGGAAATGCCCTTGAAGGGTTTCAATGTTGGTTGTACAAAGGTCTCCGACCTTCTCGGGAACGTTTACGAATTCGCCGTAACTGCGATAACTTACGTTGGCTTCGCGGCACCGGTCCCAGATGTAACCCGCGCTGGGGAACGCAGTCGTATAATTGCCTTCCGACGGGTAGTCGAGTCCGTGGTCGCCATATCCGCTGGGCCACGTTTTCTGTACGAAGTCCGTGGCATAGGCGCCGGTGGACCACTCGTGGCCATCCGCACTGACCTGCGATTCCACGTAGAAATTATCAAGTAAGACAAATGCGCGCGCGAGGGCATGATGATTCGGCGTGAACTTTTCGGGAAATAGACACAATCCCGGATCGCCATTTCCTTCCGGCATGTCGCCCAGCACTTGGTCGTAGGTGCGATTCTCTTTGATGATGTAGATGCAGTGCTTGATGGGCGATGAATCGCCGACCTTAGCCGGAATGGGATTTCCTTCCCGGGGCGACGTGATCGGCGTCCGGTCCTGGCGATAGGGCGAACACGCGTAGACCCGTCGCGTTAAATCCTCTAAACTTCGCGCCTCGGGTATCTTGATGACCGATAACGTGCCGGGAAGCATGATTCCGATGTATTGCTCCGTGGTTCGTCGCCGCTCACCGCGATCATAAGGATTCGGGCCTTGCGAATTAGCCACCGGTGAACACCCTTTGCTATTCGCTACGAAGATGCTTTGGCCGTCCTGACTTACCCTGACCGAAGTCGGATACCAACCCGTCGGGATTAAGCCCAGAGACCGACTCGCGCGTGGTTCTGAAACATCGAACACGGCGAGGGAGTTGTTGTCAGCGTTCGCCACCAGCAGCCGTGTGCCATCGGGAGTGAGCACGACCGAATTCGGCGTGCTGCCTTCCAGAGACTCCGGGTAAAGCGCCGTGTTCAGCGTCTCATGCACTGTCCAATGGTCCGTGTCAATCACCGCCACCGTATTTGAATTCGCGCACGCCACAAACAGACGTTTCCCGTCCGGGCTCAGGGCCAGTTCGTTGGGATGGTCGCCAACGCGCAGTTCCCGGTGTGCGCCGGTAGGGTCGGCGACGTCGAGCGCGACGAGCGTGGCTTTGCCCCAAAGGCTCACGTAGAGAAACTTGCCATCCGACGAGAATTTGCAATCGTACGGGCGCGATTCTTGGGGGAAGGCTACCCGGACTTTGAGCTCGCCTTTTTCCGGGTCAACAAAATCAACGCCGTTGCCCCACGCCTCGGCTACGGCCAGCAACTTGCCATCGGCGTTCAGGGCCAGGCCACAGGGCACGCGCTGTTCCTTTTCGGGCGCGATGCGGATTGTTTCCGGATCAGAGAGGTACCCGCGCGAGAATTTGAAGACATGAATCACCTCGTCTTCGCCGCCACTGACATATAGGCGAGAGCCGTCAGGCGAGAACGTCAATCCGTAGTAGGCGTTCTTGAGCACGGTTCGCGAAATCCGCTGTGTCGTCGTCGCATTGAACATGATTACCTCATGTTCGCCAACCCCGCAATGGACTACGGTCAGATACTGCCCATCCGGCGAAAGCGCCATGTTCATCGGGAAATCTCCCAGCGGACGCTGCTCGCCAACCGGGTCCAGATACCATTGATTCGGCAGCAGAATTCGTTCACCCGGCCGCTCGCCGGGCCGCTCGCCGTGTCCCGCTCCAAGCAGCATTAACGCGGCGACGCTCACTAGCGTGATGCTGAGCCATGTAAAACGATACTGATTCGCAAGACGCATTTTCACCCTCATTTCATGCCCCCATAGTTCCGCTTCCCGGCTGGTCATCCTGTCTGGGCGACGGTATGAATGTCAATCCGATCGGCAAGGTAATCGCGCCAAAATCTTGAAGGACGGCAAGGACAGCAGGGACAACAAGGACGAAAGGGACGCAGAGCCCACAGGGACAGCCTTGTCTGAACCCAAGATGGGCCGCGGATTACGCGGATGGCGCGGATGTTTGTCATCAGTTATCCAAGTGGAAAATTGCTTCCGTTTCGGTACACTGTCTTCGGTTTCACCGCTCAGAAGGAGGGAGTCGTGGTTATCAGTCTGCATCACGTGCATATATTCGCTTCCGATCTTGAAGCCAGCCTCGAATTCTACAAGAAGTGTTTCGGCGCTACGGTCGTGCTGGACGCTGAACTCGCGGGCGCACGGAATGTGTTCCTGCGCATCGGCAACGGCCGTTTGCACGTCTACGATCAGCCGCCCAAGTACTCGGGCCGAGGCAGCATTCACCATTTCGGCATCCAAACGGACGATCTCGACTCCGCCGTGGCAAACCTTCAAACCCACGGTGTCAAATTCAGGAAGCCTGTCGCAGACCAGGGCATTTGGCGATACGTGATGGTGCCCGCGCCCGACAATATTCTCATCGAGCTTTTTGAAGTGGATGCAACGCAGTTGCCGGAGCAATTCAGAGATTACTTTGAACTGCCGACAAATCCCGTTATTCCGTCATGCTGAACGAGGCAACCCGCATGCTATGGAAGCCGGTAGCCAATCTCCAGCGTCAAGGCTATCTTACTCCGCATGAAGCTGCCGCTGCCTCGGCCGATTTCCCGGTTGTCGGAATCGCGTAGGACGGCTTCGGCGATGATCAGGTTTTGGGAACGGGACACGACCTGCGCGGAGGCGCGCATTTCTCCCGAGGTGATGGGGCGGGTCAAGTACACGGTGAATTGGACGGTCAAGACAAATACGTCTTCAACCAAGGAGTTCGCGGCGAAGAAGGCCGAATCATCCAAACCTTTGAAATACACCGAACCGTGGACGGCGCCGGCGGCGTGGAAGAACTCCGGCCTGACGGAGAGGACCCATTCGGCGGCGCCTTCGGAAATCGTTAGTGTGGGCTGATAGTAGGTATTGCACGGGGCGTGGTGGTACATGTTTTCGAGCTTGCGAAAGTGGTCGTCGTTGGCCATCGGTTTCACCTCCTTGGTCATTGTCCACGGGGATATTGAGAGATGATGGACACTCTCGCAATCTGACCTAACCCACAGGGACGACGTGCAGCGTGTAGCTTTGTCGCGCGGTCTCGCCGGTGTTGTCGTAGGCTTCAATAGTTACTGGGTAATCGCCCGGGGTTGTGGATGTGCCGCGCACGAAACCGGTTTCGGCGTCAATCTTCAGCCAATCGGGGCTTTCGATGAGGCGATAGCGAATCTTGGTGCGACTGGCATTGAAATCGGCCTGTGCTCGATAGGAGTATTGCGCGTTCGCGAATTCTTCAATGACCGGTTGCGAGAGGAAGGTAAGCGCCGTGATTTGGAGAGACCAGACGTCGTTCATCAGCGGCCAGGCATTGCCGCCCACCACCCATAACTTGTCTCCGAACACGTAAGCTGAGATTTCGTGGCGCGGCGACCAGACCGTTTCGCATTGCAACTGCCGCCAATCTTTCCCGTCCATCGAGTACCAGACATCGTCGAAGTTGTTCCAAGTCGGCTCGGCGCGAAAACCGCCGATCAGCCAGAGCCGGTTCCGGTAGACGGCGCTAGTACTCCAAATGCGGGCCGGCCATGGCGCCGCATCGGTCACCAGGGTCCACTTCTTTCCGTCCGCCGAAGTCCACACGTCGTTATAAGCCTTGAATGGATGGTAGATGCTAATGCCACCGCCAAGCAGCCATATCTTGCTGTCGTGAACCGCCAGCATCCCGAAAATCTGTCGTGGCGACCACGCGGCGTGTTCGGTCTCTAATGTCCACTGCACGCCATCCTTGGATGACCACACGTCATTGAATAGTTCGCCTTCTTTCTTCAACCCGCCCATGGCCCACATTTTGCCGTTGAATACGACGCCTCCAGCGCCGTATCGGCCGCGCCACGGTGCTTGGTCGGTCACCAACGTCCAGGTCGCACCATCGGGCGACGAGTAAAGTTTCCCGTCGTTGGAAGTGACCCACATTTGATCGTTATGGACGAGATTTACCGGAATGTTCACTCCGATAGGATCGGGGATCACGCCGGCTGGGGTCCACTCCTTCCCATCTGACGTGGACCAGACATCGTTGACCAAGGGTGGTGTATATCCGCCGATCAACCACATCCGGTCTTTGAAGACCAGTTCACCGGCCGAATCGCGCGGCGACCACGGTCCGCTTTCTTGGACTTTGATCCAAGTTGGCGTGGCAAGGGCTCGAATGATCTTGATTGTGTACCGATTCTTCGCCGATCCATCGGAACTTGTCACCAATACCTCGACCAAGTTCCTCCCCGGGCTCAACGCAATCTTTTCGGAAGGACTTCCGCTTGACACCGGCGCGCCATTCACACTCAAAGACGCGGCCGCGTCGCCGGGAACGGCCGTGACCGCCACCGACTCGACACCGTGCGGCACATACGACGTATAGGCGGTCCGGCCGCTACTGAACTGCGGTGACAGCGTTGCCGATGTTACACTCAGTTCGCGAAGCGTCACATCCGGCCCCGTAACTGCCGATATCGAACTCATTCCTATTATCCCTGCCAAAACGATGCCAAACCAATGGCCAAGTTTGTATGAGCCCATCACGATTCGCATCCGCCCACCTCAGCGATTCTCTGCATCCGTCGAGGTAGTCTAAGTAGGACGAACCGGGAAGTAAAGTGGATTAAGGACTGAGGGCGGTCATGCGTGGCCGCCCCTAGGGTGCTTGTGGTTGTGTTCCGCAGAGGGGTGTCCGAAACAATGCGGAGGCGGAACAGACGAGCGTTTAGATGGCATGGTCCTGTTACATGAAAAGGTGTTCAAAGCGCGGCTGACGCGTTAGACTACGCGGCGCCATGAGAAAGGGCGGCACGGAAAAGTTTTCTTATCCATCAGAGCTTCGCGAGTTTGCGTTGGAGACGGCAGCAGAGCTTCGGGCGGCCGGAGTGGCCGAGGCTGGCAATATTCTGGAGGCTGCGGCTACTTTCGCGACGAGCAGCAGCTGGGAGTGGCTTGGGGAACTTGGCGTCGCAACGGCGACGATTCGAAGGAAATTTCCGTTGTCAGACTCGATAGCCGCGAGACTCGCATGTATTCGGGCGGCGGCAGTATCCCGGCGGCCCTATGGATGATAGACCGAGCAACACTTGGTAGGTTCCGGAGACATGACAACGGCCGAAATTCAGGAAACAACTTGTCGGGCCTTGTTCCACGGCCTGTCAACGTTCTTCACGGCATGCACGTTAGGGAAGTTTGAAGGTCGGTAGGCGTCTATGGTTTACTTACACCGATTTCCGATTGGCCAAGGGGTTTGAGCGCCGTCGGGTGAGGTGAGTGTTCGACCGGACGAATGCGCTCGCATCAAAATCGAGTATTAACCAGTTATCAAGGAGGTCTGTAATGAAACGCGTTTTCACGATCGCTGCGGTCATTGTGGCTATTACCCTCGCGGGCTGTGGAAGCCCCGCCGGAACCGGCGGTCAGGCGCAACCGGCCGAGTCGCCCGTTCCACCGGTAGCGTCGGCTCCCGTCCAAAGGCCGGCGCCGCCTAAGCCGACGGCAGTGGTCAAAGCGCCCATGCCGGACACGCTCCTGAACGCGGGGGCAGGTGTCACGAACGGTGGATTCGAAGATTGGGCGGAGAAACGGCCCGTGAACTGGAGCATGCGCCCAGGTCTTGAGAAGTACGTCTCTCCGGAGGCGACGGAAAAAGTCGGCGGCACCACCTCGCTGAAGGTAGCCGGCCCTTATTCGTACACCCATGTCTTCCAGAATGTGACCATCGAAGGTGATAGCGGCGGGAAGACTGCCACTCTAAAACTACAGGCGAAATGCTCGGAGCCGAAGACTCTTTCCGTGGCCATCGCCCTTGAAAACGGCCGACAATTCTATTCCCAGCCGCACCCCGGCGACGGTGAATGGCAGGAACTGGTCGCGACCTGCGCCGTACCCCCTGACTACCAGGGGACTGCGTTGAAGGTTCTAATCGATCATCATGGCAATCCTAAACAACCGGTGTTCATTGATGACGTTACGCTGACCATCGAATAAAAACGTGCCGTCATCCGAGTGTTAGGCAAGCTCCGTTCGGGGCTTGCCTTGGTGTCGTCGGACCGCGCGCGGTGAAGGCGGGAGTCCATGACGAGTCGAGTTTCGGGTCTCGGAGCGAAAGTGAGTGGTTCCTGCGGAAGTCGTCAGAAGCCGTCGCTTCACGTCCTGAATTCTGTGGTGTGCCTCGCGGTGCCCATGGCCCTTATTTGTACGTTGCCGAATGCGAAGCCCACGGCGAACGCTTCGGCGCGGGACAATGAGGACTCGGCAGTTCAAAGGAGTGGGAACGAGGACGTGACCTCGATCGAAGAGGCAAACCTGGGTTTTGAGCAGTGGTCACAGGGCTTGCCGATTAGCTGGTTTTTTCCTTCAGATCACGAGAAATACTTCACGCGAACGACGAAGACCGTCAAGGAAGGGCAATCCGCCTTGGTCTGTTCCGGGCCACAATCGGGGACCCAGTTGTTTCAATTCGTAAGATGGCCGGCCGACATAGCGGGAAAGACGGTCGCGCTGTCGGCGGAAGTGTTGTGTTCCGAACCGAACTCCGCCGCGTTGGCCATCCGGCTCGAGGATTTCCGTATTATGTATTCCGTGCCACATCCCGGCGATGGTCAATGGCACACCTCGCGCGTGTGCTATCGCGCGCCGGCCTATTATGTGTTCGACCATTTTGCCATCGCGCTCGCACGCGGCAATGCCGCCGAACAGCCCGGCAACTTCGATGCGGTCACAGTCAATGTCGAGTGAATCACATCAATGTGCGGAAAACATGAGGTCGTATTAGAGACTCTTGGGCCTCCTCTCCTTTTTCCTTCTCGGACTAAATTCACCGACTTACACGGACGAACACGGACGGATGGTTGGCTACTCGACGAGGCCCTTGTTATCGGTCCATGTCTTCATTTCGTAAAACTGGAAATATCCGAGCACACGGTCGGACCTCCCGGCAAGCTCAGTCAGCGCGGACGGAGTCGGAATGAGGTCATCCCAGATGACGCAACGGATGTTGCGTTCGCGGACAAATCGCTCCAAGGTCTGTGCGTCGCTCGCGGTTTCCGCGTGAAGGAAGTATAAGGGACGTTCGCCAATTGGCTGACTGAGTTGCCCGATCACGACTTTCTTGGGATTCTTGATATAGGCGACGGTAGCGGGATCGTGTTCCGCCAAGATTTCCTTGAACATGCAGCAACTCAGTTCCGGGGCGGTGTAGCCGGCCGGATCGTACCAGATGAACGCGCGCGCGGCGACCAGCGGCCGTTCGGAGAATCTGGGCCAATTACTTTCAGCCAGGTAGCAGCGCGTGGCATTCCAAAGAGAACAATAGACGCCCTCGTAGATCACTAAGCCACAAACAAGAGCGAGCGAGGCGGTCTTCAGGTGCCTGCGGAAATTTCCCGGCGCCGGCACCCAAGCAGACAAACGTGACCATCATGCCTATTGTTGCCGGCAGCGGTCCCGATGCCTTCGCGCCGAGGACCAGCCCGAGGGTAGCGCCGAATGTCCACACCGTGCTCCACGGAATCGTTCCCGCGAGCAGATGCCGGGCAACGTGGACTGCCACCGCAAAGAAAGCGATGACCGCCGCCCCGTAAGCCGAGTCCACGAGCGTGGTGAACGCCTGCGAAACATTTACGGGGACGAAAACGTACGCCGCCCCGCCCATCAGAGACGCGCTCAGCGAGGCGCCCAACGCTGAGGTCGGGTTCGATGTAGGCAAAGACCCAGAGGCCGAAGTAGAAGGTACAGGCCACGGCCGCGAAAACGACTGACAACGGACCGGTCGGCGTGCGGTCACGTTGGCGGTGGGCGAGCGTCCAGGAACGAAAAAATAGTGGGAAGACTACCACCAGTGAGGCTACAACAAGGATGCCGACTGCGACTCCGTGCGTGATGGCCACCCGCATTGTGCTAAGACTGATCGTGGCCACTTGGATGGCGCCAAGGAAAATCGCATATGTGGAAAGGAGACGGAACAATGTCGTCAGAGTACCCACGCCTGAAGTGATGAATTCTACCCGGCAATCCACAACTCTTCGCCATTAGACCGTACCCGTACCAACGCGGGCAAGTTCCCGGTGTTGAACGGACGATCGAATCGAGGACCATTGAAAGCCAGGGAAGGCCGAAGCTAGAATTTGGACCGATAGAAGCCGTCGGTCGCGTTTTCGCAGATCGGCTTGGCGGAGTCGTTCGAGGGAGGCAGTATTGGCGGCAAACATTACGCGGTCTCAGCTCTACGCGGGCGTCCAGGCGTTGCGCTGTGAACAATGGATTAAGAATCTGTTTGTCTTCGCGCCGCCGATGTTTGGGCGGCAGCTTCTCGTTCCGGAGCAATTGAGCGGCGCCGCCTTGACGTTCGTGGCTTTCTGTCTCGCTTCGAGCTCCACGTACATCATCAACGATTTTGTGGATATCGAAAGGGACCGGGCGCATCCCGTCAAGAAAGACCGACCGCTAGCGTCGGGCCGACTCTCTGTCGGGTTCGCCGCGATGCTGGGTATTGTTTGCGCGCTGCTGGCGTTGGTGATTTCCGGGGTGCTGGTATCAAAGGCGGTGGCGGGCGTCATCGCCGCTTATGTGGTAGCCAATGTCGCGTACTCACTCGTGCTCAAACACGTGGTCATTCTCGACGTTATGTTCATTGCGGTGGGGTTCATCCTACGGATTCTGGCGGGGGCAGTGGCGACCGCCGTACAACCTTCGCATTGGCTGCTGCTATGCACCTTGAACGTGTCGCTCTTCCTGGGCTTCGCGAAACGCCGTTCCGAAATCGTGGTGCTCCAAGACAAAGCCGGAGACCACCGGGAAGTCCTCGAACATTACAGCACGGCCTTTATTGACCAGATGGTCGCGATTGTCACCGGCGCCACGCTCGTGTGTTACATACTGTATTCCGTGGACGAGGCCACCGTGGCGCGCTTTGGAACGGACCAACTGATCCTGACGGTGCCGTTCGTGATGTACGGGCTATTCCGTTACCTCTATCTCAGCTACCACCACACTCACGGCGTGAACCCCGCCAAGACCATGTTAGGGGACGTGAGCTTTTTGGTGAACCTCGCGCTGTGGGGGATTACGTGCCTTTATGTGATCTACTGGGCTCGCGAAATGCCTTAAGAAAGCATGGCTGGCTGCATGGGCCAGGGCGAATTCGGAATTCGGAATGGCGTAGCCCGTGGATTGTTGCGTGCGGATTCTACGATCATTCGATGTAGCCGAGGTCCGCGAGGCGTTGGCGCACCTTTTCTTCTTCTTCGGGAGAATAGGTCCCTGTTTCCAAGTTGATTACACCGGCCGCCGCGAGTTCGTCGAGAATCTTCTCCGCGGCAAAGTCGGGGGTGTCGTTCGGGTCTAATATGATGTGGAGGGACTCGCCGCTCGGGCAGGCATCCGGGTAGCCGGCAATCACGACACGGCCTTCCTGCGACGAATGTTCGCAAGCCAAGTCCGCAGTCTCTTTGTTCCCGAGCGACTTCTGGGCGGTCTCATCAATATGCTCCGCACTCCGACCCAACTCCCCCAGGCGGTTCAGGAGCACATGGGCGGTTTCCGCGGCATTTACCCCGGCCAAGTGTATAGTGATTCCTTTCTGCATAGCACGGTCCCTTAACTGATCACCTTTCCTTGCATGTCGGGAAGCGGATCAATGCCGAATAGGTTGAGCAATGTGGGCGCGACATCCAGTAGGTTGAGGTCCCGCAACTCGATTCCGCCGCGACCGGTGCGATCATCCATGATGAAAATGCCGTTGTGATCATGATTGGCGTCGTCCGGACCGGTATCATTCTCGAACGTGTAAATGCTGTCCACGCCCACCAAACCGACCGCGCGCCAGCTAAGATCTCCAAAGTAAACCAATAAATCCGGCGGGACGCCTTTCGCAGCTCGATACAAGGTTTGAGGCTTGAAGACTCGATTTCCTAGCAAACAGCCGTCGGGCCCGGTCATCGTCTCCAACTTCCGAATCAATTCGTCTCGCACGCACTCATAGTCTTCCGGGGCAACGATGCCTTGGGGTTCGCGGCCCCGCACGTTCACGAAGATGCGTCCATAGTATCCGCCTGCACTCCAGACCCTGGTCTTCGACCAATCAATCGCGCAATCCTCGATGCGCCGGCGCGTCGTCGGGAACTCTTTTAGCGCAAGGTAGCCTTCTTTGATCAACCAGTGATTTATGCAGATACCGCCGAGCATCGGTTTCGCACCATGGTCGGACACAATTAGGATCGCCGTCTCGTCACCCACTATCGCGGCGAGACGCGCTATCCAGTCGTCCACTCGCGCGTAGTATTCGCGCATGGCTGATTCATAGGGATTTCCCGGCATAAACTTGGGGTGGGCCGGGTCCGCATATTTCCAGAAGCCGTGGTGAAGGCGATCCATGCCCATCTCGACGACCATGAAGAAATCCCAGGGTGTGTTTTGCAACAGGTACTCCGCCGTCCGAAAGCGATTCTCCATGAACTCGTGAACGTCTCGCAGCAGACGGTCCTTGTCATCGGTACGAAAATCGCGAACATCGAGCACGAATTCCCCCACCTTCTCCCGCAGTTCCTGTTTGAGTTCCTTCGGATAAGTAAAGTCCGCGTACGTGTCCGGCGCAAGGAAGCCGGAAACCATCCAACCGTTTACGGGCCGCACCGGATACGTGTGCGCCACTCCGATCACGGCAACTTTCTTTCCGCACCGGGAAAGAATGTCCCAGACCTGAGGTTCTTTCACCGACGTGGCGTTGGCGGTGAACATGGCGTCGTACGAATGGTCTTTCCGGTTGCGAAAGCCGTAGATGCCGAGCGTGCCCGGGTCTTTGCCGGACATCATGCAAGCCCAGGCGGGAACCGTAATGGGCGGATCGCAACTCTTCAACAGCCCCCAGCACCCGGCCTTCATCAGGCGCTGGAAGTTCGGCAGGGCGAATCGCTGGGGGCCGAAAATGAACTGCGGAGTCGCGCAGTCCAGCCCAATCACCAGGACGCGGCCGACTGGACGACGCGCACTCATTGACTCTCCTGCGCCCACTTGATGAGGACCCGCGCCACCTCCGGACGGGTGAATTCTGCGGGCGGAATCTCGCCCGCCTTCAACATGGCGCGCACTTTCGTGCCGCTGAGGACGACATGATGTTCCTTGTCGTGTGGACACGTCTTGATGGAGGCCATGTTGACGCAGGCCTTGCAGAAGAAGGAATTGTCAAACATGAGCGGAGTAATGCCGATTTCTTGCGGATCGAACTCGTCGAATATTTTCTGGGCGTCGTACGTGCCGTAGAAACTGCCAACACCCGCGTGGTCGCGACCCACAATGAAATGGGTGCAGCCGTAGTTCTTCCGCACCATCGCGTGAAAAATGGCCTCGCGTGGTCCGGCGTAACGCATGTTCACCGGCATCAGCGAAAGCATCGAGTGTTTTGTGGGATAGTACCGTTCAAGAATCGTCTTGTAGCACTCCATGCGAACGTTGCCGGGGATGTCGTCGCTTTTGGTGGTGCCCATGAGCGGATGGAGCAGCAATCCGTCGCAAACTTCGAGCGCGCACTTTTGAATGTACTCGTGGGCGCGGTGCACAGGGTTGCGGGTCTGGAACGCCACGAT
>JACQVH010000008.1 GCA_016209895.1 Candidatus Hydrogenedentota bacterium | reverse complement strand
GGATTAGATCCCGACGGACCGATTGGCTGCTTCCTCGATCTCACGCCGATTGAAAAGGCGCTCGCAGACGCGGCCCAAAGAGAAGAGACGCCGGATTCGGAGCAACCGCAGCAACCGGAGGCGCCGCCAAGCGATACACAGGAAAAACCGCAAGGCACGGTGGTCACCCCGGCGAGGCTGACCCCGGACGCCCCCGATTATAAACTTCCGGAAGGCATGGGCGTTCCCCAACTCCCTCCGTTTGCCCCACCCGCCCTCGCCGCAATGGCGCTTTGCCTGGACAGCACCAAGGTCGAAGCCTTCGTCAAAGAGGTTATTGCTAAGGCGCCCAACCCGGACGCGTATCCCCTTGAGGACGTCGAGGCTGACGGAGTGACCATCCATTGCTACGGCAAAGACAAGTTCTGCTATTACTTCGCCGACTCGTGGCTTGTGGCCGGCAATTCCGTCGAATTGCTGAAGGGCGTCGCGGCCCGTCTCAAGTCGCCGGTGCAACTGCGTTACGGCACACCGGAGTGCCCGCATATGGAACTCGACGAAATCGTATGTCTGGCGCGGACGGATAAACTGGTGGGTCCCATGAAGAGCTACATGTCCGCTCTGGCGGCGCTTGATCCTTCAATGGCTATGTTCATGGGTTTTCAGGAGAAGGCCATGGAGGAAACGGTTAAGGCCTACTCGGGAACCGATCCCGTGGTAATGACCTTATCTATTAACGAGGCGAAGATCGAGACGCTATTTCGGCTCGACTTCGCCAAACATCCAAACGTCCTGGCCATGAGTGGCCAGCCCGCGCCGCTCCAATTGGCTACGAAACTTCCCGAAAGCACCTTGGCCTTGCTTAGTTTCCGGATCACGCCCGAAGCCAAGGACCAATTCATGAAGACCTGGCAAGGCGCGATGCCGCCGGAAATGCAGTCGAGTCCGGGTATGGCGCCGGCGATGGGAATGATAAATACCGTGGTCGGGATGATCGGAGACGAGCTCACCGTCGGCGTGACCGGCGCTAAAGAGGGTATGCCCCAACTGATTGTGATGCTCGGGGTCAAGGACGTGAATCAAGCGCAAGGCTTCCTACAGATGTTCGGTATGCCCGTGCAATCCGACGAGAAACACGCCGAAGTAGACGTAATGACTTTTCCGCTGCCATTGCCCGTGCCGCTGTACTACGCGTTCCCGGGGCAAGTCCTGCTCGTGGCAGATGATCTCGATCAGATCAAAGCCGCCATTGACCTCATAAAAACTGGTGGAAACTCCCGACTGTTCGAGACCTTGGACCCCGCCCTCGATGCCGCGGCCCCGCGTTACAGTGTGTTCCTGGTCAAAGGGAAGATCATTGACGACGTGATCAAACCCGCCAAGGCGGCGTTCGAGGTTTCCGTCGAACCCCGGGCCGATCCGGTCCTGGACAAAGTGACACAACTGCTCAAGGAAGTCCGCGTTACCCAGGAGGTGCGCGACAACTGGTTGGAAGGCCGCATGACGATTTCCCTAAACAGCCCCGAAACGGCAGCCCCGAATCCCGCGACGCAATGAAAGAGGTGCGGGGGGATGTGACAAACCGTGGTGTTCCCGTCCGTAGCTTTGTTACGAAAGGAACTGCTGGTCAACTTGCGCCGACCGGCCGTTTATTGGACCGTAGCGCTGGTGCTTGGCGCGTCTAGCTTGAGTGTGATGGCCGTCTGGCCGGCTCAAGACATTTCGTTTTTCCAAGCGGGCTTTGAAGCCCGGCGCATTCTAATGCAAGTCGCGTGGGTGCTCCTTGCAGGTTGCGGCCTGTTTGTACCCGCTCTTGCCGCAAGCGCCATCGTGAACGAAAAAGAGCAAGGCACCTATGAGGAACTGCGGCTGACGCTGATTCGTCCCAGCGGCCTGATCTTTGCCAAATTCCTGGGAACCGTCGGGATATTCTTGTTGCTAATTGTGGCGAGTCTTCCAGTCCTCAGCGCCACATTGTATATTGGAACCATTGATTGGCAGGAAATCGCGATGGCGCTTGGTGTTCTATTAACGGGCGCCTTGTCCTGCGCCATGGCCGGTCTCTTGTGCTCCGCGCTTTTTCGAAAGATGACCCATGCCGTGGCGGCCGCCTATGTGGCCATGTTTATACTCTTGGGCGGACCCATCCATCTGGTTCAAATACTCATCAAGACGCTGCCTCGCTCGCGCTGGGTGCTCGGCATGGACCGCTGGTGGGCTCAAATGCCCGTCCAGTATATTTCACCAGTGCGGGCGTTGAGCGCGATCTACTCCGGGAGTGCCGATGTCGTGTTCCTGCCCTATGGTCTGGCATTTCATCTCATTGTAGCCGCCCTTTGCGCCATCATTCTAGCACATATCTTGAGGCGGCCCGTGCCGGTCCCGAGGGTGGAACAGGGAAAGCCCATTGACGATTTTGACGTACTCCGCGCACGACGCCGAACGTTTCCATACTATCTAATTGATCCTTTGCACCGGAAGCCCCCCATCGAAGATTTGAGAAATCCCGTCTTGGTCAAAGAACTGCGGTGGGAAACGATGCATCGTGCTCATGTCTGGGTACGCGTCTTCTCCGCGGCATTTCTGCTGTTTTTCGCGTTCGGCGCGTGGCATTTCGTCTTGCATATGAGTATCTCACGCGCCCCGAGATTCTTCGTTCTGGTGTATCTTACGCACCTCGTAATGGTACCCGCCCTGGTGGCGCCGTTAATGACCAAAGAGCGAGACACCAACACTCTCGAAATGTTGAGGACGACATTGTTACGGCCCTCCGAGATCCTGTTCGGGAAGGCATTGGCCGCACTCGTGGCTGTAACTCCGGTGTTGGGCGCGGGGCTGTTTTGCGTCCTGCCAATACTTGTCCTCGGATACATGTCCGCCGCAGAAATGACTACGGGGTTTGTCTCTCTGTTCCCGTGCGTCGCCATTTCGTTTGGGACGGCAGTTTTTGCGGGTTCTACCGGTCTTCAGACCAGACGCGCATTGTTGCTGGCGTACGCGCTCAGCCTTCTGATGTTCTTTGGCTTACCGGCCCTAGCAAAATTGTTCGAAGTGATCGTGTGGGGTCCGTCGGCCTTGGACTCGTTTTCCGGCGCCGCATTCCTTTCCCCGATACTTGGCTACCTCGAGAACACCGGTGATTTCTGGAAGGCCACAACCCCCGAAACCGTCTGGAATCTTGGACAAGCCCGTGCGCACACGTTTTACGCGTACGACTACGGAATCTCGAGCCTCGTCAATGCGTACTGGGCAGGGAATGTCCTCCTCCATACGATGATCGGCTTCCTCTTTGTTGGAGTCGCTGTGCGGTGGAGCGCATTCTTGGCTACCAAGGAATAATAAGCAATGCTTGAACTGTCACAATCAAGGCGCAATTGCCGGTGGACAACCTCGCTGTTCTGTATTCTTGCGTGGTTTGGCCCGACGGTGAATCTGCATGCCGCGCCGCCGACCGTGGTCGTCTACACGGCCCTGGACGAGATGTATTCGCGTCCGATCCTGGACGGGTTCCATCAACAAACTGCTATCGAGGTCAAAACCGTATACGATACTGAGGCCGCGAAAACCACGGGGCTTGTGACGCGGCTCCTAGCCGAGCGGAAGCGGCCCCGTTGCGATGTGTTCTGGAACAATGAGGTTGCGCAGACGATAAGTCTGAAGAAACAGGGTGCCTTGGCGCCGTATCGCTCGCCTGCGGCCGAAATGATTCCTCCTCAATTCAAGGACGAGGAAGGCTATTGGACCGGATTCGCGGCGCGGGCGCGGGTGATCATCTACAACACGAATTTGGTCAAGAATCCGCCCAGGACCATCGCGGAATTCCTGCAGCCCCAGTGGTCGGGGAAAGCGGCCGTCTCGAATCCGCTTTTCGGAACCATGGCGACGCACGCGGCGGCCTTGTTTGCCGTGTGGGGAGACGAAAAGGCCCAGGCATTCTTTCGCGACCTGACTCGGAACCATGTGGCCGCGCTCTCCGGCAACGCCGTGGTACGGGACTTGGTCGCCAAGGGAGAGTATGCGGTCGGACTCACCGATACCGACGATGCCAACGGTGCAGTTGAGGACGGCCTGCCGGCCCGCTGGCTGTTTCCGGACCAAGGTCCGGACGGGTTGGGAACGCTGCTGATTCCCAATTCCGTTGCGCTCATCAAAGATGCTCCGCATCCCGAAGCCGCGAAGCGATTGATTGACTATTTGCTATCGGCGGAAACTGAGATGAAACTAGCCGCGATGCGCTCCATTCAGATTCCGTTGCATCCCGGCGTGAACACGCCGGGAAGAGTGCCGGATTTGACCAAAGTCACAACGATGCAAGTTACGTTCGACGCGATTGCGGAAAAGTTGCCCGCCGCCATGACTTTTGCGCGACAGGAATTCCTGAAATGAACGAGCGGCCTGCGTCACTGCGGGTTGCACGTATCTTCGCGGGAGCGGTCATCGTCATAGTCGCACTCCTACCGGTGGTGTATGTCTTTGCCGGTATCATGGGGCACGAGGGCAAGCCAAACCTTGGGGCGCTCCAATCCGTGCTTTCGGAACCTCGGCAATGGATATTGTTGGGCCACAGCTTGTGTCTAGCGGCAGGCGCCACCATTGCCGCCACGCTTCTCGGCACGGCCTTGGGACTTGCCGCGTCCAACCTGCGGGTGCCGGGACATCGGTATCTGCTCGGTGCGGCGGCAATATCCTTTGTCGTTCCTCAGTATATTCTGGCGATGGCGTGGGTTGACTTGCTCGGCAGCAACGGCTGGTTGACCCAGATTGCAGCGAGACTGTTCGGCGTAGGCCAACTGCCTTTTTCCATGTACAGCCTGCCCGGCGCCATACTCGTCTTGATCGGCGCCTTCTATCCGGTAGTGATGCTGACCACGTGGGCCGCGGCGCGCGGACTGGACCCACGTCTGGATGAAGCCGCTTCTCTCACCGCGGGACCATGGCGGAGACTGCTCCGAATTACACTGCCGCTCCTTCTTCCCAGTATTTTTTCCGGCGCGCTCTTTGTGTTCGCGCTGGTACTCGTGGCATTTGCCGTACCCGATTTACTCCAAGTACGTGTCTATCCGGTCGAGATTTACACGCGCTACGTCGTTTTCTACGAGTTCGGCCAAGCGGCCGCACAAGCGTTGCCGTTGCTTCTGTGCGGTTTGGCGCCGCTGGCCCTCTGGTGGTGGTACGTCCGACCACGAATGGGTCGCCTCAGATTCGTTCCGGGCCAACGGCGTCACACAATTACCTCCCGGTGGGCGCGCATCGTCGGTGCCCTTTTGAGTTGGGCTGTTGTGCTAGTGTTCACTGGGTTACCTTTGACTGCGGTCTTTGTACATTCGCTGCCATTGCAGACTTACCTCGACACCTGGAAAACGGCCCAGACCGAACTGGCGAACAGCCTGACGGTCTCGGTCATCTCGGCGACTGCGCTCGTGATCACGGGGTTGGCGACAGCCTATCTGGCGCGACACTCGCTCGCGTTGCGGTCCCTGGTTCCGACCAGCGTTTTACCCGTCCTGGTCTCCGGCCCGGTCGTTGGGATCGGCCTGATCGCGTTGTGGAACCACGCGGACCCTCGCGCGGTCGTCTATGACGGCGGAGCGATTCTGATCCTCGCCTGCGCCGCGCGATTCCTTTTCTTCAGTCACCATGGACTGCTGGCGGCGTTTTCGGATTTGTCTCCCAAACTTGAAGAAGCCGCCTGCGTTTTCGGAATCCCTTGGTATCGCCAACTGACCGGCATCTTCGTTCCCGCCTGCGCACCGGCCATCGTCGCTGCGTGGGCCATCGCGTTTGTATTCTCGTTCAGCGAAGTCGAAACAACAGTTTTGGTCTGTCCACCCGGATGGACCACGCTCACCGTCCGGCTGTTCTCGCTCATGCACTACGGCCCCAGCCGCATGGTATTTGCTTTGAGTATGATCATCGTCACGATAATTGTGGGGACCGGATTAGTGACCGTGCTCATTTTCCGGAAAATGAAACAGGCTTCAGATGTCCGTCATCCAGTGCGATAATCTCACCAAGCGTTTCGGCGGTCTCACCGTGTTCCATGATTTATCGTTGGCGGCGGACTCGGGCGAGGCGCTGTGTCTGTTTGGTCGCTCCGGGTGCGGCAAGACTACGCTGTTGCGACTCGTCGCCGGGCTCGAGGCGCCGGACCGCGGCCAGATTCGCCTACGTGATACCGTGGTAAGCGGCAATGGGATTTTCGTGCCGCCCGCCGATCGGCGCGTCGCCATGGTTTTTCAGGACTTCGCTCTGTGGCCCCATATGCGCGTCGAGCGCCACCTCGATTTCGTGCTCCGCAGTCGCAGAATGACCCGATGTGAACGACAATGTCGTGCCGACGCTTTGCTGGACCTGGTCCAACTGCAGAGTCACCGCCGCGCCTTTCCACACCAACTTTCCGGCGGCGAACAACAGCGTGTCTCGATTGCCCGCGCCTTGGCCACCGAGCCTGATATCCTCCTGTTAGACGAGCCATTCTCCAATCTGGATGCAACGCTAAAAACGCGGCTCTGGGCCGGAATTCTCGAACGCAAACAAAATGCCGGAGTCGCCATTCTCTTCGCCACTCACGACCAACAAGACGCCGAAAACTTCTGTGGTCGGATTCTCACTATGGATTGAGGGGGCCGGCATCTCGCCGCTGAAGCCCGGACAAGTCGAGAATTCCCAGTTGACACGCGACCGCACGGGATGGCAAAGTAGTGTTGGTAATGCGGCTGCCGTGACTGGCGATACAACGTGGAAAACCACGGGGAAGCGGTAGCTGTTCGCGAACGCCGATCGCCTGGGCGCCAGGTTGGTAGACGCCTTGCCTGCCGAATCTGGAAAGCTGGAAGTCAGGAAGACTGAAGCGCCCTTGGGCTGGGCTCTTTGGAGGCGATAGGTGCGGCAGACTCCCCTGTACGATGAGTGTCGCGCGTTGGGCGCGAAGTTCGTGGATTTCCACGGTTGGACGTTGCCCGTCCAGTTCACCGGCATCCTGCAAGAGCATGAGCACACGCGCGCCAAAGTTTCCCTGTTCGATTGTTCGCACATGGGCGAATTCATGGTTCGCGGTGAAGACGCTCTGCGGGCCGTGGACCGCCTCCTCTTTTGCGACACGCGCGGTCTGCCGGTGGGCAAATGTCGCTATGGGGCTATCCTCAACGAATCCGGCGGCATCATTGACGACGCCTTGGCTATGCGGCTCTCCGACGAGGAACTTTATATCGTCACGAATGCCGGCCCACTCGAACTGGTATCGCGAGTTCTTCAAGAAGCCTGTCCGACCCGCACTGACTCGTCTGACAAGTCCGACCGGTCCGACACGTCGGACGTGTCCGACCTGTCTGACGCCACCGCCAAGATTGATGTCCAAGGCCCGCTGGCTCGCGAGGTGCTGATGAAGCTCGGTTTCGCCGCCATTGCGCGGCTTAAGTACTACCACGTGTGTCGCACCAAATGGAGCGGCGCCGAGATCACCATTTCGCGGGCAGGTTATACCGGCGAACTCGGCTATGAGCTCTTCATTCCAAACGACATTGCTCCGTCGCTCTGGCGCGCGTTGCTGGCCGTAGACGGCGTCCGTCCAGCGGGGCTGGGCGCTCGAGATACACTTCGCCTCGAAGTAGGCTATCCGCTCTCCGGACAAGACTTTGACGAGTCGCGCACCCCGCTCGAGGCGAACTTGGGCCGCTTCGTAGGTTGGGATAAGTCATTTGTCGGAAAGGAACCGCTGGTTGCCCAGCGCGCGGCCGGCGGCTATCCTTTGCTTACTCCGATTCGGACCCCGGACCGGCGCGCGCCGCGTCACGGGTTCGAGGTTCGCTCCGGTGACGAGGTGGTGGGCGCCGTAACGAGCGGCACGTTCGGTCCGAGCGTGGGGCACGGCATCGGGTTGGCGTATCTGCGGGCGGATGCGGCCGCACTGGGTACGCAGCTCTTGGCGGGGCCCAAAGCACTTCCGGTTGAAACGGTGGCCGCCCCTTTCTACACCAAAGGCACGTGTCGGATATAAAGGAGGAAACGGAATGTATCCCGACAATCTGAGATACACGCGGGAACACGAATGGATTCGTGACGACGGCGGGACCTGCACGGTGGGGATTACCGCATATGCGTCCGAGCAACTCGGTGATGTCACCTACGTCGAATTGCCCCGGCCGGGAGCGGAAGCGCATGCCGGCGATGCCTTGGCCGTGGTCGAGTCCGTCAAAGCCGCGAGCGACGTGTACGCCCCGGTCCGCGGGCGCGTCCTGGAAGTTAACAAGGCTCTTGAAGAACGGCCCGAACTGGTTAACGAAAGCCCCTACGACGAAGGCTGGTTTTTTAGACTCGATGACGTTTCGGCGGCCGAGATGAACGGACTTATGAATGCCGACGTGTACCAGGCTTTCCTCAAGGGATTGGAAGCATGAGTTGGATTTCCACCAGCGCCGCTGAACAGGCGGAAATGCTATCCGTTATCGGTGTGACGTCAATGGACGACCTTTTCGCAGCCATTCCACCTGAACTCCGGTCGCGATCCTGGGATATTCCGTCCGGACGCTCGGAAATGGCGGTGCGTGATTACCTCAAGAGTCTCGCCGCGCGAAACGATTCGTCGCGCGTCTCCTTCTTGGGTGGCGGATTCTATGATCATTTCATTCCGGCCGCCGTGGATGCTCTCGCTGCACGCAGCGAATTTTACACGGCGTACACGCCCTATCAACCGGAGTGCTCGCAGGGAACGCTGCAAAGCATTTACGAATATCAATCTGCGATCTGCCGACTGACCGGCCTGGACTTCGCCAACGCGTCGCTCTACGACGGCGGCACCGCCGTGTTCGAGGCCACGACCATGGCCATCCGATTGACCGGGCGGGAACGTGTGGCATGCCATCCATCGCTCAATCCGCTTTACCGACGCATGCTCGAGACCCATCTCCTCAATCTCAAACTGGAGATCGTGGAAGGCGACAACCCTGAAGACTCCGCGTGTGTCATCGTGCAGAATCCCGATTTCCGGGGTACCGCGGCCGACTACACGGCACTCGGCGCGCAATGCCACGCCGCGGGCGCGTTGTTGATCGTGTCGTTCTACCCGATCTCGTTAGGTCTCCTGAAGACTCCCGGGGAAATGGGGGCCGATATCGCCGTTGCGGAAGGGCAGAGTCTGGGAATCCCACTTAACTTCGGCGGCCCGTACTTGGGCGTTCTTGCGACGCGCCGGGCTCACGTGCGCAAGATGCCGGGCCGACTCGTCGCGGAAACATCCGACGCGCAAGGGCGTCGTGGGTTCGTGCTTACGTTGCAAGCGCGCGAGCAACACATCCGCCGCGAGAAGGCGATGTCGAACATCTGTTCAAATGAAGCCCTCTGTGCGCTGCGGGCCTTGATATACATGACTCTCCTGGGCCGGGAAGGGCTGCGTGAAGTGGCGCAGCAATGCCACTCGAAGGCGGAGTATCTCAAATCGCAGTTGCCTGCGGCTTCCATACTCAACACCGGTCCTACGTTTAACGAGTTCACGGTTCGCCTTCCGCGGAGCGCCGAAGATGTTGTCGTTCGCATGGCGGGCCGCGGTTATCTAGCGGGATTACCGCTTGCCGCTCTTGGCGTTGGGGGTTCGAATGATCTGCTCATCGCCGTTACCGAGAAGCGAACTCGGGTACAATTGGACGCCTTTGCACAAGCGTTGGAGGAAGAATGCAGCTAATCTATGAGAAATCCAGGCCCGGTTGCCGGGCGATCACGTTTGATCCGCTGGACGTTCCCACGGCTACGATGCCGCCCCAGCTTTGCCGCGTATCTCCGGCGTCGCTGCCGGAGGTCAGTGAACTCGACGTGGTGCGTCATTTTACGAATCTCTCGCGCCGCAATTTCGGCGTGGACTCTCACTTCTATCCGCTCGGCTCGTGCTCGATGAAGTACAATCCGAAGTTGGCAGAGGCCGTGGCGGCCGAGCCCGGATTCGCCGGGCTGCATCCTCATTTGTCGAGTGATCGAGCGTACTTGCCTCAATGCCAAGGCGCGTTGCAACTCATTTATGAGACGGAGCGCTTGCTTGCCGAGATCGGAGGAATGCACCAAGTTAGCCTGCAGCCGATTGCGGGCGCTCACGGGGAGTTGACCGGCACACTCTTGATCGCCGCCTACCATCGCGCCAGGGGCCATCCGAAGGACACGATTCTCATTCCGGACTCCGCCCACGGCACCAACCCGGCCAGCGCTGCGATTGCGGGTTTCAAAGTCGTTGAAGTGCCTTCCAACGGCGACGGCACTATCCATCTCAATGCGTTCAAGGGGGTACTGACCGCTTCCGTCGCGGGCGTGATGTTGACGTGTCCCAACACCCACGGCCTCTTCGAACCGGACGTACGAAGGATTTGTGATTTGGCGCACGAGGTGGACGCGCTGACCTATTACGATGGCGCCAATCTCAACGCCATAATCGGGCAGTGCCGTCCCGGCGACCTTGGCTTTGACGTGATGCACTTCAATCTACACAAGACGTTTGCCACCCCGCACGGCATGGGCGGCCCCGGGGCCGGGCCCATCGGCGTGGGGGAAAGGCTCGAGCCGTTCTTGCCCGGACCACGCGTCGTGCCCCGAGATGACGCGTACGCGCTCGAGTGGCCGGAGAGGTCTATTGGCAGAATCGCGGCTTTTTTCGGCAACTTTATGATCGCCGTGCGCGCTTACGCGTACATGTTGCACTTGGGCGCGGAAGGGTTAAAGCAAGTTTCCGAACATGCCGTGCTGAACGCCAACTACGTTCACGCCCGGCTCAAAGATGTGTATCTGTCGGCATTCCCGGCGCGCTTTATGCACGAGTGCGTTCTGTCCGCGGCGCCGCAGGCCAAGCAAGGCGTTCGCGCGCTCGACATTGCCAAGGCACTTCTCGACTTTGGCCTCCACGCGCCGACGGTCTATTTTCCGCTGACGGTCAAGGAAAGCATCATGATCGAACCCACGGAGACGGAATCGAAGGCGACCCTCGATGCCTTTTGCGATGCGATGCTCCAGATCGCCGAGCGCGTCGCCGACGATGGCCAGCGCCTGCGGGAGGCTCCTACGTCCACGCCGGTGGGCCGCCTCGATGAGGTGCGGGCCGCCAAGGAACTGAACTGCGCCTGCTGAGAATGCGCTTGCTCGACCTTACCCTGCCGACGCCGGAAGAGAACCTGGCACTCGATGAAGTCATATTGGATGACGTCGAGACCGGTCGCGCCGAGGAGACGCTGCGGTTTTGGGAAAGCCCGACGATGTTCGTGGTCTTGGGGGTGTCGCAACCCGTGCGTCAGGAAGTCCGGGAGCAGGCTTGTCTCCGAGACGGCATTCCCATCCTACGGCGGTGCAGCGCCGGCGGCTGTGTGTTACAGGGCCCCGGGTGTCTCAACTACTCGCTGCTTTTGAGTCATGAGCGCAGACTCGAAATCCGTACCTTGCGAGGTTCCTATTGCCATATCCTGGGCCGCATCGCCCGCGCCTTCGAACGTCGCGGGCTGTCGCTCCATCACAAAGGCGTTTCCGATTTGGCGCTCAAGGGAAGAAAGGTCTCCGGGAACGCACAAAAACGTCGCAGGAATGCTATCCTGCATCACGGCACGTTGCTCTACGGGATGGACACTGACGCGATGGAGAAGTACTTGCGCGAACCCGCCGAACGTCCCGTGTATCGCGGCGAGCGGACACACCGCGGATTTGTCACGCACCTGCCGTTGTCGGCCGACGAGCTTCAGGTCGCCGTGTGCGAGGCCTTCGGGGTCAACTCGCGCGCGTCCCACCTGCAGCCTTGGGAGTTTAAGGCCGCTCGCGAACTCGCTCATACCAAGTACGCGTCTGCCGACTGGACGTACCGAAGGTGATTCGTGCTTCAATATATCCACTCTGTCCGCCGCGTCCATCGTGTTCTCCGGAGGACGATCCCGGCGGACGAAACGTCCCCTTCGAATGGAGGTAAATATGGCGTGTTACGCTCGAATCAGCGCGATCATGTACCGCGGAAGCAGCATTCAGGAAAACCACGTCGCCGCAAATATTGAGGAAGTGTGCGCCCTCATTGACCGCGCCGCGTTGGATGAGCCCGATCTGATTGCGCTGCCGGAATGCTTCAACGCCCTGGGTCTGCGTGACCGGTCGCTCATCTCGACTGCCGAACCCCTGGACGGTCCGACGGTGCGCACCATTGCAAAAAAGGCATCGGAACACCACGCGTACATTGTGTGCCCCCTCTACGAGCGCCGCGATGACAAAACTTACAACTCCGCAGTGTTGCTCGATCGACAAGGTGAAGTAGCCGGCGTCTACCACAAGATGTGGCCTACCATCGGTGAAATCGAAGAAGGCATTACGCCCGGGAAGGAAGCGGTGGTCGTGAGCACGGATTTTGGCAAGGTCGGATTCGCCATCTGTTTTGATCTCAATTTCCGCCCGGTCGGGGAACAGAACGCTGCCCAAGGCGCAAAACTCATCGTGTTCTCGAGCATGTATCGGGGTGGCCTTTCCACCCAAATCTGGGCCTACGATTTCGGTTGCTACCTGGTCTCGGCGACGCCCTCGGAGATGGGCCACTTCTGCACGCCGCTGGGGCGGGTTCTGGGTGACTTGTGGGACTATCAACCGGTGATGACCCGCGCGATCAATCTCGACTTTGAAATCCTCCACATTGACACCAACGAACGGCAGTGGGAAGCTATCCGCGCCAAGTACGGTCGCCACGTAACGCTGGACATCTACGGCCCGGAAGGCGTCTTCATGATGACGTCGGATCACCCTGAGATCAGCATCCAGGATATCATCCGCGAATTTGGTCTCGAGCCACGGTCCGCCTATTTCGCCCGCGCGACGCAACGCCGGGCCCAAGCTCTTAGATAGAGATCGTTCATAATGAGCGCCGGCAAGAACGTCTGCTGCACGGCAACGTGGGTTCTTGCCAATCGTGGGGCCGACTTTCCGGTCCGCGGCGACTTTGCACCGAGACCCGTGCTGCGATATCATCGCGGTGGCGTACGCGCCCCGGGCGGCGTCGTAGCGTCATTGGTATCGCGCGACCAAGAGGAAGTATGTCGTGACTCAACCCCTGCGAATGAAGCTGGGACGGTGGCTCGTAGCCAGCGTCATCGGGGCCATGACCGGATTCCTCGTATGGTACCTGGGCGGTCCCATGGGACCGATCCTGAGCACCGTGCCGGCAAGTCCGCCAAAGCCGCTGGTGTCCAAAGGGAAGAATCCGGAACCCGTCCCGTCCGGGCCGGGTATGGCCTATGCCCGTGCACTGCAGTCCGGGGACTATGAACAAGTAGTGTCCAGAACCGACTGGATGATGGACCGCCTCGAACGCGTGCGTCTCGAAACGGATGATGTCGCGTCCGTCGAGGCGGCCCGAGTCCGACTTTGCGACGCGCTCCGAGAACGTCGGCCCGGCGGCAATCGCCTGACGTTGCAGGGCATGGAGGACCAGTACGTCTTTATGACCGATGCGGCGCTGAAGACCGTGGCGATGGACACGGGGCGAACCGACCTTGATCGTCCCGTCAAATCGCGCGAATGGATTCGAGTGACTTACGCCGCGCCGGAGCGCGCGCCGCGAGACGAGGCGGATCAACCGATTCATGCTTGGACCATTGGCGTCAATCTGAGCGACGCCGGGACGGTATTGAAGGCCGGGGTCGTCGGCAATCTGGAATTTGATCGAGACTCGATATCCTACGATTGGAACCGGGTTCCGGGAGCGTAAGTTAAGTATGGTATTGGCGAGTTGTCCCCGCTGTAGCGGTCTATTCGATAGGATGAATCTGCCGGTTTGCGCCGAATGCGAGCCGGAAGAGGAGGCCGATTTTGACAAGGTGCGAGCGGCGCTCGAGAAGACTCCGAATCAATCGGCGGAGGAACTTGCCGAGAGCACCGGAGTAAGTCGTGAATGCATCCTCCGCCTGCTGGAACAGGGTCGAGTTCGAAATGTTGCCCCGACCGAGACCGTGCGGTGCGGCCGTTGCGGCGCGCCGGCGATTAGCCTCACCAAACGCCTATGCGAAACCTGTCTACAGAAGCTCAACATTGAATTGGCCCAGGAGCAAGCGAAAATAAAGTTGCCGCCCAAGCGAAGTGTTACTATTCTTGGCGGCGCCAGTGTCCGGGATATTCTGGACGAGAAACGGAATGTCTGAGTCGGCGATGATAGTGTTGGACTTGGCACTGGCCGTGCTGGAAAAACTGACCGCGGTTTTTCCCGTGCTGATCGAAGTCTTGCGCAAGTTAATCGAAGTCTTGTTGCAGTGAGCAGAACTGAGAAGATCGGCCTTGCATTTCTAATCGCTTTGTTCGTCCTAATCGGGTTTTATCTGTGGTGGACGATACGTCCCCCGGGAACGGGGACAAGACCAGAGGACAGTGTTTTCGTACGGCAGCGCATTATCAATCTCCAGAAGGCCAAGTAGGCGCAGTGTGTCGCGCTTTGCGATGTTCCAGCGCGGCGGTCTTTGGCTTTTTTCGATATTAGTTCTCCTCACGGGATTGGTGGACGCCTCCGCAGAAAGTGCGGCGGTAGCGTTTCGTTATGAAACCTCCGACGGGGCGCGCTCGGCGCAGCTTGAACCGATTGAGAAGGATGAGATCTCGTACGTTTCGCTGGTCTCGCTCGTGCGGCAGTTGGGAGGCGGACTTAGGACCATAGACCGACGAATCCAAGTGGATTTCGCGAGTCAGACCGCGTGGATTCTGGGAAACACTAACGAAATTACCGCGTCCCGTGGCCGATTTACGTTAGGACACCATGTCATTCTCGACGATGGAGACGTACTTATCGCGGTCGTGGATGTTATCCCCCTATTCAATACGGCCTTCCAAGTATCGGTGACGCTGCCGGCGGAGCCCCGCGCCGCCGCTGTCGCCGCCCCACCCGTTCCCGGTGAAGAGGCTGCCACCGAGGTCACGTCGCCCACTTCACCGCCCACGCAGGGTAGAGTTCAGACCGCGGTTCTGGACCCCGGACACGGTGGCCGGGACATGGGCGCAGAAGGCAGCGGGTTGAAGGAGAAAGACTTGGCGCTATCGCTCTGCCGTCGTATGAAGCGCGCGTTAGAGGATAGCCTGGGGGTGAAGGTCTTGCTCACACGAGAAGAAGATAAGGATGCGAGCGCGGCAGACCGTACAGCGGTAGCCAATCGGAGCCACGGCGATATCTTCATTAGCTTGCACGTCGGGGCGCGCTATGGGAATTCCCCGGCCGGAATCGTAATCTACTGTTTTCCCGCCCGCGAGAAGAAACGGCCCGCGTCGGATTCGAGTCCGACGGGCCCCTCCCGTTCCTTGCCAGGATACCGCTTTGCCGGGCAAAGCCGTCGGTTAGGTTCCGCCATCGCCGACGCCCTGAAACAGAATCTTTCCGACACGACCTGCCATGTCCGTGAGTTGCCTTGCCGCGTTCTCCGCGACACCACCATGCCTTCCGTGTTAGTGGAAGTGAGCCCATTATCCAATGCCGAGCAAGCCGCGCGCCTGTCCGAGGCGGATTTTCAGAGCAAGTTCCTCGGAACTCTGGTGGCTGGAATCCGGCAGTATATCGCCTCGCTCTCTACCGAAAGGCAGGCCCCATGAATACCGCCGACCGGAACGCAGTTTTCCGCCGTTTCTTTGTGGTTCTGTGGGGTTTGGCGACGCTGCTCCTGGTATTCATCGTCGCCCTTTTGGTCTATCAGATGGTCCGCGAGGGCAAAGCGCCTTTGGCGGTCACGGTCGAGGAAGCCCCGATCGCACCACCGGAGCCTGCGATGGCCGAAGCGGTGCAAACCCGGGACGTCCAACTCTATTTTTCAAACAACGAATCCGATGCTCTGGTCGCAGAATCGCGTCCAGTGGACTACGGACCTTCGACGATTGAAAATTGCCGGGCAACCCTCAACGGCTTGGTTACTGGACCTCGGAACCCGCTGGCCCCGATTGTCCCGCCAGATACAAAGATCAGAGCCCTATATCTGCTTGAGGAGGGAGAGTTAGTCGTGGACCTTTCGCACGAAGTGCTCGCTCTTCCCAAAGGAGTCGCGTCCGAGGCATTGATGGTCTATGGAATCGTGAATACGCTAACCCAAAGCGCCCTCAAAGGCCCAAAGGACGCGGGTGTACGTAGCGTGCGAATCCTGGTGGAAGGCGCCGGTGCGGAAGAGTCCCTTTCCAACCATCTCGACTGGTCGGAGCCATGGACACCCAACTACGGCTGGACGACCGAACCCCAATCCGGCGCGGCCTCGCCATGAATAACAAGACGGGCACCATCGGGGTCTTCGATTCCGGTGTGGGGGGGCTGACCGTGTTCCACCGAATTGCCGAACGGCTGCCGGGCGCGGCCATTATCTACCTGGGAGACACGGCCCGCGTGCCCTACGGGACCAAGTCGGCCGAGACGGTGGTCCGGTACGCGCGAGGCTGCGCTGGAATCTTGCTGGACCGCGGAATATCGGCGCTGGTCGTGGCCTGCAATACGGCTTCCGCCTACGCCCTTGACACACTCCGCCAAGAAATCGCCGTGCCGGTGCTCGGCGTAATCGAGCCTGGCGCGCAGCGCGCGGTCCAAGCCACGCGCAACGGCAAGGTCGGTGTTATCGGCACCGCGGGAACGATACACAGTGGGGCCTACCAAAAGACCATTCGTGAACTGGCGCCCGCCATCCGCGTATTCGCTAAACCCTGCCCGTTCTTCGTTCCGTTAGTCGAAGAAGGATGGACCGATGGCGATGTGCCCAGGCGCGTTGTTCGCACTTACTTGGAAGAGTTGCTTGACGAGAACATTGATACTCTGGTTCTCGGGTGCACGCACTATCCGTTGCTGAAGCCGGTCATTTCCGAGGTCGCGGGCGCCGACGTCGCGCTCGTAGACAGCGCCGAGGCGACGGCGCACGCGCTGGTCGATTTGCTTCACCATGAATCTTGGGAACGTGGGACCGCCTCCAAACCATGCCACCGTTTCCTGGTCACGGACGCCCCCGAAAACTTCGCTCGCGTCAGCCGCCGCTTTCTCGGATATGACGTCACCGACGTGGAGTGGGTGGATTTCTAATGGCTAACGACCAGTCAACGCCCGCTACCGACGCCGCTGTGCCGCAGAATCCGACCGTGAACGTACTGCCGAATCCGTGGTCCAGCGTCTGGATCGGCTTGGGCGCAGTTGTCGCGGGAGCGGTCTTGTGCTTTCTCCTCGCGATTTGGTTTCTCGGCACTCGTCCAATCTCTCTGGAAGCTCAGACCCGCAATCTCGTCGAAGCCCTCGATGACTTATTTCTGGTCAACCGCGTTCCGGAGTCCCAGATTCGCTGGGATGCCCCCGAACTCCGGCAGCAGGAAAACACACGCTGGCAACAATACCAGTGCGAGGTCACGCTACCTGAGACCTTGAGCATTGGCGGCGTGCAAAAGCTGATTCAAAAAGATATGACGCAGCGCAACGTCATGGTCGCGATTGAAGCGCAAGAAACGTATGAGCCGCTACTGAAGCTTTCATTCTACGGCCACGAATTTGCGCACGTGCGCCTGCGTGGCGGTACCCCGGGCTCGGCCGTTGCGCCCGCAAGTCCGGCCGAATCACAACCCGCGTTACCTGCGGTTCAACTCGCGGAACTGCCCCCGCAACCTACGCCGGCTGTCGCCGCAGGCCCGCCTCCTCCGCTCGAAGAGCTTCCTCTCGAGTCCAGTGGAATCGAGGAAGCTGAGGTAACGCCACTATCGAGACCGGCGGCTGTCGACGTCGTTGCGCCGCGCGTGGCCATAATCGTGGATGATGGTGGATATGGTGGAGACGTGACCGATCAAATCCTTTCTCTCGATTCCGCCCTCACCCTTTCAATCCTTCCTCACACACCGGCCGCCGAAGATACTGCCCGTCGCGCTGCCGAACTTGGATTCGAAGTGATGCTGCACATGCCGATGCAGCCCAGCCTCTCCGGTTCCCTGTTCCCCGGCGAGATCACCATTACCATGAATGAAGTGGAAATTCGAGCGCTTGCCGCGAACGCATTAGCCCAAGTGCCCGGCGCGGTCGGAGTGAACAATCACCAAGGTTCGGAGTTCACGCGCAACGAGCCCGCAATGCGTTTTTTTCTGGCGGTCGTCAAAGAGCACTCGTTGTTCTTCGTGGACAGTCTGACCACGGCCGAATCGGTGGCGTGCACGCTGGCGCGCGAGTTGGAAATCCCGTGTACGGTTCGTGACGTCTTCCTCGATCACCAAAATAACCCCGAGTACATCCGAGAGCGATTCGACACGCTCGTCGAGAGAAGCCGAGTCCACGGCCGGGCCATTGCCATCTGTCATTTCCGTCCAATTACCGCAACGCTGCTCGCCGAGTTGCTGCCGCGTCTGGCGCAAGAGGAAGTCGAGCTGGTCCACGTCTCGGAGCTAGTGGAATGAGCCGGGTGCTGGGTATTGAAACCTCCTGTGACGAGACCGGCGTGGCCATGGTCGAAGACGGTCGCCGGATACTGTCAAACATCGTTGCGTCCCAAGTCGCCCTGCACGCGCCCTATGGCGGCGTTGTGCCGGAACTTGCCTCGCGTCAGCACACGCGCTGCATCACTCAACTTACGGAACAAGCCCTGAATGAAGCCGCCACCGACGCCGAGGCGGTAGCGGCCACCTACGCCCCCGGCTTAATGGGTTCCTTGCTGGTTGGACTGAATTTCGGAAAGGCGCTTGCCTATGCTTGGCGGGTGCCCTTCGTTCCCATTCACCATCTGGAAGGGCATATCTACTCTGCCTTCTTGACTGACACTCCTCCGTACTTCCCGTTTCTGGCCCTTCTGGTCAGCGGCGGACATACCTCCCTGGTTTGGTGTCCGGCCCCACATCGGTACGAGACCCTCGGCACTACCCGGGACGACGCCGTAGGCGAATCCTTCGACAAGGTCGCACGTCTACTCGATTTGCCGTATCCGGGGGGGCCGTCCATCGAACGCGTCGCGCAGTCCGGCGACCCGCGTGCGTTCACGTTTCCGCGCGCCATGGCTAATCTGGATTCTCTCGACTTCAGCTACAGCGGCCTCAAGACCGCGGTGCTCCACCTGTTGCGCACTTACCCCGATGCTAACCCAGCCGATGTGGCTGCCTCGTTCCAGCACGCCGCCATCACCTCGCTGGTGAACATCACCCAGCGCGCTGCCGCCCAGCTGGGGTACACCCGGGTCCTGGTGACTGGTGGCGTCGCCGCCAGCTGCGCCCTGCGCGCTGCTTTCCAGCAGACTGCTTTGGATGCCATCTTCCCCGGCAAGGGTATGAGCACCGACAACGGCGCCATGATTGCCCTGGCAGGCTATGCCCAATTCGATCAGACCCAGGGCTGGGACCTGGGGATGAACGCTGTGCCCTACCTGGAGCTGGGGAAGTCCTAGGGCAATTCTCCGTAAAGGCATCGGGCGAAGAATCCCCTACCCCTCCCTAGTCGGGAACGCCGGCTCACTGCTGCCGGTTAACAGAGAGCATGAGGCCGTGGCGTGGGCTACAGGTCAAAGAGGTGCTGGCGCCGGCAGAGCACTGGCTGCGGCGCCTCCCGGCGCGGACCAGGCTGGGGGCAAAGCTGGTGCTGGCGCTACTGGCTCTCCTCTACCTGCTGAACTGGAGCGGGTACTACCTGAGCCTGGAGCCAGGCGGCGCCCGGCGGATCCTGGTGCGCTCAGGGCTGCCCTTTTTGCGGCTCCTGCCCGGGTTTGACCGGGTGGTGGTGGACACTGGCTACACCGCCGCCGATCTCACCTCGGTGACACCCCCCCGGCTCAAGCTAGCCCGGAACCAGCACTGGGGGTTCTGGCTGTACCGGCCTGACGGCTACCACCACTGGGCCGACCAGCTAGCCGAGGCGCTGGCGGTGCAGCCCCAGGTGCTGCTGCTG
>JACQVH010000104.1 GCA_016209895.1 Candidatus Hydrogenedentota bacterium | reverse complement strand
TCTATGGCCAGCATACAGCCTCAAATCCTACAAAAATGTATCACAGTTTTTGTACGCTTTTTCACGGATTCTGCACGCTTTTTCACCGATTTGCCCAAAAAATGTACGATTTTTCACCGTTTTTGCACCGTTTTTCACCCAAAATCGCCCGTTGTCACTCACCAAGGCCGTTGCGCATCAATGATTTACGCCACTTCACGGTCCCGTCTCGGTTGCTGGATTCGCATGTATCTCTTTACAATGTGTATGCACGCCACAATGGTCTGAGGGGCTAAGCGTATGCAGGAAATGAGCACTAAGTTGATCTTTCTGGGTTGCGTGGTCAGCGTCGTCCTCCTGTCCTTCTTCTATCCTACCCCACCGCAATCTACGACGAGCGACGCCGTCACGATTTCCTTCTCCTTCTGGGGAAGCTATGAAGAATGGAACATGTGGCGGGATATCGTCGCCGCGTTCGAGGCGAAAAATCCGGATGTGCGTGTAAAGCTGAACTACATCCCCAGCGGATACGACGACAAGATCCGCCTTCTTCTGGCCGCGAACAGCGCCCCGGATGTGATGATGATTCAGGACGAGCCATTCCCCGGTTACGCGCGTTACGGCAAATTCGCCGACCTCACGGACTGGGCCTACGCGCCCGATGCGCCCGTAGACTGGAAACGCGATTTCTGGCCGACCGCGCCGGAAAGTTTTGTCTACAACGGACGCGTTTTCGGGATGCCCGTCTTTGGCGGCAACATCCTCGTCTTCTACAACCGGAAGATGTTCCAGGACCTCGGCGTGGACCCGCCCTCCGATGACTGGACCTTCGACGAATTCGTCGAGAAAGCCCAGGCGCTGACCCGCGACCTCAATGGCGACGGACGGCGCGACACCTTCGGCATCATGCTCCCGCACTGGCTTTACTTCATGCCGTGGACCCTCGGCTTCGGCGTGAACTACCTCAACGACGCCCGCACCGATTGGGCCTTTTCGGGTCCCGACGCCCTCACCGCCACGCAGTTCTACCAGGACCTGCGGCACAAATTTCACGTCGCCCCGTCCATCCAAGAAATCGCGACCGAACAGGAAGGGGCCATGTTTATGACGGGCCGCATCGCCATGCAAGTGGGCGGGCCATGGACCAGTCTTCCACTGAAAACCGCCGGGTTGGACTTCGACGTAGTGCATATGCCCGTGGGGCCCATGGGCAAACGGTTCACACGCGTCACGTGGGACTCGCTGTGCATGTTTTCGAAGTCTCCCCACAAAAAGGAGGCGTGGCGCTTCATGATGTTCTGCGTCAGTTACGAGGGACAGGCCATCGTGGGCAAGTGCGCCCGCTCCATTCCCGTCCTCATCGCCGCAAAGGACACGTTCATCAACCCGGACAACGGCTGGGACGAGGAAAAGTTCATCGCGGCGCTCGATTATGCCGTGCTCCAGCCGATCACGTACCAATGGGACAAGATGCGCCAGATCATGGACGCCCGATACGAACAGTTGCTCTTGAATAAGAAAACGCCCGAGGAAACGGTCGAAGCCCTGGCCAATGAAATGCGCACGGAACGCGTGTTCCCGATTCCGGAAGGCAGCCCGTGAACAAAACACCGAGGTATCGCGAGCGGCCGAAATGGCGGGATACCCTGCAAGGCTATCTCTTCGCCAGCCCCTGGCTCATCGGCTTCTTCGGCTTTGTCCTGTTCCCGATGTTCTTCTCCATGCTCCTATGTCTCTACCGCTGGGACGGCATCACCGCGTTCGACCGCGAGCACGCTACCTTTGTCGGCCTGGACAACTTCCGCAAACTGCTCGGCCAAGACCGCTTCTTCACGATCTCGCTGTACAACACGGCCTACTATGCGCTGGTAAGCGTGCCGATCAGCATCTGCACCGCCATCTTTCTCGCCAATCTGTTGAACACGAAAATCCGCGGCATCTCGTTCTTCCGGACCATCTTCTACCTGCCGAACGTCCTGGCCGGCGTGGCCACCATCATGATGTGGAGTTGGCTGTTCAATCCCGAATTCGGCGGATTCAACTTCATGCTGCATAAACTCGGCATCGCGGCCTTCGGACAGTGGACCATTGATACGGTCCCGGGGCTGCACGCGTGGTGTCAGGCCAATCGTATCTCTTGGCCGCCCCTCTGGTTCGCGGACGAGTTCTGGGCCAAACCCGCGCTGATCATCATGAGCTTGTGGGCGGTCGGCGGCAGTATGCTGATCTATCTGGCCGGGCTACAGAATGTTCCTCCGCATTTGTACGAGGTCGCCGAACTCGACGGCGCCGGGCGCGTCCGGCAATTCTTCACCATCACGCTGCCGATGCTCACGCCGACCATCTTCTTCAATCTGGTAATGAGCATCATCGGCTCCTTCCAGGTATTCACGCAGGCCTTTCTCATGACCAACGGCGGACCCAACAACGCCACCCTCTTCTACGTGCTGTACCTCTACCGCAAGGCCTTCCAGCACTTCGAAATGGGTTACGCCAGCGCGCTGGCCTGGGTCCTCTTCGCGATCATCATGGCCTTGACGCTGATGGTACTGAAGTCGAGCAAGCTCTGGGTCTATTACGAAGGGGAGCAGCGATGAACGCGGCCGTTTCCCAATTCTGGCGTCGGCGCAGTTTCCAGGACCGCGCCTGGAAGGCCCTCGCGCTCGCGCTTCTCTGCGCCTTGGGGCTGGTGTTCGTCACCCCGTTTTATTGGTCGCTGATTTCCTCCGTGAGCGGCCTCGAGGGCGTGTATGCCTCCCCGCCGCGCATGTGGCCCGAAACGGTGCATTTCGAAAACTACCGCAAGGCCGTCACGATTCTCCCGTTCCACTTGTTCATTTACAACAGCTTCTACGTCTGCATGTTCTGCCTGACCGGACAGGTCTTCTCCGCGTCGCTGGTCGCTTACGCCTTCGCGCGGATGCGCTGGCTCGGCCGCGATTTCTGGTTCGTGGTGTTGCTCTCAACGATGATGTTGCCCGCCCAGGTGACGATGATCCCGCATTACCAAATTTTCCGGTTCCTCGGCTGGATTGACACGCT
>JACQVH010000100.1 GCA_016209895.1 Candidatus Hydrogenedentota bacterium | reverse complement strand
GCATCAGCGGTCCTCAATTTGCAGGTTGGGAGGTCTACCACGTGAAGGGGTCTCCCATTGATACGAACCGGCTGTATGCGTCGCAGTCCAGCGGCTGGTTTGGGCAAATCATTCAGCGCTCGGATGACGGCGGTAAGACATGGAGCACTCCCGGGGGCGAGAAGATGCCCGACCCGTACGGCCCGCCCGCCGGCGAGAGCAATAAGTTTGTTTACGATGCTTCCGAAAGCACGGGCAAGCCGCTCACCACGCATCAGTGGTACGACGGCACGCAGCATCCGTGGGAGTTTAAACGTGTCTGGCATCTCGAGCCGTCTCTCTCGGACCCGGACACTGTGTACGCTGGTGTTGAAGACGCGGCGCTCTTCCGCACGACCGACGGCGGAAAAACATGGCATGAGCTCGCCGGGCTGCGCGGGCACGAGTCCGGGCCCCAATGGTCACCGGGCGCGGGCGGCATGGGCTTGCACACCATTCTTTTGGATCCGAGCAATCCGGACCGGATATTCATCGCCATTTCGGCGGCCGGCGTATTTCGAACGGACGATGCCGGCAAGAGGTGGCAGCCGGTCAACCGCGGGCTGCGCTCGCAGTACATCCCCGACCCAACGGCCGAGGTCGGGCACTGTATACACCGGATTGCGATGCACCCGTCACGTCCCGGGGTCCTGTTTATGCAGAAGCACTGGGACGTGATGCGCAGCGATGACGCGGGCGATTCATGGCACGAGGTCAGCGGAGACTTGCCGACCGACTTTGGGTTCCCGATCGAAGTCCACGCGCACGATCCGGACACCGTGTACGTCGTCCCGATCAAGAGCGACTCCGAGCATTTCCCACCCGACGGAAAGCTGCGCGTGTATCGCAGCCGTGCGGGTGGAAACGAGTGGGAGCCGCTCACGAAGGGTCTACCGCAGCGCAACTGTTACGTCAACGTGTTGCGCGATGCGACGGCTGTAGACTCGCTCGATTCCTGCGGCGTGTACTTTGGCACCACGGGCGGGCAAGTGTATGGCTCGGCCGATTCCGGCGACAGTTGGGTTCCGATCGTCCGAGACCTCCCGGCCGTGCTGTCGGTCGAAGTTCAGACGCTGCCATGATCCGGGTCGTGCTGCCGGCACATTTACGGACGTTGGCACACGTTGACGGGGAAGTACAGCTCGAGGTTAAGGGCGTAGCCACCCAGCGATCAATCCTGGATGCGCTCGAAGCCCGCTATCCGATGCTTTGCGGGACCATCCGCGATCACGTCACGCAGCAACGGCGTCCGTTCATACGGTTCTTCGCCTGCGAGCAGGATTGGTCCAACGAGTCGCCGGACACGCCGCTTCCCGAACTGGTCGCGACCGGCGTCGAGCCGTTTCTCGTCGTAGGGGCCGTGGCCGGCGGTTAGGAATTCCCACAGCCATGACGCCGCCTAACCCAGGTACCGAACTCTCGCCTCAAGAAATCGCGCGCTACAGCCGTCACCTGATCATGCCGGAGGTGGCGTTGGATGGACAGAAGCGGCTCAAAGCGGCGAAGGTGCTGCTCATCGGCGCCGGAGGACTGGGGTCACCGCTCGGACTGTATCTTGCGGCGGCGGGCGTGGGGCGTTTGGGCATTGTAGATTTCGACGTGGTGGATTTCTCGAATCTGCAACGACAGGTGTTACACACGACGCATGACGTAGGGCGCCGCAAGCTCGATTCGGCCGCCGAGCACCTGCACGCGATCAATCCGGAAATCGAAATTGAGACGCACGAGGCGCGGATTAGTTCCGCGAACGCAATGGACCTGATCCGGCCTTACGACATCGTGATTGACGGCACGGACAATTTTCCCACGCGCTATCTCGTAAACGACGCTTGTGTGTTGCTCGGCAAGCCGAACATTTACGGATCAATCTTCCGGTTTGACGGTCAAGCGTCGGTCTTCGCGCCCCCGGCCGGGCCGTGTTATCGCTGCTTGTTCCCGGAACCGCCCCCGCCCGGCCTGGTTCCGAGTTGCGCCGAGGGCGGCGTGCTGGGCATCCTGCCGGGCATCATCGGCTGCATCCAAGCGACCGAAGCAATCAAACTGATTTTGGGTAAGGGCGAGCCGTTGATTGGGCGCATGTTGCTCTTCGACGCCCTCCGGATGAAATTTCGGGAAATCCAAGTCCGGCGCGATCCTAACTGCCCACTGTGCGGTGAGAATCCCACGATTACGGAACTGATTGACTACGAGCAGTTCTGCGGCATCCGCGGTGACGAAGTGTCGGGTCCGCAACTCGGGTCGCAATGGGAGACGACCGTCGAAGCGGTGAAAGCGCGCCTCGACTCCGGAGACGATTTCGATATCCTCGACGTGCGCAACCCGGAGGAGTGGCAAATTTGCCACATCGCCGGCGCAAAACTCATCCCGGTCGCAGACTTGCCGGCGCGCGTCCACGAACTGGATTCGGCCCGCGAGATAGCCGTGCATTGCAAGACCGGCGCGCGCAGCGCGAAGGCGGTGGCGTTCCTGCGCGAGGCCGGGTTCCGAAAGATAAAGAATGTCCGCGGCGGCATCATCGAGTGGGCGCACAAGATTGACCCCTCGATGCCTACTTACTGAGGAGGAATCGCTAGTATGGAATGGCTCAACTACGATACACGTAAGTTCTTTCTTTTCGGTGTCCGAATTTGTTTCGGCTCGTGGTTGCTATACGTGGGTCTAATGAAATGGATTTCCATCGGGCCTGGCGCGTTCATCGGGATGATTACTACGGAATTCGACAAGACGTGGTCGCCGCATCTCCTAAACGTCTTCCTCGCGTGGGCGATCATAATTTCGGAACCGGTCCTAGCCGCGCTGATTCTCTCCGGCCAGAAAGCGCGCCTCGTATGGACGCTGACGTCACTCCTCATGTTTCTGCTCGCCATCGGCCAGACCATCCTCATGAAACCGGATGTCATCGCCAATTGGCAATACCTGGTGCTGACCCTCGTATGCGCCGCGCTAAGCGAACCGGAAACGAAAGTCGAGTAGTCCGGTTACAAACCGAGCGCCGCGTTGATAACCCGCTGCACGTCTACCGCGTCCACGTCGCCGTTATCGTCCACGTCGGCGTCCAAACCGCCGACGTCCAGGCCAAGAGCCGCGTTGATGGTAGTTTGTACGTCCACGGCGTCAATGCCGCCGCTGCCGTCAATGTCTTCCGACCGGTGCACAGTGATAACCGCAGACCGTGTGACCTCGTCCTGCCCTCCGAGACCCTCGACTTGTAGCCTCACCGAGTGTTGGCCGACTTCAGTGTACTGGAACGTGATGGGCGCGACAGGATTGGTTGCGTCAAAGTTGCCGTCGTTGTTGAAGTCCCAGCGCGAAATATGGAAATCACCGGTGGACGTGTTCGTGAAAGTGACCGTGAGGGGCGCGGCGCCACTCGCGGGATCGACGAGGAAGCTTGCGACGGGAGCAATGGGGTCGCGCACCGAAAGATTGAAATCAACGAATCCTGCCGTGCCATTGTTCCCGATGACCATTCCACGCCCGGTCAAGACATCGTCCACGACCGACGCATTGGCCCAGATATCCGTGTCGTCAATCTGCCCGTCGCCGGCGGTCTGGTCGCCTCCTTGCCCATCGTCCCGGAGTAAACTGAATACAAAGCCCAAGCCGGAAACGCCGGGCTCCGATATCCCGCGGGAATTATAGACGAAGGTCCGTATCCCCGCGGCATCCAGCCCGTTAACCCCGAACGAGAATGTCGTTCGTATGACGGGGCTGATTAAATCTTGCCGCACTAGTTCAACGCTTGGAGAAACCGTCACCGAAGAAATATTCGACGCGTTGACCTTGGCCGGACCCGTCCAGTCGAAAATAACGACTTGCGTCGCGCCAAAGTTTACGTCGTCCGCGACCCCGCCGATGAACGCGACGCGCGAACCGTCCTGAGAAATGGTGACTTCGCGGTCGGCCGCAAATACACCGTTTTGACTGATGGGACGAGGTGCGACGGTATTGGTGGGCGCCCATCGCACCGAGGGTCCACCTGGGGTTGACATACGATGAGCCACCGCGTTTCCACTCTTGCTGAGGGCGGGGTTCGTGGGCCAGCGTCCAAATTCAAAGATACCGCGATCGAGGACAAGTGGGGTACCAGTGCCGTCAGCGTTCATTATGAACAGACCCTCCGGCTCCAGATCTCCGCCGAATCGCGCGACGGCCATCATCGTGCCATCACCGCTCAGGCTGGGTCCGGTGAATCTCGAACCCGCGAGGTTGAGAACGATTTCTGCTCCGGCCGTCCCCGAGACGACGCGCAGCACATGGACCGGTGGATTAGCACTCGCCGATGCGCCCCCCACCGGGATCATCACGACGCTGCCCGTGAAATCCGAGGCGATCTGTCCACCCGCGGCGATGAGTTCGACGGCGGAAGGTGAGATACCGGGAACACTTGCCAGGTCGGCCGTTTCGAACACCGGCTCCGCTTGACCGCCCGGCACCGAAACTCGGTACACGGTAAAGCCCGATGGCGGGATACCATCGCTGTTCGAGCCCTGCGGACCAAACCGATTCAAGAAATAGAGTGAGGTGCCGTCCCCGGATAATGCAAACAAACCCAATCCCGGCTGCACCTCGATTTGCTTTTGCGATTCAATGCCGAAACTCGAATGGGGCACGTCGCGTAGCAGAAGTGAGGCGACTCCCGTGCTGGTGTCGAACACCCACAGTTCGCCGCGAAAACCGAGCTCCGTGTTGACGGCGTAAACGACGACCGACCCATCGTCCGATATGTCGAAATTCTCGAACAGCCGGGGTACGGCAATGGGATCGTTGGTGAAAATCACTTGCTCATTGCTACCGTCGGTGTTGCGGACGCGCAGATCGTTTATAAAATTCTGCAACGACGGGTGGGTGGTGTACGCGACGTGGCTTCCATCCGCGCTCATGAGGAGGTGACTGACAAGATAGCCGTCACTGACACCGATCGTGAGCGTACGGAACGCGCCGGAATTTACGACCGTGGGAATTTCCTGAGCGCGCAATATCGCGGCGTGTAAGACCAGGAGCAACAGGGTTACCGCCATTGGCGGACTGTGTTTTGTGAACGGTTTCAGTTTCGGTTTCATCTGACAACACCTCCTAAAGCTGACGTTTGCACGTACGACGTTCGCACATGCTCACCTGAACACCCGTAAAACTCAGGGCTCAGCGAACCGAGAATGTGTCTATGGTTCGCCCGTGGTCATCAATCGCCTTAAAACGAAGCCCGTTTCTTGCAACGTCCACCACCCAGAAATGGGCAACATCTTTTTCAATTGCATTATACCATCGGGGCTGAGGGTCTATGGTGCGCGGGTCGCGGCCGAAACAGCCGTCTCCCACGTAAATCGTCCCACGCCTGACCACCTGATTCCCCTTCAGCGGCTTGCTGCGCTTGAACACGCGGTCGTGGTGCTCAAAGGCGACGGTAAGCCCATACTGATCGAACAGCGGTCCCCAATGGGTCCGGCCCAACTGCGAACCGGCGCCGTCGAAAGGCCGATGCGCCGGATACAGCGGCACGTGGTACGCGGCGAACTTGTATTTCACATCCTTGTATTTCTCCAATTCCCGGCGCAGCCACTCCGTCTGCGCGCCCGCATGCGAATTCAAGTGGCCCGAATCCAGAAAGAAGAAGGCCAGGTCGTTTCCAAATCGGCGGGTGTAATAGATGTCCGTACCTTGGCGCCCAAACAGGCCCGTGTACCAGGGTGCGCGCAACTGGAGGTCGTTCGATTCAAAACTGTTCGTCTCGTGGTTCCCGATCGCCGCCACGATGGGGACCATGCGCCCATCCGTGGTGATCATCAGCCGGTCCCAGTTTTCCAGCCAACGGTCCCACGTCGCGTACCCTCCCAAGAGTCCGTTCACATACGCGATGTCGCCTCCGACGACGCCGAAATCCGGGTCTTGCTTCCCGGCCAGCGTGAGCAAGGGGATTGCGCGACCGTCCGCGCCCATATCGCCACCGTTCACGAACCGTAACGGCTTACTGCCACCCGGCAGCGTGCGAAATTTCCGTTCGGTCGTCATGCCGTACTTCGCCTCGCCCGCGACAAAGTAATAGACCGTGCCGGGCTTGAGGCCCTTCAACGCCGCCACGTAGAGCGCCCGTCGGTCACTCAGTTCCATGAGCGTTTGGTGATACGCGGCGTTCACGTGATTTATGTAGGCATCCGTCTTGCCGGCGCGGGATTCCGTATCGTAGTACACGTCCACCGCCGGGACTTTGGCGGGAATCAGTAGGTTGATGTCAATCGAAGTGTCGGGAGCGTCGGAATACGTCAGGTACACGTAGGGCGGGGCCGCCGACGCAAGAACCGCCGTAAATCCCGCGCACAAGAATATTGCGCACACGACAAGATGCTTTGAAATCTTCATCACAATCTCCTTCCCGACGCTTGGCCAGGCTTTCCCAATCTCAATGAAGTCCGTCAAAGTGCAATCGCTCCGAACGGTTTTAGGTGAATGCACACAATGCTGTCAAATGGGGCCGTCTCGATTCTTTTCAAGTTTATTCGTACTAGCATCCGTCAAGAACCTGTTTTTCTTGAGAAGAT